>CBINDO010000381.1:0-7168 GCA_966249405.1 uncultured bacterium | reverse complement strand
GCAACCAACCCCAGGCGGATGTCGCGGCCCTGGTCGCGGCGGCAAACTCACTCGTCGCGGCCCGGACCAGCCGCGTCGTCGGGAAGGCCAATGTTGCCCTGCCGCGCGAATTCAACGGAGACGGGGAATCGGCGCTCGGCAACCTCGTCGCCGACGCGCAGCGTATCGCCGCCAAGGCAGACATGGCCTTGACGAACCCCGGAGGTATTCGTACGGGGCTCCCAGCGGGACCGATTACTTGGGGAGATTTGTTCAGCGTCCAGCCGTTCGGAAACCAGTTGGTCGTGATCACGCTCACGGGCCAGCAGCTGCGTCAGTTGCTCGAACGGCAGTGGCGAGTCGGAGCCGAGCCCCGCTTCTTGCAGGTTTCCGGGTTCAGTTACGACTGGGCGCCATCGGCCCCGATAGGTCGGCACGTCACGGCGCTGAGGCGGTCCAACGGGGCGGCGCTCGCCGCAGACGGACACTACCGCGTCGTCGTCAACAGCTACATGGCCCGCGGCGGCGACGACTCCGGGCTCGAAGGCCAAGCGAGCACCGTCCTCGAAGTGTCGGACTTGGAGGCGCTGGTCCGCTACTTCGAGGCTCACCCCGCTGGCATCGAAGCGCCCGCGTTGGGGCGGATCCACCAACGCGATCCGTAGACCAAGAGCAGAACCCGCTCCGCGTGGACGTCAGTTGCAGCGCAAACGCGCGCCCCCATCGCGACGACCTACCGCGCGGACCTAGTCAGTGTGCGCAGCCGCCTTCACTCGTTCGACCAACAGACGTCGTTCGATCAAGGCAACGAAATCGCCGACCGTCCTCAGCTCGAACAATTCGGTGTCCGGGATCTCGACGTCGTAGCGGCTTTGAAGCGCCCCAGCGATCTCCAAAGCCGCAATCGAACCGATCCCGAGATCGAGCAAGTCGTCCTCGCGAGACAAGGTGCGCTTCGCCTCCGGCAACACCTCGTCGAAGGCGGCTTGGAGCGCGGCGAGCGGATCGAGCACCGGTTCGGACATCCTGGACAGCATCATGCGCCGAGCACAGGAGAGAACGCAAGCGCGGGTTGAAAACCGCTGGCGCGTGTGAGATCGATCATGGGTGACGACCCCGGCCAACTACGCCGACCTGCTGCGCGCGCTCGCGCACGACGAAGCGGTGCCTTGCCAGCAATTCGTGACGCCATCTGGGATCGTCGCGCGTGACTCTCACGCGGTTTTGGCGCGGGCCATCGAGCGTGGCAGTCAGCTGGCGCAAATGGGCCTCGAAGTGGGGGACAAGGTCGCCATCATCGTGTCCGAGCCCGGCGAATTTCTGCCGCTCATCCACGGCTGCCTGCTGTTCGGGTTCGTGGCGGTGCCGATGTACCCGCCGCCGTTGTTCGGACGGCTCGACACCTACCGTGAGACATTGACCGCGATCTTGCGTGTGGCCGACGTCCAGGTCGCCGTCACCGACGCGGGGTTGGCCTCCCGCTTGGGTGAGCTCCACTCGGTGCGCACTCTGGAACTGGACCACTTGCCCTGCGCCGCCGCCATCGAGCCTCCGGCTTTCGACGTCGAGCAGTTGGCCTTGCTGCAGTTTACCTCGGGCAGCACCGCACAGCCGCGCGGAGTCCAGATCTCGCATCGAGCGTTGATGGCCAATGCCAGGGCGATCATGGTCGACGGTTTGAACGCATCCCAGACCGACCATGGCGTCACTTGGTTGCCCCTGTATCATGACATGGGACTCATCGGCTTCGGCTTGGCACCGCTGCTGACCAAGACTCCGGTAACCTTCGTCCCAACCGCGCGTTTCGTTCGCAATCCAGCGATTTGGCTGCAAACGATCACGGCTACGCGCGGCACGATTACGTTCGCACCCAACTTCGCCTACGCGTTGGCGACGAAACGAGTGGCGACCTCGGGCCTCGAGCTTGCCAGCGTCCGTATGTGGGGGTGTGGCGCGGAGCCGGTTTCGGAACACGTCCTCACCACCTTCGAACGTCACTTTGCGGCGTGTGGTGTCCGACCAGGCAGCGTTGCGCCGTGTTACGGACTCGCCGAGGCTACGCTGGCCGTTACCTTCACGCCGCCAGGAGGTCCGCGCGTCCTCGTGCGCCTCGATACCGAATCGTGGGAAACGCGCGGCGTTGCGCAAAGCGTCGCTGAGCGGCGGAACCCAACTGGAGACGCTGCGCTCGCGCCCGAGTCCACCAGCTTGGCGGTCGTTTCTTGCGGAAGCCCGCTGCCGGGTTATTCCGTTCGGATAATCGACGACGAGGGGCGTGCCGTCGCCGAGGGCGCCGGAGGGGAGATCGTCGTAGACGGCCCCAGCCTCGGTATTGGCTACGAGGGTGACATCGCCGAAACCGAGCGTGTGTTTCGACCGTCTGGCTTGCGCACCGGAGACCGGGGATTCATCCGCGACGGTCAATTGTTCGTCACTGGCCGCATCAAAGACACGTTGATCGCCAACGGTAGAAAATACGATCCTCACGTGCTCGAGCATTGGGCGGAGCAGGTGAGCGGCGTCCGACGCGCGGCAGCCGTCAATCACGCGACGGATGACGGTGAGACGCTGATAGTGCTCGTCGAGTGTGCGGCAGAGGAGCGCGAACGTGTCGCCGAGTCGGTTCGCGCCATGCTTGCGACAAGGGTCGGTGTCGCGGTGACCCGCGTCGTGTGCCTCGCTCCGCAGTCGTTGCCGCGCACGACTAGCGGCAAGATCCGGCGCGCCGCCGCCAAGACCCTGATCACACCGAGATAGCCCGGCCCATCGCGCATCATCACACGGCCCTCGGGACCTCGCGTGGAGCGTGCGAAGCTGGCCTGCGGCGCGAGGCACCCGCCAGCGTTCGCGGCGGCGCGTCGAGCTTGAACCATTTCACGTGCGCTCGACCGCGACGTTCGAACGGCGCGCGTCAACGTACGAGGCGTCGCGTCGACACCTCATGACCGCTGGTTCGAGCTTAACGATGTGGTCCGCAGCCGTTGCCAACCGGTGCCAACAGCGCGAAGGGGTCGGCGTTCGAGCGCGATGACGCGCCGCAATTCGCCTGCGATCTGCCGGCGACCCCGTACCGATTGTCCGGAAATTTCCAAAGCCATCGCTCGCAGTAACGGTGGTGGCGCACTGTTTAGGCTGTCTTCAAACGCGTTCAGGTACAGCCGCACGGGGTGCGATGGCTCCCGTCACCGCCCGTCGACGCTAAACCGTCGACTTGATACCGGAATCACCCTACCTTTGAACCCACTCGCGCATTCCGTCGGTAGACGCACCGACCTCAAGGGTGAATCCCCACTGACACTCGAAACCTTCATGAGAAAACTAGTCTCCCTCGTTTCGCTCGTAACGCTCATCTCGGCTTGTTCCAGCCAAGGCACATCGAGTTCCATGGACACCTCTGCGCTGACGGGGGCAACCACGTCCACCTCCACGACGGCGCCGGTTGTTACGCCGCCGACGGGCGTTACGCCCACGTCGACACCTCCGAACATGCCCGCGCCGCCGCCCGTTACGCCGCCCGCGACGACCACGGACGACGATCCTGCCGTCAGCACGGGCGAAGTCGTGTCGGTTGGAACTTCCGGCGCAGACGAGGTGACCGGTCCCGCTTCCGAGATGTCGTCGGCCGAAGAGCAGCCGAGCGAGCCCTCTCAGCCGCCGTGCGTCGACGTGCCGGACCCCGAGCAGACCTGTGCGACCCGCAAAGAATGGGGTAACTGCGAGCAGCAGTGGCTCATCGACGGCGATTACTGCGCCAAGACGTGCGGGCGCTGCACGGACAATTCCACACCACCCATGAGCTCGATGCCCGAGGAGCCCGAGCAACCGGAACAGCCGATCCAAGACGACCGGTTCCCCCCACTCAATGGCGGCGGAGATGGCTTCGCGACGCGTTATTGGGATTGCGCGAAACCCAGCTGTGGCTGGCAGGCAAACGCCGGCGGTAACGCCGTCAAGAGCTGCGACCGCAACGGAAACAGCATTGGCGTCACCGACGAACGCAACGGTCTCGAGGGCGGCAACGCCTTCACCTGTTTCTCCTGGGCACCGTGGTCCGCCAACGACGCCCTGTCCTTTGGATTCGTGGCCACTCACACCAACTCGACGTGTGGTAAGTGTTATCAGTTGACGTTCACCGGCCAAGGTCAACACAGCGCCGGCGACCCCGGCTCGGTCGCGCTCAAAGGCAAGTCGATGGTCGTGATGGCCACCAACATCGGCGGTGACGTGCAGGGCTTCCAGCTAGACATGCTGATCCCCGGCGGCGGCGTGGGAGCCAACAACGCCTGCGACGACCAACAGGTCCCAGCACCTGCCGGCGACAACGCGTATGGCGGTTTTCTCAAGCAGTGTTCGGGCAATGCGGACCTGGGAGCCCGAAAGGAGTGCGTGCGTGAGCTCTGCAACTCCAACTACGGCGACGCGAAATTCGCAGACCTGAAGGAGGGCTGCTTGTGGTTCGTCGATTGGTACCAAGTCGCCGACAACCCCAAGTTCTGGTCCAAGGAAGTCCCGTGCCCTCAGGAACTCTCGGGCGCCGCCCGCTGAGGGAGGCCGGTGCCAGAACAAAACGAGAGAGCCCGGGAGCCCGCAGGTGGGTCCCAGGCTCTTGCCACTTGTTCTGTGTTCACCCCTTGAGTGCGTAGCTCGCGTCACCGGGTAAACGCCCGTCTATCTTGACGACCTTGGCGTTGCCTACGTCCTTGGCGTTGACGTAGGAGATGGCCCCCGGAACCTTGCCCAACAAGGACAGGATCAACGCTGGGCTGGGCAGCTCTTTGGGAGCACCGGATTGACCGCGGATTTTGCGGTCAATCCAGTACGACTTGACCACGTCCGGGCTCATGCCGAGCACCAGGTCGTCGAAGCTGGTGCGCTCCGCGCTGCCCATGGCGCAGTTGATCGGCACCATCCAGTTCCCGGTGGGATCCTTCATGCGTTCGCCTTTGAACAGCTGCTTCAGCTCGTGGAACGAGAGACCGCCGACGGGGCTGTTCTTGTCGACTACCACCGCCAATTCGATCGCGCCGGCCCACGCGATGCTCGACGTGGCTTCGATGATTGCCGCTGGGGCCAACCCAAAGAATAGAAGTGCACTACGACGTTTCATTGGCACGCTCCTTTGTAGGACCACGTGATGTAGGGGTGTGAGGTTGTGAAAGCATTCTCCGTGATTGTCTGGCTCATCAGAAGCTCCACGCAATTTGCCCGTTGAGAATGTCCGCGCGGTCGGTTTCCTTCATGAACACGCCGACGTATTGCGTCTTCAGTACTACGCGGGGGGTGGGTCGAAGATTCAGGCCGACGTACAGCTCGTGCACGCCATCGGGAAAGAAGGACCCCGGCTGTTTGCCCGTGTCGTAATACTCGGTGCCGATCCAGGGCGTCAGCCCCATCAGTGAGTCGAATCGATACGCGGCGATGCCATAAACGCCGATCCGGCGATAGTCGGGGAGCAGACCGGCTGGGGCGAACGGAGACGCTTCCTGGTAGCGTACCTGTCCGTTTTTCTGCTTCACCTGCTGCATGATGAACTCTGATTGCAGACTTGCGCCCCCAAGTTCCCACCTGAAGTCGAACGCAGTTCCTAGCTCGGCGTAGTTGACGTCTTTGACGATCGACGCTTCGAACCCGCCGTCGGGCGTGATCGCCCAGGTTTGCAAACCCTCGGTGTAGTCGCCGCGGTAACCCGAGTAGCCGAGCGAGAACAAGCCGGCGTCGGTGTCGTAGCTGCCCCTCAGTCGCCACCCAACCGCCTTGTTCTTGTCGAGATCCTTGGTGGTGTCGAACGGACCGCGTCCGTTGGATAGCGTCAGCACATAACCAACGTTGGCAGCCCCGATGGCTTCGGTGCCGTGCAGCATGAAGCCGGTTTGGCTTTCGGGGAACAGCGCTTCGCCGACGGCATAAGGACGAGTCACGCCCAAGATTACCGGCGAGCCGTGGTCGACGTTCCAGATACCGTAGGGCGTGAGGTAGTGACCAACTTGGACGTTGAGCCAAGTGTCGATCGTCTTCTCGACGTAAGCGCGCTCGATGAGAATGCTGCCCCAGCGCCGCGGCCGGTCATAGTCGACGTAGTCGGGAACGGTCGTATTGGTAGGAGCTTCGCCAGCGAAGGCGTTCGCTCCCGCTGGTAAGCTGCCGTTCGGCAGGTAGCTGAAGCGGACTTCGGTGAGCGTGCGCCAATTGTCGCCGAGCTCGCCGCCGAAGTAGAGGTTGAGGCGTCCCACCGAGAACGATGGTGGATAACCGTCGAAACTCTTGAAGACGTAGCGCTGCACCGAGAAGTCGGCGAAACCGTAGAAGCCCAGGTTGTACTCGTCTTCGGGCGCTTCGGTTTGAGAGCTGTCGCCCATCAGCATCGCGAGCGCAGCGGCTTCCTCCGCGCTTTGCGCGCTGGCATCGGTCGTCGCCGGCTCTGGGGGCGCCGGTGCGTCCCCGACCGGCGGCGGCTCAGTCTCAGTCGGTGTGACCGAGCCGGCAGCAGCGGGAGCGTCCGCGGGAAGCGCAGTCGGGGGCACGGCTGCCGCCGGGTCCGCTGCCGGAGGTGACGGTGAGACTGACTCGACGGGCGCTGCGCTGGCCGCAACGGGAGGCGTCTCCACGGCCGGTGCCGGTTGCGGGGTGGGCGGCGGCGTCTGAGCCGCGGCCGTTGGGGTTTGCGCGTTTGCTGGTACCACCAAGCCCGATGCAGCGCTGGTGATGAGAAGCCCAAGTATACTGTGTTTCAACATGTCATGCTCCTATCGACGCGACTCAGAACGTCGGACAGCCACCTTTGATGCAAACGTTGGGCGCGCCCGGTGCAAACGCCGAGACATCGCAGCACACGTATTCGTCTGGGCAGTTGTTGGGATCGATGGTGCAGTTCTTGATCGAGCAAGCCATCACGAACGCATCGCAGCTCTTCGCGTCGGGAAACGCGCTGCACTCCTCGTCACCGGTGCATGCGGTTCCCTCTCCTTCGGCGGATAGCTTGTTTGTCCCACCACCTGTTGGCTCGGCTGACTCGGCACCCCCGTCTGCGCCGGCGAGGTCGCCGCTCGACGCCGCTGGTGGTGGCGCTTCGACTTTCGTGCAGGCCGTATCTGTACCGCTCTTGGCGTAGCCTTCTTCACAGACGCACCCGGTCGCGTCCGGGACCTCGTGTTTGCCACACTTGACGCACCCGTCCGGCGTCATCCCGTAG
>CBINDO010000380.1:0-7181 GCA_966249405.1 uncultured bacterium | reverse complement strand
CTGCCGAGGTTCAACCCGCGGCGGGCGGCGTCTCTCGGGCTTCGCGCTCGTATTGTGCCAGCAGCGTCGCCTGACGCTGAAGCTGGTGTTCGGCGCGATACAAGCGCTCGAGCAGCTCGTGTTCGTTGCACTTCTCCGCCAAGCGCGCTTCGAGCTCCTCGACCGTCCAGCGCGTTGATTGCAGCGCCGCTTGCAGCTCCGCTTCACGAGCGCGTGCGTCCGCGAGCGCGCGTCGCTCGTCCCCGGGTGTGGATGGGGGAGGAAGGACGTCGACGGAGCCGCGCTCGGTGAAGCTGTAGGTCGGCAGACTGGGAACCTCATCCATCGCGCGAATCTCGGAGTTTGCGACGGGAGTCACGCTCTGAACGGTGACCTCGGACGCAATCTCGGCTTCGAACGGGGCTGCCACGCTGGTCACCACGTCCGCCGACGGTGTCTCACGCTCTGCGATCAACAGCGCTGCAAACCGCTCCGTGTCGGCTAGGTCGACTCGGAGCTGCTTCACGGTCGCGCCCAGGGTCGTCAGCTGTTCCTCGCCGCGAGTTATCTCTTGACCGGCGAGATGCAGATCGGAGCGCAGGTTGGCCACTTGCTCACGCAGCTCGGTGACTGTGGTTTGCAGGTCAGCAATCTCGCGTTCCGCGTGCGCGTGTCGGGAGGCGGCCTGCTCGAGTTCTACGAGTTTGGCCCTGGCTTCCGACAGCGCCTCTTCGGCACGCGTCTTTGCCTGCTCCAGCTTGACCTTGGTGTTTTCGAGTTCGGCGACGGTACCTTCGAGCTCCGAGATCCGTCGCGCGCGCGTCGCGAGCTCCTGACCGTGTTCGTCGAGCTTGCGAATCGCTTCGGTGAGTTTGCGTTCGCGGTCCCGCAGCTCATGGCTGTTGTCCACGGCGGGGCGCGGTTCCTCGGCGCGCGCGCGTTGTTTGGCGCTCAGCCGCTCCAGGGCCGCCTCGGCGGCGTCGGCGCGTTCATCGGCGGTTGCGGCGCGGCTCTCGAGTTCGCTCACCCACTCGTCACGACGCTTGAGCTCGTCGTTCACGTCGCGCAGCAACTGTTCGAGCTTGGCCTTGGCTGAACGCTCTTCGGCCAACTCGGCTCGGAGCTCCGTCAGTTGAGGGGTTTGGAGTACCTCTGGCGGCTTGGCTTTGGGCACGGGCCGGTCGACGGACGCATCGCGCCCCACTAACCGCGCGGCCTCCATCTGCACGACGCAGAACGGCTCGATCGCGACAGGGAAGTGGCTACACACGGCCACGTAGCGCTCGGGCTCCTCGGCGCCGCCTGGAACGAAGCCCGTGTCGATCGAAAATTCACTCTCCGTGTCCGGGCTGAAGTCGGCCAACGCGTAGCCCGCGAACGGCGTTTGTCCCACCATGCGCACCTCGTCGAACTGGGTGGCGACGAGGTCGTAGAGTTCGTAGTAGCTGAGCGCGCCGCGTGCGCTCGCGACGTTCTTGGTCGCGCGCCACAGCGGTGAGACGTCCGAGTTGACCGTGCACACGAAGCCGATGCCGCGCGCGCTGAGCGCGCGACGCAGGCGCGTCACGAGTTGTGCTGGATCGGCGGCGGCGGCCAGCTCCTCGACGAATCCGACGTCGAAGGCGCCATCACGTGCGGCGATGCCGCCCGGCGCTAGCGGTGCGAAAGAAACACTCGCGCTCGTGCTGCGTGCGGCAGCCTCGGCGACGCGCGTCGGATCTTCGTCGTAGACGTGAATCAGGCGCGCACCGCGCTCGACCAGGGTTTCTGCCAGCCCGGAGAGCGCGTTCCCAAACACCACCACGCGACGACCCCGGATCAGGTCTTCCGAATATGCGGCCAAGACTAAGCTTGGGGCGGTCTGGAGCGAATCCATCGTCGAGGCGGTTTAGCCCAGTCGCCGCTGGCGACCAAGTGCAATTACGGGGAAGGTGGGGTCAAAAGCGCGGGTTCGGGCCCGACCGGCCGCGAGTGGAGTCTTAGGCGTTGAACCCGATCCCCGGAGCGTGACAAACCGCGCGCCGTGATCGACGAGAATGCCTTTGGCGCGCTGATCTCCTACGTGGCGATCGAGGAAGACGAGTACCAGTCGGAGGGAACCGAGACCTTCCAGGCGCGATTCGGTGTGTTTCGGGAGGCGTGTCGACGCGCCCTGGCGGCGGCCCCGCCGGCGCCCTGCACCCACGCTGTTTTTCTGGGTCATGCTCTATACTTGGAGTTTCCCGACGGCGACGAGAAGCCGACCGTAGTTGCGTTCGTGCGTTCACTTCGCGACCGCCTGCGGGAGCAAGATGTCGTTACGGCGGGTATCCTCACGTACGGTGGCCGATGGGTGGAGGCCGAAGACACGGCCGAGGTGAGCTTGTCGAACGGGGACGGTTACCAGCTCGCCGAGGTTTCACTTCCCAGCGAACCGCTGCGCAAGGCGTTGCTCGTGGAGGCTGCGTGTCACGGCGTAGGTGGTGTCGAAGGGTGGGGCGCGGGTTTATACTTCGACGCCGAAGTATTGGGGCCGCTCGGTCTGAACCTCAAGAATCAACCGACCGCGCTCGTTGCGGGCGACGGCATCTATTTCCGCGTCGGACGTTGAGCAGTGTGGCGCTTGGACCCACGGTTCGGCTGTGTTGAGCTTACCGCGATTGCCGCCGCCCCAGGTGTGAGGGCGTTCGAATCGCTACTTGTGCGGTAGACTATCAGCCGGTGGGACTGAGCCATTGCAGAGTTCGGTTCAACTGAACCAACTTTGGGGTTAGGATCGATCCGTGGCTTTTGTGGGTTTATGTTGCACGCGTCGGGCCAGGGCGGCGGTCGATTGCCCCAACTCGGCGCAAACGTAGTCAAAATCCGCAGGTGTCGGCGCGGCCGCAATCACCCTTGCAGCGCAAAAATCTCGCGTCCGAGGGTAGAAGGCTTGGCGCGCGACGTACCTAGAGGGCAGACTCTGCGTCCCTCTGCCCTAGCGTGAGCCTTTTGGTTCGCTCGCGACGGCACGGGACAAGCAGTTGGACCATGAGGAGTTGGAACTAGACTATGCGCACCTTTGCAACCCGTACGAATGCTCTGAGCTGTTGGATCGCGATCGGCATGCTTTCTGCGTGCACCGTGAACGTCACTGAATCGCCCGCAGACGACACGGAGGACTCGGGCCGCTCGCCCACGCCCGACACCGACGCGGGCGAACACGTGGACCACGAGGACGCCGGCGGTGAGACGACCGAAGGCGAGGTTACGTCGGAGGAGGCGGACACCCTCGACGTCGGTTTGGACGCCGACGGCGGCGCGTCCGAGGCGGACGCTGGGGGTGAAGGGGACGGCGGAGTCGTCGCTGATCGTTTCGGGTGCGGTAGCCGCGACGTCGATGGGGCGACCGTGATCGAAGACGACGAAGTCACCGGCGACGTGACTTGGTCCGGGACGATCTACGTCGACAAGACGATCTATGTCATGGACGGTGCGTCGCTCACGATCGAGCCGGGCACCAAGATCATCATGGCCGTCGACTCGATGCTCGAGTTCGGCTGGAACAGTGGCGCCGTGAGCATCTTCGCGGAGGGCACTGCAGCTGCTCCGATCACCATTTGCGGCGAAGAGTCGGAGCCTGGCTACTGGCGCCAAGTCATCTTTGGCCCGAACGTCACCTCGAACAGCACGTTCAAGAACGTGTTGGTATCGGACGCCGGCGCGGACGTCGCGGCCGTGCTCTTGAACGCCGACGTGCACGTCGAAAACCTGCAGGTCGTCGACTCGGGCAACGTCGGCGTGGAGGCGCGCGATTTCGCCGACGACAGCGAGAAGTTGTCGGTCTACGGCTCGCTCGACGCTGCGGTACGCTTGACCGGTCCCGGTGGGCTCACCAACTTCCCGTTGGGCGGCGTTTTCGAAGACAACTTTGAGCAGTCCGTGGTGGTCGACTTCGACTCGATCGAGGGTAACGATTCGGTCACCATTCACGACGTCGGCATTCCTTACTTGCAGGCGCAGTCGCTGTACGTCAGCGGTAGCGCAGAGCTGACCATCGAGGCTGGCGTGGACTACCGCTTCTCTGCGGACACGTTCATGGAGGTGGGTTGGAACAGCTCGGACCCAACGTTGTTCATCAACGGTACCGAGACCGACCCCGTCGTCTTCCAGGGCGAAGCAGACGAAGCCGGCTTCTGGCGTAGCCTACTCGTGGGCATCAACGTGCGGACCAACTCGAACATATCGTACCTGACCGTTCGCGAAGGCGGCGGCGACGAGAATCCCGCGCTTTCGGTCCGTTCCGCGATCACTCTCGACAACGTCACGTTGGAAGACAACGAGACGGGTGCGCTGATCGGCGCACAAGGCCTGGACCCCGACTCTGCAAATCTCACCATCACCGGAACCGAGGGCATTCCCCTGACCGTCGCTGGGGCCAACGCGCTCGTGACGCTGCCCCAGGGCGGCAGCTACACCGGTAACGGCGACGACGTGATCGCCGTCGAGGGCGACACCTACGACACCGAAGGCACGGTCGCTGACTTGGGCGTGCCCTATCGAGTCCTGAACTCCCAGTACGTCGTCGACGGTTCGTCGATCACCATCGAACCCGGCGTCCACTTCGAGATGAGCGCCGACACGTTCATCACCTTCGGTTGGAACAGCGGCGCCGCAACGGTCACCGCGGTCGGTACCGAGGAAGACCCCATCGTCTTCACCGGCACGGATGCTTCGGCCGGTTCCTGGCGCGGCCTCGAGGTCGAGCTGAACGTGACGACCAATTCGGCGCTCCAGTACGTCGTCGTGGAACACGCGGGTAACCCGGCGGATCCCGAGGACAGCGCCGCCATCTACCTCGACGCCGCGGTTCCGGTTCAGAACTGCACCTTCAACGACATCGCGGGATATGGCGTCCGCTTGGATGGTGAGGCAAACGCCGCTCTGGTCACGGACAACACCGTGAGTGGCGCGACGCTCGGTGAGCTCTTCCTCGTCCCGTGACGAGCGTCCCTTAGGCCAGCGCATCACCGCGCAAATGCGAAAAGCCGAGCCCCCGGGCTCGGCTTTTCGCATTCCCACCGTCGTCGATACCGCACGAGGCGACAGCGAGCGGCGCGGCAGGGCTCGCCGCACCCAAACACGCCCGATGAGTGGATAGCGGACCGTTCGCTTGTGGGCTCGGGCGCGGCTCGCTACACCCCGCGCGCGATGGTCTTGTTGCAGCTTCTACGGCTCTCCGCTCCGCTGTTTGGCCTCGTGTTGCTCGGGGCACTCGTGGCCGCGGTGTTGCCGTGGAAGCGGCGTTGGACGACGCTGCTCAATCGCTTCGTCTTCGCGGTGCCGTTGCCCGTCTTGCTCTTTCGTGCCGTCAGCCGGGTGGGTGGTGAGACGCCCGCCGATCCGCGCCTGCTGATGGCGTTTTTCGGCAGCTGCCTTCTCGTCTTCGCAGCGGGTTGGACCGCGGCGCGACTCGTATTGGGCGTGAGCAAGGCCGACTCGGCTCTGGTTGGCATCGCGTCGGTGTTTTCCAACAACGGGCTCTTGGGCGTGCCGTTGGTGCACGTGCTGATCGGCTCGGTCGCCATGCCGGCCGTGGCGTGGATCATGACCTTCAACGCAGTCACCCTGTGGACATTGGTCACGTTCGCCGTCGAGACCGCGCGCCAAGGGGATGTCAACTGGGCCAATCTCCGGAAAACGCTGTGGAAGGTCGGCTCGAGTCCGATTGTCGTGGGCATCGCGTGCGGCGTGCTCGTGGCTCTGCTCGGCGTGGAACTGCCGACGTCGCTTGGCGGCGCGCTAGACGGCATCAGCGCAGCCGCTGGCCCATTGGCGTTGATCGCGCTGGGCCTCGACATCGCGCACTACGACGTTCGCAAGGGCTGGCCAACGGCGATCGTGATCTGCGCGATGAAGCTAGCTCTACAACCGTTAGTCGCTTGGGCGCTGTGTGAGATCCTGCAATTGCCGCTGCTCGAATCTCGCGTCGTCGTACTGATGAGCTCACTTTCCGTGGGCGTCAACGTCCATCTGATGGCGCAGCACTTCGACGCCCAGCAATCGGCAATAGCCAGCGCCCTCGTGCTCTCGACTCTGCTCGGCAGCGTCACCACGCCGCTGGCATTGACGCTCGCATTCGGTTGACGTCGCTTGTCGCGCGCGTGTGAGTTGCTGACTTGCGCATGGGCGCGGCGACGGTGAACGTCACCGTGTCTCGAGTGCGCATTCCGTGGCGACGCGGCGCGCCAATGGGGACCCCGAGCGTCTCCCGACGTAGGCCTCGGCGGATGCAGTCCCTCGCCCCTGACGGCACTCGCAGATGGCAGACAAGGCTTGCCGTTCTTCGCTCAGCGCGCCTCGCGGAAACTGCTGACGATGGGCGTCGAGGTGACGAATGGCTGCCGCGCAATTGCCCGCATCGAGTGCATCCCGCGCAGCAGTGATGGTTTGCACCTCCAGAGCCAACGTTCCCGCAGCCGTTGCGGAGCTCGATGCCGCTTCGGGAGCGTCGTGCGTCGGGCCATCGTCACTCACGGCCGCCGCGCTCGACGGTTTGCCATGACCGAGCGTCGTGTCCAGTCCGCGCGAGTTGGAACGCGCCGGGGTCGTCAGGGCGACGTGCGGCGCCGGCACGGGCTTCGACTCTGGCGCAGACTGGAAAACTGTCGGAACGTCCGCGTGTTCACTTTCTGCAACGCGGCCGAGCTCCTGCGCTGCGGCGCTTGTCTCGCGGGTCACTCCCTCGTCAGATGCGCGTCCATTGGAGACTTGCGATCGACCGAGCCTATCATCCCGGCGTTGTGGCAGAGGCGGCGTTCCGGGGTTGACGGTGGCCGTGGCATCGTTCAGCAAAGGCAATGCTTCGACATGGGGGAACCACTCGGGGACCGGCAGCCCCAGCGATTGTCCCACCGTGGCGTAGGCGCCGAGTGTGCCCGAGAGAATCGCCGCGAGCACGGCCCAAGGTGTGGCTCGGCTAGCTGACGGTCGGCCCGATCGCAGCGCCTGCAACTCGACGCGAGGAGCGTTGATGCGACGGAAACGCTCGACGGAATCCGACACTTCTGCACGCGTCGTTCGGTCCCCGCCTCGAGCTTGGCGCAAGAGGAGTTTTGCCTCGCGGCTGAGATCTTCGGAAGAAGTCATAAATGTCCTGAGCTCCGGCGCGCTAGTTCGCGCTTGAGCGCGATGTCGAAGGCCTTCCGAGCGCTGCGTAGGCGACCCTTGGCGGTGCTCTCCGA
>CBINDO010000379.1:0-7229 GCA_966249405.1 uncultured bacterium | reverse complement strand
CGCGACGCTCATGCGCAAGATCTCGTTGCTTCTGTCCTGGGAGGTGAGCAACCAGGCCATCGTGTTGGTGAGCGGCTGGATCAACATGACGACACCCAGCGCGCGCAGTATCGCCGCGGCCTCCTCCCAGCCACTACCCAACAGCACACGGACCACGAGTTCGGGACAGCCGATACACACCGCACCCATCGGCGTGGTGAGCAGCAGCGCCTTGTCCACCATCCGGAAGTAAGCCCGCGCATATTGCTCGTCGTTGGACGTGAGCCGACTGAGCGCCGCCAGAGCGATGCTCGACAGCGGTCGCGTCACCTGGTTGAGCGGCAACAACATCACTTCGTACGCCTTGGCGTACAAACCCAGCGCCGTAGGACCGAAGAACTTACCGACGATGAGGTTGTCGCCTTGGCGCGAGAAGTACGTCATGACGTTGGACAACGTCAGGTGAGCTCCGAACCGGAGCTCCGAGGTCAACGCCTTGATGCGGCCGGGGCGTCCGGGGCGAAACCCCGAGAAGTACCAGAACCCAGCCAAAATGAGCGCCGCTTCGATCACGTTGCGGGCGACGATCGCGTACGCGCCCGCGCCGGCTCGCGCGAATACCACGGCGCTACCGAGCCCGACGGCGAGGGCTGCAGCTTGAATCGCCACCATGGTGCCCATCCGAAACGTCCGTCGGAGAACCGCTTGGTGTTGAACGGCGCACCCTTGCAGCGCGAACGCGATGCCGGCGAGCACCGAGAGCGGGGCGACGAGCGGTTCGTCGTAGAAGTTCGCGAGCAAAGGCCCGCAGACGGCGAATGTCCCACCGATCGAGCCCGAGGCCACGGCGTTGATCCAAAACAGCGTGGACTGCTTCTCGTGCGAGAGATCTTCGCGCTGTACCGCGACGGTGCCGAGGCCCATCTCGCGGAACACCTCGGCGAAGCGCAGGAAGACCTGAACCATCCCGACGACGCCGAACTCGGTCGGCGTGAGCAAGCGAGCCAGCCAGACTGTCCCGAGGAACGCGATGGCGGCGCTGATCGGCCTTCCGATCGCCAATGCCAACGCTCCCTTGGCCGCCGACTTGGCGATGTTGGTGTTGTTTCGAGGCGCGCCGTTCGGTTGTTGATTGTCCACTACTCGGGCAGCCCTTTCTGGCGTGCAGCGGCATGCAGGGCCGCCAGCGTGCGTTCGGTGCTGCGTTCGAGTGCGTCCATGTCGCCCGAGTTCTCGATCGTGTAGTCGGCGCGCTTCCGCTTCTCGTTCAACGGCATCTGCGCGGCAATGCGGGCGAGGGCGTGCTCGCGGGTCCAGCCGTTGCGCGCCATGGCGCGGGTCACTTGCACCGCTTCGTCGCACGCGACGAGCACCGTGGGTCGAAGCCACGCGTCGAGCGCGTTCTCGAACAGCAGCGGCACTTCGTAACAAGCGAGTTCGAGCTGCCCAACGCCGACGGAAATTTGGTCGAGCTCGTGCTGGAGTAACCCTGCGACGCGCGGGTGCACGATGGCGTTCAGACGCGAACGCGCGCTTGCGTCCGCGAACACGAGCTTGCCGAGCGCGGCACGGTCGAGCTGGCCGTCGACCACGACGCCGTCGAACGCGAGGGCGATCTCGGCGAGTGCGGGTTGTCCGGGCAACACCGCGCGGCGCGCCAAGTCGTCGGCGTCGATCACGTGGACGCCACGTTCGCGCAGCAAGCGGCCCACCGTGCTCTTGCCGGAGGCGACGCCCCCCGTGAGCCCAAACAAAAACAACCCAGGTCGAGCGAACATGGTTACCGTTTGGGAGGCACACCAGGACGCGTGGAGCGCCCAACGGCGGCTTGCTTGGACGCGGCCCGCGTTGGTTTGGAGGCGCTCGCCTTTGGTTTGGCGCCCGGTGCAATGGGCCGCTTGGAGACCTTCTTCTTCGGTTTTGCGCCCTTCTCCGCGGGGTCTGGCTCTTTTGGCGCGTTGATGACGAGCGCTTGCTCGGCAGCAGCCGCCGCCTTGTTCGCCTTCTCGGTCTCGCCACGCATCTCGAGCAAGAACCGACTGACGATGGTGGGACGGGGCTTACCCCACTTCATCCGTTGTTTGGCGAGCGACAAGGTCAAGAAATCTTGCGCACGCGTCACGCCTACGTAGGCCAAGCGACGCTCCTCGGCGATCGCGGCAGAACCCGCGAGCAGTGAGCGTTGATGGGGCAGGATCCCTTCTTCCATACCCACCATGTAAACGCGCGGGAACTCGAGTCCCTTGGCGCTGTGGAGCGTCATCAGAGTGACCGCGTGTTCCTGCTTCTTGCCCTTTTCGTCGCGACCTTCTTCACGACCGCCGAGCGTCGTTTCCTCGAGGAAGCCGGTCAGCGTGGGTTCGGCGGTGCGTTCTTCGTAGATCGCGATCGAGTTGACGAGTTCTTCGACGCACGCCCAACGCGCGTCGACCTCGCTGCCCGTCTTGTAGACGCGTTCGAGCTCCTTTTTATAGGCCGTATGGTCGAGCATCTCACGAACCACCTTGGTGATGGGTTCTTTGGTGAGACGTTCACGCGTGGTCTCCAGATACGTCCGGAACTCTTCGATGCGTGAGCTCACCGCCTCGGAAATGTCGCCGTTTTCTTTCGCTTCGGGGAGGACCTCCCACAACGGTAGGCCCTTTTCGACCGCGATGCCGAGCATCGTCTGGACCGACTGCGCGCCGATGCCGCGCGGCGGAGTGTTGATGATGCGGAGTAGACTCACCTCGTCGCGCGGCTGCGCCATGACGCGCAGGTACGCGAGCACGTCGCGCACTTCCTTGCGATCGAAGAACGACATCCCACCAACCATGACGTAGGGGATCTTGTAGCGTCGGAGCTCGACCTCGAACGCGCGCGGCTGCTCGTTGGTGCGAAACAGGATCGCGATGTCGCTCGGCTTGACGCGCTCCTCGCTGTTTTCGTTCTGCACGAGGCCGGCGATTTCACGCACGATCTGCTCGGCTTCGTTGGTCTCGTCTTCGAAGCGGCACACGCGCGGCACCTCTCCGCCTTTGCGGGCAGCGCGCAGCACCTTCTGATGGCGCGTCGAGTTGTGGCGGATGAGAGTGTTGGCGAGCTCGAGGACCGCCTCACGCGAACGGTAGTTGTCCTCGAGCCGCACCACGGTAGCGTCAGGCCAATCGTTGGCGAAGTTGAGGATGTGGGTTACCTCGGCGCCGCGCCACCCGTAGATCGATTGATCGTCGTCGCCCACGACGCAGATGTTGCGGTGGCGTTCCGCGAGCGCCTTGACGATCCGGTATTGAAGGCCGTTCGTGTCTTGGTACTCGTCGATCAGTAGGTGGTCGAAGCGCGATGCCTCTGCGAACCGCACCTCGGGGAACGTCTCGAACAGTTCCTCGGTGCACAACAAGATGTCGTCGAAGTCGACGGCCCCGCACGCTTTGAGCGCCTCCTGGTACTTGACGTACGCGCTCGCCGCCAGCTCCTCACGGTCGCCTTTGGCCAGCTCGAGGGCCTGGCGGGGCCGAATACCCTGACTTTTCCAGGCGCCAATCTGCGACATCAGATCGCCGGGACGCAGCTTCTCGGCGCCGACACGGATGTCGCGCAAAGCCTGACGGGCGAGGCTCTCTTGATCGCCCGCGTCGTAGATTGGGAAATCCTTCGGGTAGCCGAGCCGATGGATGTGGCGCCGCAGCACGCGCACGCACAGTGAATGGAACGTGGAGATCTCGGGGCTTTCGCCCTTCTTCTTGCGTTTCCCCAGCAACTCGCTGGCGCGGTGTTTCATCTCCTTGGCGGCCTTGTTCGTGAAGGTTACCGCCAAGATCCGACTTGGTTTGATCCCGCTTTGGATCAATTCCACGATCCGGAACGTGATCACACGGGTCTTGCCCGACCCAGCACCAGCCAGCACCAGCAAAGGACCCGAGAGGGTGTGAACAGCCTTGTGCTGGTGGGGATTGAGTCCTGCCATGAACGCGACTTAGTCGACCACGCGTCAGTCGACAATCTCGAAGGGGCTCTCGACGAACGACTTCGACTGCCCGTCCCAAATGAACAGCTTGTGCGCCGTCACGACCCCGAGATCTACCGCGGTAACCAGGTAGGCCAGTTGGTAAGCCGGTGCGCCGGTGCCACCGTTGGTCATGCTCGCAGCGTCCTCTTTGCTGAAGTAGGCGCCGCAATCGAGGTGACTATGAAAGAATACCTTGACTGGCGTGCCCGCGGCCTCGCCCGCGGCGAGCGCCTTTTCGAACTTGAGCGAATGAATCTTGAAGTACTCCCGGCCCGTGCGAGGATGTCCCTCGGGGTCGATTTGGTGGTACTTGTTGGCCAGGTTCTCCATCTCGGTCGCGTCCGAGCAGAGCAGGGGAGTCGACGCTGGTCCGCTCAAGAACCCGCACGCCTCTTCGTTGCGGCCATACGCAGCTACCGCCGCTTTTTCCACGACGCCGAGTGCGCTGCGCGCGATGTCTAGATTGCCCGAAACCCAGTCGCTCATAACGTCTCACCAAATGTAGTGTTGTTCCCATTTCATGGGCGCAAAGTAGCGGTCGCTGCGGTCGCACGCGATCGTCACTACGCACCCGGTTTGCCCGGCCTTGCTCAGCCCTTCCGCAAGGTGCAGCGCGGCCCAAACGTTGGCTCCACTGGAATGTCCAACGTGTAGCCCTTCCTCGTGTGCCAAACGTTCGGCCATGTCCCAACCGTCTTCGGTTTTTACCGGCAAGATCTCGTCGGGCACCTTCGGATCGTAGATGTTGGGCACGATCGAGGACGCCATGTGTTTGAGCCCCTCCAGCCCATGCAGCGCCTCGGCAGGTTCGGCGGCGACGCACTTGATCGGCCGATGGTGCTCACGCAAACGTCGCGTCGTGCCCATGGCCGTACCGCTGGTGCCGAGCGAGGTCACGAAGTGCGTGATCCGGTCGCCGACGGCGTCCAAAATTTCCACGCCGGTTCCGTAGTAGTGGGCGAGCGGGTTGTTGGGGTTCGAATATTGGTCGCTGTAGAAGTACTTGTCGGGATTCTTGGCGACCAGGTCGCGCACCTTGCGGATCGCGCCATCCGAGCCCTCCATCGGGCTGCTGAAGATGAGCTCGGTACCGAATGCTTGGGTGATGTCCTTGCGCGCCTTGCTGACGTTCGCTGGCATCACGAGCGCGACCTTGATCCCGAGGGCGGCGCCAATCCACGAATAGGCAACGCCGGTGTTGCCGCTCGTCGCGTCGATCAGAACCTTGTCGCTCGTGAGCGCCCCGGTCCGCAGCGCCTCCGTCACCATGCGATGGCCCGGGCGATCTTTGACCGAGCCGCCAGGGTTGGCGAACTCGAGTTTGACGTAGATCTCGACGCCTGGCGCTGACCTACCGATACGGTCGAGCCGAATCATCGGCGTGTTGCCGACTGCTTCGACCAGCGATTCGAGTTTGCGCGAACGAACCAAACGTCCGGAAGGATGACCCGCAATCATGATTGTTTCGCCTCGTTCGGTGCGTCGCGCCCCGACTCGCTCAACAGGTCTTTCGAAGCGGACCCGTTGTAGTCCAAACCAAGAACCGATCGCACGTGGTTGAGCGCCGTGAGGGCACCTGCCAGGTAGTTCGCCGGACCCAAAAATGTGCACGCCGTGGCGGCCACCCGCGACTCGGCACAGGCGCCGCTCACCAACTCGAGGGAGGCGTCACGCGTCACCTGCACGCCCGCGCGTTCGAGGTAGTCGGCAGCCACCGAATCCGCGACGCCGTACCCGACGACGACGGCGGACGCCTCGAGGCGCACTTGACCCGCCAAACCGACTTCGCGCAGCTGCCGCTGGCGGGTGAACCGATCCTCGAAGGGGAGCATCAGCCGCCCGCGATGGCTGGAACGATGCTGAGTTCGTCGCCAGCTTTGACCGCAGTCTGCAGACCGTCGAGGAAGCGGATGTCTTCGTCGCCCAGGTACAGGTTGACGAAGCGACGCACGCCCTTGTCATCGACCAAGCGTTCCTTCATGCCCGGATGGGCTGTCTCCAGGTTATCGATGACTTCGCCCACCGTGTTGCCGGCAATGGCGACGGCTTCTTTACCAGCGGTGAGGGTGCGGAGAGGGGTGGGGATACGGACGTTGACGCTCATGATGGACTCCAAATGTCGAAGGGGTTTCTTGCGGCAAAAGCTCTGGATTTCAAGGGGAGATGCGCGGCGAAGGCCGATAAAGCACGGCTTCCGCTGATGTCCAAACGCCCGCCCGGCGCGGGAGCAGGAAAAGCCGTTCACACCGAGGACACTTTTGCCGGGGTTCGTGCGCGCAAAGCACGGCTCGAAGTCAACCGACGCCGCAACTCGGCGCGTCGTACTGTTGCCACGACGTATCGACGATGCGCGCCGCTTGGCCGCATAGGTCACAGCCGTTTCGAGGCCGCACGCCCACCGCCCGCAGCCGACCGGACCTGCCGTCCAAGGTGTGAATCACTCCACCGACGCCTTCGCCGGCGAGGCAACGCAACGCTTGGTCGGCCATGAGTGCGCCGGCGATGCCAACGACTGGGCCGAGCACGCCGACGCTGTCGCAGTTACCTCCGGCCGCCGTGGGCAGATCCTCGAACAGGCAGCGGTAACATGGGCGCCCGGCGGGCGACACGAGAAACACCGTCGCGTTCCACCCGACCGCGGCGCCGTGTACGACCGGCTTTTGCTCCAGGTAGCAGGCGTCGGCCACCAGGAACTTGGTGGCATAGTTGTCGGCACCTTCCAAAACGAGGTCGACGTCGCGAAACCACGCTCGCGCGTTGTCCGGCAGGACCCTACCACGCCGCAACTCGATGCGTTCTGGGTGAACACCCCGGCGCAGCAGCGAGTCGCGTGCGGCCTCGAGCTTCGACCTGCCGACGTCCGCTGGACGATAGAGCACCTGACGGTGCAGGTTCGTCTCGTCCACGGTGTCCTCGTCGACCAAGATCAACCGCCCGATGCGTGCTTCTGACAGCGCTGCCAGGCTCGCGCAACCCAAACCACCGACGCCGACGACGAGGACGCGCTTGTCCGTGAGAGCTGCCGCCGCTTCCAAACGTAGAGCCATAGTGCGCGCTCAAGCCGTCTTGAAGTAGTCGTCGAGGCTGAAGTAGCGTTCACCAGTGTCCGGCAGCACCACGACCACGTTGGCGTCCGGGCCCAGCTCTCGAGCCAGGTCGTAGGCGACGCTGGCTGCTGCACCGGCGCTGATGCCGACGAGCAACCCGGCGCGACTGCCGAACGCGCCTTCGACGATCGTCTACGCCCCGCTCGGCCAGGCGC
>CBINDO010000378.1:0-7240 GCA_966249405.1 uncultured bacterium | reverse complement strand
CTTGGTTTTGATGAAGACTCCGCTCTGGGAGATGTTCGTCACGTACTCCTGGATAAACTGGTCGAACGAGTCGAACTCCTTGTTTATCGTTAGGCGATGCTCTTGACGTCCACTAGTCACGGCTACCTCCCTTGCAGGTCGTATTGCTCGATGTGGTACTCTTGGCGCGGCACGAGCTCGATGCGACGCATGTAACGGCGCTCGGCATCTTGGAGTGCGTCGCGGGCTTCGTGTTTGAGGAAGTCGACGACGGCCGGGTGCGCCAACACGCGAACCGAGTAACCCGTCAGCAGGTTGCGGTCACGCCGGATCTGACGCAGGATTTCGTACGCAATTGTCTCACGCGACTGGATGTTGCCGGTGCCGTCACAGTAGAAGCACGGCTCGTGCATGATGCGCCCGAGGCTCTCGCGGGTGCGCTTGCGCGTCATCTCGATCAGGCCGAGCTCGCTGATGCGGTTGATCGTGGTCTTGGCCTTGTCTTTGGCGAGCTTCTGCTCGAGGGCGCGCCACACCTTGTCGCGGTTGTCGGCCTTCTCCATGTCGATGAGATCGAGGATCACGAGCCCACCGATGTTGCGGAACCGCAACTGGTAGGCGATCTCGTCGACCGCCTCGAGGTTGGTCTTGAGCGCCGTCTCTTCGAGATCTTTGCTGCCCTTGCCGACGTAACGCCCGGTGTTGACGTCAATCGCCGTCAGCGCCTCGGCTTGATCCATGATCAAGGAGCCGCCGCTCGGGAGCGGTACTTTGCGGCTGAGGGCGCGTTTGATCTCGTCCTCGATGCCGTAGGCGTCGAAGATCGGCTCGTCACCGGAATAGAGTTTGATGTCCTTGACCCGACCGGGCATGAACATCTCGACGAAGCGGCACAACCTGCCGTGTTGCTCACGGTCGTCGATAACGATCTGCTGCACCTCGTCGGTGAACAGATCGCGCGCCGCCTTGAGCACGAGGTCGAGCTCTTCGTACAGGATCTCGGCGGACTTGGCCGTCTCACGGCGCTTGGCGACGTCGGCCCACACCTTGATCAAGTAGCCGATGTCGGCCTTGAGTTGCTTCTTGGTGAGACCTTCGGCGACGGTGCGCACGATCAAACCGCCGTTGGCGGGCTTGATGGCCTCGATTGACTTGCGCAAGCGCGCGCGTTCACGCGCGTTGCCGATGCGCTTCGAAATCCCGACGTGATCTACCGTCGGCAAGTAAACGACGTAACGGCCGGGCAGCGACACGTGGCTCGTGACTCTTGCGCCCTTCGTGCCGATCGGCTCCTTCGAGATCTGCACGACGACTTGGTCGCCCTCTTTGACGACCTCGGTGATCGGCACCGAGCGTGAGACACGCAGCGGCATGCGCCGGGCGGTATCGGACGCGACGGCGGGTGTCGCCGTCTCGGTCGCGACCTTGGCTTCCGGACGTGCGCCGTTGCCGTTTCCGCCACGTCGACGGCCGCGGCGGCGACGGCCACCACGACGACCAGCGTCGGCATCCGCGGTGGTCACGGCGCTGGCAGCTTGCTCCACCTCGGGGGCGGGCGCTACGGCGTCCGCGACGGCGGCCGGTGCGGCCTCTTTGTTACCACCGCGACGGCGGCGACGGCGACGACCGCGCCCACGACGGCCTTCCGACGCCCCTTCTGCGCCGGCAGGGTCCGGCAAAACGGCCTCGGTATCACCCGCACCATCGGCGGACTCGTCTTCGGCTTCGTCCTCGCTCGATTCCGACTCGTCCGTGTCGGCTTCGTCTTCGTCGAACGCGGTCCGTTCCTCGTTGGTCTGGCGCTCTCCGCTGGAGGGCGGCTCTTCGTCGCTCTCGTCCGCGCTGGGAGGCACGAGCTGCACGTGAGAAGGACGGTCCGGGGCGCGTTCACCTTCAACCGCAACGACTTCGGCCGTGGCCGCTTCGATGCCGAGGCTCGAGGCGATGAGCACACCACTGGTCTCGCTGTCCGGCGCTGACGCTCGTGCCGATGGTTCGGCGACGCCGCGCTCGGAAGGCGGCTCCTCGTCGTCCTCGACGCCTTCTTCGTCCGACTCGTCGTCGGAAACGTCGTCCTCGACGCCTTCTTCGTCCGCCTCGTCTTCGATGCCTTCGTCACCGTCGTCCGCGTCGAACTCATCGACGTCGTCTTCGTCGTCGGCGTCTGCGTCGTATTCGACGTCGGAATCGTCCGCGTCCTCGACGTCATCTACGTCGTCGGCGTCGACATCCGCTCGGAAAATCGCCTCGTCGTCGTCCGCGTCCGCTTCCTCGGTGTCGAACTCGATCTCGTCGCCGTCGTCGTCGGCGGTCGGGCGGCTACGGAACTCCGCTTCGTCGCGGGCCTCGCCGAACTCGATGTCGTCGAACAAGCCCGAGCGACCCTCGTGGTAGTCGACATCTTCCGAGCCCTCGTCGCGGTCGTCGAATTCCTCGGCCTCGGTGGCCGGCAGGGTATTGGCTGTGCCACTCTCGGGACCCGCGTCCAACTCCTCGGCTTCCGCCGCCAAATCTTCGCCGGCAGAGTCGTCGAGCGGGGTGCTCGTCGTGCCGGGCAAACGTTCCCGACCGCGTCCGCGGCGACCACGACGCCGACGACCGCGACGCGCGGCGGTGCGACCGCCCGCTTCGACTGCCTCGGCGGGCAGAGCCCCCGCAACGGCAACGGCGCCTGCTTCGGAGTCGGAGTGCTCGGCGTCCCCGGAATCTTCCGCGGACTTGAGCTTCACCTTCTCTCGGGCGTCGGACGCCAGATAGGCGTCGAAGTCGTCGGGACGGATCAGATCCTCGACGTGAAGGAACGCTGCGCGCTCCTGACCCACGTCAATGAACGCTGCTTGCATCCCTGGAAGTACCCGCGTGACGCGCCCCAGCACGACGTTACCCACCGTGCTGCGGTGTGCTGCGCGCTCAATCTGAAGTTCGGCAATTACCCCCTCTTCGATGAGAGCGACGCGAGTTTCTTTGAAATCTACATTTATTACTATGAGGTTGCGTGCCATGCGCCGGGCAAGGCAAGGATTGGCGCCGCCTACCGGTCGCTAACCTAGATGTCTGCTATTGGTTAGGGATGACGGGCGGAAACGCTCTCTTGCCCCTGGAAAGCTCAGGCTCCGAAGTGCCGAAACCTGAGGTGGAAAAAGTCTGCGGGGCGAGGAATCTCGCACCCTGGCAGCGTGATATCGCAGGGTCTGGGCGGAATCAATTCTCAAACGGGTTTTTCTTCTCCGGGCGAGGCGGGCGCGTAGACATCCCCTGCGCCGTGGCACAATTCGTGCTCGTGGGGAGGGGGCTAGGGCACCTACGTGGTGAGGTCAACATCGACGACCTGCTGGAAACCGCTAACCTGCCCAGAACATTCCTCTATCGTCCCGACGGGGCCTGGCCCACTGGCACACCCTGACACATCATGTTGAAAACGAATCCGCGTTGGTTGTCCTGCTTGGCTGTGAGTTTCGGTCTGAGCACTGCTTGCTCGTCGGAAACCACGGCACCCCCCGGGGGCGGGGAGACCACGGAACCGGACGCCGGCGACAGCGGCAACGAGTCGAGCTCCCAGTCGGCGCCACAAGGAACCACTTCAGACGGCTCCGGAACGTCGGCGGACCCCACCTCGACTTGGGAAGAGCCCACGTCGACGGAGCCCATCCCCTACGAAGACGGGGCGACCGCAGCCAGCCCCCTCGTCATCAACGAGGTCATGGCGAGCAACGACGGGGCGTGGATCGATGGGGTGGGTGAGGCCGAAGACTGGGTCGAGCTGGTCAACACCACGACCGGCAGTCTGCACCTCGAAAACTACACCTTGGAAGACTCCAAGGGCGAAGCCGTGACCTTGCCGTCGATCACCGTGCGCGGCGGACAGCGCGTCATCCTGTGGCTCGACGAGCAGGTCGAGCAAGGCACGAACCACTTGTCGCTCAAACTCAGCGCCAGCGGCGACGAGCTGACGTTGCGCAACCAAGCCGGCGAGGTGCTCGACACCGTGACGTTCGAAGACGCGGTGACGAACGAGAGTTTGCTCCGTTTGCCGGACGTGGTCGGAGAGTTCGAACGCTGCCGCTACGCAAGCCCAGGCACGTCGAACGGTGAGCAGTGTGTTCCGCCGGTACCGCCCGACATCGAGAGCACGTTCACCTACGCCCCGTTCGAGTTCCCGGACCCGTTCCCCGCCGTTCGTGGTCCGCTCGTGATCAGCGAGATGGCGCTCGCGCCAGCCACCTTCATCGAGATCCTCAACGTTTCGGACGCGGCCGAGTCGCTCGCCGACTACGCTTTGCGCAGCAGTCCGCACGGTCCTGGTGTGGCTTGGCCCACCCAAAGTGAAGGGACACTGATCCCGTTACCGGACGTGTCGCTAGCGCCCGGCGAGCGAACCGTCGTGGAACTCGACGAAACGCACGTCGCGGACATCGCCGCCGACCCCGCGTTCGAGGGCGTCGTCACGTTGTTCGACACCCGCACCCTGTCGGCGGTGGAACGTGTGGATTTCGAGCGCTGGCCGCAAGGTGCGGTCTTGACGCGCGTGCCCGACGCCAGCGGGGTGTTTCGCTTCTGCACGAACGAGACGCCAGGCGCGGCGAACGATTGTGACGCGTTGCCGTCACGCGACGTCGGCGACCGGGTACGGCACCTGTACACCCCTGGCGACTACGGCGCGCTGGCCAACGGTGAGACCCAGCTCGGCATCCAGGGCGTCAAGTTCGTCTACGACATGAAGTCGGGCGGCGTCGTGCACCTGCTCAGCACCGAGGATTGGGCGTTGCACTACACGTTCATCCGCGAACGCATCTACGGAGACCCGCCGCTGGACCGCTGCGACCCAGAACAACGCCGGGAGTTCGACCAAGGTTGGTACGACTTCTCGGTCACGGAGTATTTCGCGCAAGAAGGGCGCAGCTTCCTGTTGGACACACTCACGACCCACAGCGGCACCGGGCTGCACACGGTCGAACACGCGATCGGCGACGAAATCACGGGCCCGATGATGAAAGAAGCGTTCTACGCGGTGGTGCCACACACCGACAATCCGACGCAGTGGTCGCTGCGGCCACAAGACAGCCTGCAGGCCGAGCGAGCGAAGGCGGTCGAGGGTGAGCTGCCGATTGTGAGTCCCGAAGAGCCGTTCCAAGACGTCACCTTTCAACCCCTGACCGAGGGCGTCGCCTACGGGACGCTCAAGTTCGTGCCGAGTGACCGATTGTACGAGGAGCGGCTCGGGCCGGACGTCATCGTGATCACCGACGACGTACCCAACGACATTCCGTTGGTCGGTGGCCTGATTACGGAAGCCTTCCAGACGCCGCTGGCGCACGTCAACGTGCTCAGTGAGAACCGCGGCACACCCAACGCAGCGCTCCGCAACGCACGGGTAGTCTTGGCCGAGCACCTCGACAAACTCGTGCGCATCGAGGTCAACGCCAGCGGCTTACACGTGGGTGAAGCCGACTTGGAGGAGGCCCAGGCGTATTGGGACTCGTTCGTGCCAGCCGCGGCCAACATCTCGCCGCGCCTCGACGTAACCGTGCGTGGAGTGCAACCCCTGTCTGCCCATAGCCTGGAGAGCATCCCGAGCGTCGGCGCCAAGGCCGCTCAGCTGGCGGAGCTCGGTCGCATCAGCCCGGTCGGTGGCAAGTGTAACAACGCGACGCTCAACTTGCCGGAGGCTCCGTTTGCAATCCCAGTCGTGCATTCGCGGGAACACTTCGAGGCGAGTGGTGCCGCTGCCCTCCTCGCGGAGTCCTCCGCAGAGGATTCTTTCAAGAACGATCCGCTGGCGCGTGCCGCTGCGCTCGAGCAAGTGCGAGGGTTGATCCTCGCTCACCCCGTCGACGCCGCGTTGCTGGCCGAGGTGGAGCAGGCAGTGAGCGAGCGGTGGGGCAACGAGCGCATTCGCCTTCGCAGCAGCAGCAACACCGAAGACTTACCGAACTTCACGGGCGCCGGCTTGTACACGTCAGTGGCCGCGAATCTGGACGACGCTGGCGAGATCGAAGACGGCATCCGCACCGTGTGGGCGAGCCTCTGGAACGCGCGCGCCTACGACGAACGCCGCTTCGCCGGCATCGACCCGACCAACATCGCGATGGGGGTCTTGGTTCACCCCGCCTACCCATCGGAAGAAGCTAACGGTGTGGCCGTGACCCGCAACGTCTTGGACCTGAGCCGAGGCGACGTGTATTACTTCAACGTTCAGGCGGGAGAAGCGTCGGTCACCAACCCGGCCCCCGGTGTTACGACGGAACAACTGACGTACAACTGGTACCGCACGCCCTTGCTCATGTACCAGAGCGAGAGCAGCCTGCTCGCAGCGCTGGATCCGGCGCCTGCCACGGTGATGACGCCCGCTGAGGCCGACGAGCTGGCATGCGCGATGTCGGCCATCCACGACTGGTTTCGCCCCTTGCTCGACCCCGACAACGAAAACGCCTACTTCACCATGGAGTCGGAGTTCAAGTTGATTGGGCCGGAGCGGACCCTTCTCATCAAGCAGGCTCGCCCCCACTCTTTTGGTTCCGAACAAGCCATCGGAGATTGCCGCGAGCTGTAATCGCGGTTGACCTGCCGGCGCCTGCAACCGATTCTGCCGGCGTGGAACGCAGTTACTTGGTGCTGGACATCGAAACCATCCTCGACCCGGGCTTGCCACTCGCCGAGCCCTCGGAGTCCGAGGGGTTACCGGCCCCGCCGCATCACGAGATCGTATGCATCGGGGTATTGTGGTTCGGCGCCGATTTGGTGGTGAAACGCATTGGCATCATCGGTGACGACAAGGACGAACCTGGGGTGCTCGCCGACTTCGCGCGGTTTCTGGACCGCCACAAGCCGACCTTGGTCACCTTCAACGGCCGGGGCTTCGACCTGCCCGTGATCGCGGCGCGCAGCATGAAGCATGGTCAGCCGCTCAACTACTACTATCGCGACCGCGACGTGAGGTACCGCTTCAGCGCCGAAGGGCACCTCGACTTGCTCGACTTCCTGTCGGACTTCGGCGCCAGCAAACGTTCGCGCCTGGACGTCTGGGCCAAGCTGGCGGGGATGCCGGGTAAGGTTGGGGTCGACGGCAAAGACGTCGGGCCGCTCGTGCACGCAGGACGCGTCCAAGAGGTGAAGGACTACTGCCTGTGTGACGTCGTTCAGACTGCGGCGGTGTTCCTGAGGACGCAGCTCGTGCGAGGCGAGCTGACACAGGACGCGTACCGCCAAGCCGTAGCGGGCCTGATGCGGGCTTGCCTGGCCGATCCGCGCGTTCACCCAGTCA
>CBINDO010000377.1:0-7258 GCA_966249405.1 uncultured bacterium | reverse complement strand
CCCGGACGCAGACGTCGACTAGCCTTCGCTCTGCCGCGCGGCGGCTGCCGTCGTCACTGTCGGCCTCGCCCATGCCACCGCCACCGGGTGCCTTGGGCTTCGGGGGTTCGGGACGAGCAACGATCAGCGCTGCGCTCGTGAGCATCAGCGAAGCGACACTGGTGGCCTTCTCGAGCGCCGTGTCGACCACCTTCAGTGGGTCGATGATGCCTTTTTGGACCATGTCGCCGTAGTCGAGTGCTTGAGCGTCGTAACCAAACGCGCCTTTGCCGCTCGCCACCTTGTCGATCACGACGGGCGCTTCGACGCCTGCATTGATCGCGATCTGGCGCAACGGTGCTGCGCACGCATCGAACAACAACTTGGCGCCCGCTAGTTCGGCGCCCGAGAGCTCCTTGAGCAACGGCTCGATCGCCTTGCGTGCGCGGAGCAGAGCAACACCGCCGCCGGGTACGTATCCATCCTGAATCGCAGCCCGCGTCGCCGACAACGCGTCTTCGACCAAGTGGCGCTTGCCGCGAACCTCGGTCTCCGTTGCGCCGCCGACCTTCACCACCGCAACGCCGCCGCTCAAGCGAGCCAAACGCTCGTTGAGCTTGTCTTTGTCGTAGGTGCTGTTGGTGTTGGCGATTTCGTTCTCGATCAGCTTGACGCGTGCCTTGACAGCGTCGGCCTTACCGCGGCCCTTGATGATCTTGCAGACTTCCTTCTCGAGGATGACCTTGTCGGCGCGACCGAGATCTTCCTTGCACACCGAGTCGAGCTTGCGACCGAGATCCTCCATGAACGCCGTGGCGCCCACGAGCGCAGCGATGTCCTTGAGGATCTCCTTGCGACGGTCGCCGAAACCCGGCGCCTT
The DNA here is from genome assembly GCA_966249405.1 of uncultured bacterium. Lineage (GTDB taxonomy): Bacteria > Myxococcota_A > Polyangia > Polyangiales > Polyangiaceae > SZUA-265. Next base: position 6,399 of record CBINDO010000377.1, on the reverse strand, counting down.
GACGGCAGCGCTGAGCAGCACGCCGCGGAGCTTGTTGACCGACAGCGCAGCCAACGCTTCCTTCTCGACGTCTTCCGCGATGACGAGCAGACAACCGTTCGCCTTCTTGACGATCTCGAGCGTCGGAACGATGTCGTTCAAGGAGTAGAGCTTCTTCTCCATGACGAGAATGAACGGATCCTTGAGCTCGGCCACCAACCGCTCTTGGTCGGTGATGAAGTGCGGCGAGATGTAACCGCGGTCGAATTGCATGCCTTCGACGATGTCGATCGTCGTTTGGATCGACTGCGACTCTTCGACGGTGATCACGCCGTCTTTGCCGACCTTTTCGAAGGCGTCCGCGAGGAACTTGCCGACGCTCTCGTCGCCGTTGGCGCTCACCGTGCCAACCTGGGCGACTTCCTTGCTGGAGTCGGCCTTCTTGGCTTGCTTCTTCAACGCTTCGCGAGCCACGGGGAGCGCCTTGTCGAGGCCGCGCTTGATGCCCATGCCGTCGATTCCGGCTTCGACGAGCTTCAAGCCGTCACGGTCGATGGCTTGGGTGAGGACGGTTGCGGTGGTGGTGCCATCGCCGATCTTCTCGTTGGTCTGGGTCGCGACCTCTTTGACGAGGCGAGCGCCGAGGTTTTCGATCTTGGAAGGCAGCTCGATCTCTTGAGCCACCGTCACACCGTCTTTCGTCACGGTCGGTGAACCCCAAGACCGCTCGATCGCGACGTTACGTCCGCGTGGTCCCAAGGTCACTTTGACCGCGTTGGCCAGCGCATCCAAACCCTTGAGGAACGAGCGGCGGGCAGCTTGTTGATAGACGATGTCTTTGATTGTCATGCAGATCTCCGGCTTCAGATGCCAGTGAGTAGAAATAGAAGTACGATCGCCCCCTGGAGCGACGGCGCGGAAGTTAAGCGCGCTGTTTCTAGGGTCAAGGCCCTCCACCAAACAATCCGCACAATTTCGATACACCATCGGGCTTGTTTGGGGTTGGGCCCAGCACCTGCCCGGGTCGGGCCGGCTCCCTCCCCCCGCGTTGGCCCAAACGTCGGAAGTGCAACTCATGCCTGCATTTTTCGCTTGAGTTCAGCGATACGCCGGACTAATCCTGCGAGCCCTTTTTTGGGGAATCGTCTAACGGCAGGACACAAGATTCTGATTCTTGTTATCTAGGTTCGAATCCTAGTTCCCCAACTACTAGTAGAAGGCTTCGAGGGCACCACAACCCCGAGGGCTGACGCCAAGTGAACGACGCGGCGTAGGTCAACGGTGGTGAGGTGCCGGAGTGTCCCGGGTTCCCGCGATGCTCCGAATGGTGCAACACCGAGCCCGGAGATCCAAGCAAAACTGCTCTCGTCAGCGTGCGCTTGGACACGAGCCAGTTGCTCCCCCTTCGCCCCCGTCACGACCGAATGGTCGAAAAAAAGTGACGGCAAAGTCGAACAAGACTTGGCGACAGCAGAAGATTCAACTAGAAGGCGCCGTGTCGAAAGCGGGGTTCAAACACCCCACCCAGACACCTTACTTAGTGAAAACTTAACGCCGCTAAAACGGCAATTGGCCCCATCGTCTAGTGGTTAGGACATCAGCCTCTCACGTTGGTAACACGAGTTCAAATCTCGTTGGGGTCACAGGTACGAAGAGGCTCGGTATCGGCAACCGCCGGTAGCCCCTCGAAAAGAGGACCGAGTTGGCGAGTAGAGAAGGCCGTGACAGTCGTCGCGGCCTTCTCGTTTTTGTCGCGACGTGCAGCAGGCACCCGGAACAACCCGTTGCGCCGACGCCAAGCGGAAAGGTAGCCTGCCCGTCATGTGGGCGAACCCGGTGGCTGACTCGTGGGGCTGGTGTGCGAACCTGGTTCGAGTGAAACAGTGGGCCACGCTCGCCGCGTTGTGTGCGGCGTTGGGAACGTTGGGCGTGCACCGGGAAGCCTGCGCCGAAGGTGCCACCAACGTGGCGGCGCCAGGTGCATCGACCGTCCAACCGACGGCGAGCACCACGACGCCCACTTCACCGACGGCGCGCGCATCGACGGTGGGCGCCGCCACCACCACGGCAACCACCAGCGTCACCGCGAGCGCCACGACAACTGGGCCGGTCGCTCCCGCCCCCCCGAGCCCGTCGTGGGGCGAACGCGCCGCGAAGGTGTGGTCTGGCGCCGTTGGGCTGGTGTTCGACAAGTGGCCAAGTCCGCTGTTCGAAGCAAACTTCTGGAATACGACGTTGGCCGGAGTACACGTCGTGCTGCCGCTCCTACTCGCGGGCTTGCTGCTGGCCGCGCGCATCGTGGAGCGTGGTCATGGGCGCGTACCGCCGCGCCTCGTACGGCAAGTCGGTGCGGTGTTCACCGTCGCCGGCTTTGTCGTCTACTACGGCGCGTTCAACCCCAACGTGCGGCACCCGGGTTTCTATCAGCCGCAGGCGTTTTATCACGCGTATCTGGGGCAGAAATTTGCAGACGAGTTGACCCAAACTTCGCTCATCGAGTGCACCCTCGCTGCAGAAAAGGTCGCCGGCAAGGCCCAGACTCACACGCAACGCTACGTCTATGCGTTGCCTTTCGACGCCACCCCCGTGCTTGCTTCGTCGGTCCCGGCAGCGACCGACCCGACGGTGTGCTCCAAGCACTTCTCGCCCGAGCGCTGGCAAGCATTTCGATCGGACGTCGAGTGGTTCTTGTCGGCGGTCAAGGCCGACGAGTGGGCGCAGCTCCAGCGTTCCCGGCCGTCAGTTTCGAGCCCCGGGCTGCAGCTCCTCGTCTCGCCGTTCGTGGGCGCGCCCGCGTCCGAGGCCAGGTTTCGCGCCTTGGCAGTTCTCGAGCCCGCGTTACACGCCGCGGCGCTCGCGGTCGTGAGCGGCGGCTTTGGGCCGGTCGCCGCGGCCGCGACGTCGGTTACCTGGGGGTGCCAGCCATTCTTCCCGTTCAACGGCGGAGCGACGTTGTTCGGCAACTCGTGGCTTGCCTGCTGGTTGCTTGGTCTCGGGCTCTTGCGGCGCGGCGCCCCCGGCTCGCCCCGCCGCAAGCTGGCTTCTGTCGCCGGCGCTGTCTCGCTTGGGCTCGGCGTGAGCCTGCAGCCCGCGTCCGCCCTCGCGTTGGTGCCCTTGGTGGCCGCGTTTTTGGCGCGCCGTCGCGCCGCCGTCGATGGAACGCGAGACGCGCGCGTGCTCGGCACCATGGCGGTCACGGTCGTCCTAATCGGCCTCGCAAGCACGCGCGTGGCCGGTTTTGGCGCGTACGTCGAACAGCTCGGGCAACGGCGTGAAGCCCCGGCCTTGTCGGAGCTTGGCCTCCCGAGCCTGCTGTCCAACCACGGCACGGAGCGTTATCGCTTCCAGCGCGTCGACAGCGCACCCGACCCTGCCGCCGAGTGGACGGCACTCAGGGCAAGTGCCCACGCCGAGAAGAGCGGCGTCGAGTGGTTTGCCTTGGCGCTCGTGCTCGGGCTCGCCACGGTCCTGGCGTGGCACAGGCGTTCACTCGACGCCGCTGCGGTGGTCGGGCTGTGTCTGGTGCCCCTCTTGACGCAGCCGTTGCCAGAGAACCTTGGATTGATTGCCCTCAGCCTGTTTTGCGCCCGACGCACGGAGTTGGCGTTGCCACTGCTCACGGCAGTCGCCGGCGCTGCGGCACTCGCCAATCAGTTGGTGTTCACCGACGACCGCGCCGCGGCCCTCACAGCCGTGTTGTGGGTGAGCACGATCGCGCTACTGGGCGCGGCCGTGTGGCTGCAGCCCCGTTCGGCACGCGCTCGCACCGCGGTGTCCGAGCCGCAACCGCTTCCCGCCGCGGCGCCGTGAAGTTGCTCAGAGATGCTTGCGGATGGAAGCGATCGCCTGACTGACGCCGTTCTGCAGCGGTCGGAAGGTGACGTCCAAGTGCTCCCAATCCGTTCGAATCGCGCCGATGCTGACCACGGGGGTGATCACGCCAACCCAACGGTCGAGGTTCTTCTTGCCGATGGCCGGGTGTTTCATCAGATCGATGACGATCCGATCGTCCTTCGCTTCGACCAAGAACGGCGGGCGTTTGGGCATGTACGCAACGAGGTTGCCAGGCTTGCTCAGGTCGAGCGCCCCCGACTTGATCAAAGTTGCCACGGGGGTAAACGCATCCTGCAGCAGCTTGAGTGACACGTCCGCGAGCCGCAGTTCGAAGCGCAGCTCTTCCGCGTTCACGCGCACATCCTCGACGTACAAGATCGCCGACGCGCGCACGATGGTCCCCATCAAGTCCAGCGTTGCACCAAACCGGATGCCGGGCGGTACCGCCTCGATCTGAACGTCTTTGGGGCCCTTCTTGCCCGTAAATTGTGTGGCCAACCAACGCAACGCATCGAGCGGTAAACCAAAGCGGAAGGCGAGTGCGTTTTTGGCGACCCGAACCAATTCTTCCGGATGAGAAATCAGGTAATCCTTCGTATTGCCCAACAAAGTGCGCGGATCGATCATCGGGTTGACTCTATAGCCGAGCCCTCGTTCTGCGTGTTGCAGAATCGCGCGCTTTGATTTAGTCGGCTTGGGCGACGGGCAACGGCCTTGCCGCTCCGCGCACTCACCCTATCCCCAAGGATCCGATGCCCTCGACCCCTCCCACCCTGGACGCAACACACTCGCGAATCATCGACGAGGAGGAGCGTTGCCTTGCACGGATCCTCAAACACGTGGAAGACCGCCGGGAACACGGCGAGGAGCGTCGGGAGGTAGACTACGACAGCCAGTTGCTCGCGTTGCGCGACGAAATCGCCGCTGCGCGCACGGAAGACGTGCCGCCACTGCTCGAGCAAATGGAGCGCCTCCAGGGGATCGCCGCGCGTCAACGTCTGCTCACGAAGGGCTTCATCGACAACCGCGCGCCGTACTTCGGCCGCATGGTGCTCGAAGAGAACGACCGCAAGCGCGAGGTGCTGATCGGCCGTTCCACGTACCTGGATTCGAAGTCGGGCGTGCGCATCGTCGATTGGCGCGACGCGCCCGTCAGTCGCCTTTACTACCGATACAAGGAGGGCGATGCGTACGAGGAGCGCTTCGGCGACCGTGACGTCGAGGGCGAGGTCGTGCTGCGACGCAGCTTAACGATCGTCGAAGCCCGACTGCGCCGGATCACGGCGCCACAAGGCACCTTCGTCCGTCCGGAAAACGGTGAATGGTTGGCTGCGGGAGCGAGCCTGCGTTTGGCGGGTGGCGAAGGGACGGCAGCCCGAGCCGATCAACACCGCAAGCCGGGATCCCTGGGCACCGGAGCCTCGGCGGATGCCGGTTCCGACGACCGGCACTTGCGTGAGATCACGGCGCTCATCGATCCCCGTCAGTTCGAGTTGATCACCCGTCCCGACTCTGGCCCGGTCGTGATCCAAGGTGGCGCTGGCAGCGGCAAGACCACGATCGGTCTGCACCGGCTCGCCTACCTCGCCTACCAGGATCGAAGGCGGTTCCGACCCGACAAGATGTTGGTCGTGGTGTTCAACCAGGCGCTCGCGCGCTACATTTCTCAAGTTTTGCCGGCGCTCGATGTAAACGGCGTCCCGGTTCGCACGTACGAGGCGTGGTCGAGCGAGTTGCGCAAGGGTTTGGTCGCCAACCTGCCCAAGAAGTACAACCCGGAGACGCCCGCGGCGGTGACTCGCCTGAAAAAGAACGCGGCCATGGTCGTCGTGATCAACGCCCTCGTCGCCGAAGCCGAAGCTGCCGTCGCGAGTTCGCTCGCGACACTGACTCCGGTGGACGGCGAGTTCGCGGCCGTGTGTGAACGCGCCTGGAAGGCGAGCGCGCGCCGCCCGCTCGCGCATCGCATCGCCAACCTCGAGCGCACGCTCAACGACACGAGCAACGTCGCGGTCGCGGCGCGTCACATCGTCGAGCGCACCGTGGCTCGCACCAAGGAGCTCACCCAGAACCTCGTCGCGGCGTGGATGGATGTGCTCACCGATGCTCGCCGGATCCGCAAAGCGCTCGCGCAGCGCCCCGAATGGGCGATGTCCGAGCGCGAGCTCGAGCGGGCGCTGATTGCCTGCCGGGCGCAGTGTGATCGCCTCTACACCGAGCGCGAGCGCGACGAGGAGCGCAAAGAGCGCCCGGAACGCGAAGAAGGCGCCGAACCCGAGGAAGACGACTACAGCGAGCTCGCCATCGACGGCGGAGAACTCGAAGAAGAGGCGATGCTGGACCGCGAGGACGATTCGTTGTTCTTGCTCCTCTGGCAGCGGTTGCGTGGCCCCCTGCTCACCCCCGGCACCAAGGAGCCGATCGTCTACGAGCACATCCTGCTCGACGAGGCTCAAGACCTGAGCCCCGTGGAACTGAGGGTTTTGAGTGAATGCATGAGCGCGGCCAAAAGCGTCACGTTGGCAGGCGACGTTGCGCAGCGGCTGTACATGGACAACGGCTTTTTGGGGTGGGCGCATGCGCTCG
>CBINDO010000376.1:0-7331 GCA_966249405.1 uncultured bacterium | reverse complement strand
CGCGGAAACTTTCGCGACATCTCGGAGGTCCCAGTCCGGTTGTTGGCGTCCGTGACGATTGACGACGGCTGGCGGACGCACGCACCCGAGCCCCGCGAGCAGCGTGTGAACGGCAGCCCAGCTGATCACCGGTGCGTTACGTTCGAGCAAACCACCGTAGCGGAACGAGGCGCGACAACCCTCGATCGCGTCTCCGAACACGCGTTCGTACGCCGCGATGCAAACACCGGGGTCCGAGCGACGGTGGGCCTTCTCTTCGGCCCGCTTGGAGAACGCGAGACGCAGGCTCGGCTCCTTGAGCAGCTGACAGACGCGCGACGCGAATTCGCGGTCGCTCGCCGGTCGTGTGGGGTCCACCAAGAAGCCGTCGGACTCGTGAATCACCTGATCGGAGACGCCCTTGTCGTCGACGAAAGCGATCACGGGCAGCCCGCACCACAACGCTTCGCTCACGACCTGCCCGTAAGTCTCCGACAGCGACGTGTACACGAACAAATCGGCGTGACGATACCAGGCGGGAGTGTCCTGCAGGCGCACCTCGCCCGGGAAGACGCAGCGTCCGAACACGCCCAGCTTACGCGCGTGGTCCTTGAACATGTCGTGATCCGGACCATCGCCAACGAGCGCCAACGTCGCGTTGGGGCGTTCGGGCAAGATCTCACGGGCAAAGATGTCGAGCAACCGCAGGATGTTCTTCTCCCGCGTGTGACGGCAGATACACAATAGCCGGTCGCCACGCGTCGACCACTCCGGAAACGGATCCTGCTCTGGGTGTTGGTCGAAGATCGCGGGCTCGACGCTGCGCGGAATGACTTCAATCGGCACCGTGACGCCACGCTCACGCCAGTAGGTCTTGAGCCCCTCGGAGAGCACTACCAGGGCGTCCCCGCCGTTGTAGATGTCTACCGAACGCTGCTCGACCCAGGGAATGATGCGAGTTTGAAACAACTCGTGAGACATCTGATTGTTGTGCAGCGACTCCGGCAACAACACGTCGTAAACGCTCGGCAGGTGAATCGTGTTCACGCACACCAATGGCACGCCGTGATTGCGACGCAACCACAGGCCCGCGTTCATCAACGCCGAACCAGTCTGCGCCACGACCAGGTCGAGCTTGGCCTCGACCAAAGACCTCAAAGCCTCGCGATTCGGCATCGGCAAGTAAACGCCCGGATGGTTACGCAGCGGCAGCGACGCGAACGCGACGTGGTCCGGCGGCAACTCTTCTTGGTTCATCTTCGGGTCTTTGGGACCGATGACGGTGACCTGAGATCCCTTGCGCTTGAACTCGCGGTACAAGAACTGTGAAGCAAACGACGAGCCGTTTGCGTAAGGGATGCGCACGTAGTCGTTCAGGATCCCGAGGCGCGGCACGACGGGATGGCCATGGTCAGTGGAAGCGCTCTTGCTGCTCGAAGCACTGTTCGAAGCGAGGGGATGAGTAATGCGATGCATGGCTGACTTTCGACGACTGACGAGTTGGGTTCGGTCTAGAGCTCGCGCGTGTCGGCAAACACTGACGGCGGCGGTATGGTGGGGACGGCCCAAGGGGTAAAGCCCCAACCGCCCTGGTTTTTGGAAACCGGCTTATTTACCGACATGGTCTTACACCATGATTGAAACCGGTTTAATTTCGATACGTTACGCTGATTCACAGTGTCGCAAAACAGCAACACAATAGAGGTGGAGGTGTGAGTGTGATTCACACTCCGCGTGCATCCGGGTTCACTGCCCGCCGCCGAAATCGGTGGTTCAGCAATCCCGAAGCGCATGCGGAACCAATACAGCACCTTCCGTGCCAGACCCAAAACCCTGCCCTCGAAAGGCTACGCCGCCAATCCGGTGCGATTCTGGCGACACCTTGCGGCACCCCAAGCCACCACGACGATAAGGGGCCAACTTCAACCGTCGAGCAAGCTTCTATAAAGGGCGAACAACCGATCGAAGTGATCACTCTGAGAGCCTACGCGGTCACCGGCAACACGCAGGCTCGCGGCGCGCAGCGCTTCGGCGTCGCGTGCCAACAGCCGGGTGATCGCCCTCGCGCACTCGCGCGAGTCGCCGGGACTATATACTTCCGAGCATTCCGGAGCGGCAAAATCGAAGGCCCCTCCCCGATCGGGCACTACCACGGGAGTTCCCGAGCTCAACGCCTCCGCGACGGCGAAACCGTACGTCTCGGCTGCCGACCCGTGCAGCAACGCGTCAGCGCTCGCGAGCGCTCGCGCGATCGACCCGCGGTCGGAGACGAATCCCGCGATGTGTACCTGCGGGACTGAGCGGGCCGCGCGTTCGATCCAAGGCCGGAGCGGCCCGTCGCCGAAAAGGACGAGCCCGACGCGCTGCCCGTCGCGGTTACAGTGTCTCACGGCGTCGATGAGCGTCGTCACACGCTTTTCCGGGTGGTGGCGACTGATCGCGACGAGGAGCTTGGCATCCTTCGGGAGTCCACACCGCTCGAGCAGCTGCCCTCGAAGCGCCGCGTCCGCGTGATCGGGCGAAAACAGCGGCTTGTCGATGCCGAACGGGACGGCGACGGCGTTGTCGATCCCGTGGCGCTGCAGGCGCGTGGCCAACCATTGGCCCGCAACGACGGTCGCGTCGAAGTGCCGGCTGAGCCTGCGAGTATAGGCCCAATACGGCGCGCTGGCCACGTCCAGGCTGGCGGCCGAGAACGCGCGGTCGAACAGGGTGTGCGAATACACGGCTACCGGGTCCTGGTGATAAATGAACACGCGCTTGGCACCGCCTGCGTAGCGACCGGCAAACCAACCCGACGTCCACGGCGACGACCCCTCGATGATGTCCGGGCGTAGCTCATCGAGCCAACGGTGAACCGGACCCTGCCTGTAGAGCACGAAGTAGCGTGGGTCGAGCGGCATCGGCGGACTCCTAAGCCAGACGATCTCCCCGCCGAGCCGCGCCTCGCGTTTGTCTTCTGGCCCTGGTGCTAGCACCACCAGTTCGTGACCTCGTTCAGCTGCAGCCCTTAATTTGGCGTTGACGTAGGTCCTGACTCCGCCGCCCTGCTCCGCGTAGAACTCGTTGACGTCGACGATGCGCACGCGCTGCAACTACACGGCCGAGCCGCCCGTGGCAAGCCTTGCATTCAGCGGAGCAGTGCGACCTGCGGCGCGGCCTCGCGCGGTTCAGGCCGTCATGTCCGACCGTTGCAACCCGAACGCCTGCAACCACTCGTCGGTGGGCTCGATGATACGTCGAGCCGCGAGGTCGAAGAACGCCATCGTGAAGGTCGCCGCGCAGCAAACCTCCGAACGACGGGGCGCGTCGACGTCGGCCACGTCGAGTACGAGGTCTTGTCTTATCGTTGCGACCTTGGGACCCAACGTCTCGATCCAACTTCGAATTCGAATCGGCTGGCGGTTGCTCACCTCGCGCCGGAACTGGATCTTGCAGTCGAGGATGACTGGCCCTTGCTTGCGCTCTTGGATTTCGCGGAAGCCGTACCCACCACCAGTTATCCAGTCCCAACGTGCTTGCTCGAACAACTGCAGGTACGTTGCGTTGTTGACGTGACCAAAAGTGTCGAGATGGCCCTCGTGGATTATCACGCGGAATTCGTGAATGGAGCCGAGCACGGTGGCCTGCGGATTGGAGCTCATGCACCGCCCCTTTACCGCGAAACGCGCAGCCGGTCGACACGACCGAGAACGATCGGACGGCCGTCGAATTCCCAGCCTCGATCGTTGACAGCGTCGCAACAAACCCGGCAGCGTCCCGTCGATGCCCTCGTTTTCGGTCACGCCCGCCTTTCGCCCAGGGCGGAGCGTGCCGAGGCGACGGATGGCCACGTTCACGTCGACGATTGGGATGACGGTCTGTCCCTTGCTGTTTGCGGGCGCCGTCAATGCCCGCCAATCCTCAACCAGTAGCAACTCGTGCGTTCGCCCCGCCGCGGACCTCTACGAGCCGGACATTGGGACCGAAACGACCCGGCGCTCCTTCGGCATGCCCCTGGAATCGACGCCTGCCGTTCCGCCCAACGACGACTCGGCTCGCCCCCGGCCGCCAGCGGAACCCGTGTCGGAACCCGGCCCGCGCCTCGAGTTGTCGTTCGGCAGCGCAGAGAAGTTCTACAATCAGGACCTCTACGACCCCGGCGGTTTCGTCACCCGCAAAGCCATACCAGTCAGCACCATTCGGCCTGTCATCGATTGGCTCTTCCAGCCGCGGGCCTCGGTATGGTTAGCCTTCGACCTGCCGCTGGAGCCGCGCTCGGACTTGAAAGGCTCGGGCGACGAGGAGGTCGTGGTGCTCACGTACGTGCCCCCAGCACTTCAGACCGGGACGCGTTTTACGTTCCTCGAAGTCAATCTACTGCGTGACATCTGGCTCGACCTCCAAGTCGACGGGGGGCTCGGCTGGGTATTCTCGAGCAAAGAAGAGGTTCGGTTGTTTCCCCATCTGGGTTGGCGTTTGCACCTTCGAGACAACAGCGGCTTCACCGCTTACGCTGGCGTCTCGTACGAATTTCGAGTGAGCGTCGGGGCGCTCGTCTACGGGGTCGGGCACCACTTCTAGAACTCTCGGTAGCTTGCCCATTGTCCTGACCGCAGTCTGCGTTCAGACTACCTCCGTGCATCTGGGTCGCCCTTTTCGAGTGTTGGGTGTTCAACAAATCGCCGTTGGTGCGCCGGACCGCAGCGCGCTCCGCACGCTCTGGGTCGACTTACTCGGCCTCACGCCGCGCACGGTGTTCCGCAGTGTCACGGAGAACGTCGACGAAGAGGTCTTGAGCCTCGGCCAAGGCACGGCCGAAGTGGAGGTCGATCTCATGCAGCCGCTCGATCCTCAGAAGAAGCCACGCGTGGACCAACCTGCCCTGAACCATGTTGGCCTGTGGGTAGACGACTTGAAAGCTGCCTACGCCTGGCTAGAGAGCCAGGGCGTCAGGTTCACTCCCGGTGGGATCCGCAAGGGCGCTTCCGGTCACGAGGTGTGTTTCATTCACCCGCAGGGCAACACGGAATTCCCCCAAGGCGGACACGGCGTCCTGCTGGAACTGGTGCAAGCGCCGCCAGAGGTGATCGCTGCGTCGAGCGGTTTCAAAACCGAGTCGACACGTTGACGCCAGTACCAAACACCGCGACGTTCCAGCGAAGCTCGCCGGCGTGTTCCGACTTCGGCTTCGAGCGATAGTGAAACCATGGCACGAGCAAACCGACTGCGGTGCCGACGGCCGCGCCGGTCACGATATCACTGACGTAGTGCCGGTCTGCGCCGACGCGAAGCAGTGCCGTAGTGGCCGCGAGCGCGTAGCCGGTCGAGCACGGTATCCAGCTTGGAACGTCACCCCACAGGCCCCAGCGAACGTGTTGGACGCACACCGCGCTCGCGGAAGCGAACGTGAACGCCGAATGTCCACTGAAGTAACTCACATAGCGGTCGCTGTCGACGCAGTCTTCGGAACTGGCAGACAGCTCTGTGCCACACAACCTGCCGTACGGCCGCTCACGTCCGAACACCCACTTGCTCGTGTTCACCAAAGCCGCCGTCAAGCCGAGCACCTCGAGCTGCATGGCGCCGATCTCCAATCCAACGCGTGGGCTCGATTTCGCCCACATGACGTTCATGCCGGTTTCGACGACCAGGGGGTAAGAGACGACGACGCCAGCCAAGACGTCGCTCGTCGTGCGCGCCACGCGGCGGTCACGGCGGTCGGTGAGACGCAATCCATCCCTGACCGCTTCGTCGACGCCCAACGTCGCGCGCCACGGGTCTTCTCGGTCGGGCTCGATGAACAAGCCCGCCAAGGCGATACCTCCCGTTACACCGATGAAGGCCGCGTCGAGCCAGCCGGCGCTGCGGTCGCTCTGCTCCCATTGCAGGGGCAACGTCGACTCGGCCGGACTCTCCGAGACGTGCGAGGGCTCAACTACCGACTGCGCGTACACTTGCTGCGGCGCCCCCGAACACAGCCCCGCGACGGCCAACACGCGCCACCGCTCAAGCATCGTACAGCTCCGCGAGCCGCCCTACTACCGTCTCCGGGTTTACCGAAGAGCCGAAGCGGTCCACGTGCACCCCGAACGCGCGCGCAATCGACACCAGGATCCGGTTGTTGGGCACCATTTGTCCCTCACCCTTGCCAGAGCGCAGGTCGATGAATCGCCCCATCGCGAAGTGACCACCACAGCCGCCAGCAAGCAACGTCGGCACGTTGCGTGAGCTATGCATCGCCGTGTCGCCCATGTCCCCCTGCGCCAGAATTATCGTGTCATCGAGTACAGCTGCGGCATCCAAGCGTTGCATCAGCCCCGCGATCTGACCGTAGGTGTAACGATTCTGGATCGCGAGAGCGTCCCAGCTGGCTGGATTGCCTGCCCGCCCGGCCCGCCGCGCCTCGTAGCGATGGGCTACTTCCATGTGAATGTCCGAGGGTAACCCCTGGTTCAAGGGCGACCGCGTCAGATCACCCAGGTATAGAGTCACGAACCGGGTGAGGTCGCAGTGCAACGCCCGGGCGATGAGGTCCATGTGGAGGTTGGTGATGGCGTCGTAATAAGGCTCACCGCCCGCAGACGCTCTGATCGCTGGAAACGTCGCGGGGTCGGGCCGCGCCGGTACGGCGCACGCACGTGCCGGAGGTAACAAGCGCTTCTCGACTTCGCGCAGCGCGGTGTGATGCTGTTCGAGCTTGTGCCGCTCGTGGGGCGGAGCCAACCGCAACAGCGCGCTCGACTCAGCACGCACCACGTCGAGCACGCTCTTTCCGATGCGGCGACGGCGTTCGAGCGCCTCCGCAGCCTCGCCGGTCAGTGGTTTCCCAAATAGCTCGTCGAACACGACGATTGGATCGATCCACTTCGGCACCGGGACGCCTCCCGGGCCGTAGCTCAGATTGAATCCCAAACCGGTGTCTTCATTGCCTACCCCCAACACGAGGGACGTGAGGGGAGTGTTTTCTCCAAGCCCACACTCGACGGCCAGGTACTGGTCGAGCGAAGGATTGGTCCCCCGCGCCCCGCTGCCCGTCAAGATCACGCGCGACGCGTCGTGTCCCACCGTGCCCACCTCGATCCCCGCCGCAAGGTCGATTCCGTCGATGGGCAATATGCGCTCGCGAAAACTGCGCCCGAAGCGCGCAGCATCGTCGAACGGCGAGAGCAGACACTTGCCGTCGCGGAGGTTGAATCCCTCTCCTGGCTGGTAATACTCGGCCACGACGCCGTGCGGCATGAAGATACCGACGAAGCGAAGCGGCGCCCGTGCAACGGCAGACTCCGGCTCGGCCAGGACTTTCGAGGTCAGTCCAGGTAAGCCCATCGCGGCGACACCCAGGCTCATCAGGAAGCGACGGCGTCCCGTGA
>CBINDO010000375.1:0-7354 GCA_966249405.1 uncultured bacterium | reverse complement strand
GCCGATCCCGACGACCACCGCTGCCCCTCGGTGAGACGATACTCTTCGCCAAGGCTGTGAACGGACGCCTGACCACGCGACAGGACGACGTGGGTCTGCCGATCGCCGGGCGCGTCAGAAATGAGTACGGCAAATAACGTCCCCCTCACGACGACCTGGGCATGCTGCGTGACGACGACGACCGTGCGCTCGGCTGGCTCTGACGACGTCAGCCTAACGGAACCGCTAGACACCCGCACGACCTCACTGATGGGAGCTGCGCCGTCGGGTAACGGCACGGCTAAGGTACGCGCGGTCGCTGGTGTGGCGCGCTCGACCGTGGCGCGCGTTTCGGAGTCGAGTTGCAGCGAAGCCCGGCTGGGTAACGTCAGACTGGCGGCTGATGCCCGCGTTGCGACGTTTACTGCGTCAGCCACCGACCAACGTTCGTCGCGATGGAGGTACTGCTCACCAGCATTGGATTCTACGACAACCTCGCCGCTCGCAACGACCAGTAACGGGGCTGGCTGATTGGAATCACCCCACGCCAACCACAAGGCGGCCGCGGCAGCCATGGGCAGCACGACGGCCGCCACTCTTCGCCAGCTGACGTCGAATTCGCGCAGCGACCTGCGGCGGGGCGGCGCCTCGCCAACGGGGCGGGCCACGCCACCGAGCGAGGCCCGCAGCTGTTTGATGTGACCGACGATGCGCTGCCGCCGCGCCGCTTCGGCGCTCTCGGAAAGCGCCGTCGGTTCGACGGCTTTGAGCAAAGCCAACGGCTCGCCAGACTTGCGTTCACTCATGTTGGCACCCGTTCGTTGCTAGCGAGCCGTTCCAAGAGCTCCTTCTTCCCGCGAGAGAGGCGAGAGTAGGTGGCGGTCATGCTGAGGTTCAACAAGCGCGCGATCTCCGGCAACTCGAGTTCGTTCACTTCTCGGAGCACGAGCACCTCGGCGTTGTCCGGATGCACTTCGGCGAGCGCCCGACGAACCCGTTCGAGCTCTCGCCTCGCGGCGGTGAGCGATTCGCCATCCCGCACGTCCGAGGTCAGGCTCACGTCCTCCAGTTCGACGGGCTGACCAAAGTTGCGCCGTTGTCTACGCTTGTTCCGCAGCTCCGAGAGCGCGAGACGCGAAGTGACGGCAGCAGCCCAAGAGGTCAGCGAGCACTCGCGACTGAAGGTGTTGCGGTACAATGTGATCACAATCTGCTCGAACGCGGCCTGAACCAAGTCCTCGTGCTCGCTCGAGTGTGCCCCTAACACCCTCGAAACCGCCCAGTCGACGACGCGGACGAGGCGCGAATACAAGATGTCCCCCGCCTGCGGGTGACCCGCCACGAGCGCTTCGATCAGCATTTCGTCACTCCAGGCACTGGGATCCACGTTGATACTTCGGACGCTCCAGACGGCTGGAAACGTGCTCTCGGTTCGAAGAGATAAGTGGTTCGACGCGCGCGCTTCTCGCGGGCGCCCGCTGAATTCGGCTCGGTGGCCCACTGGGGGCCGTGCCAACCCGGGGCGAGTGTCGGGCGGAACCTACGTCCCAACCGGCTTTGGGCGTCAGAAGCGGTACTGGATCCCGACGTTGGCCCCAACGCTCACCGTTCCCACCCGCTCCAGCACCTTGTCCTCGACCACGACCTCGACGGGCGCAGTCACCCCAGTCACCTGTCCACCGATGACGCCATACCATCGCGGGTGGAGCGGCCACGCCAGGTCCAGCCCTGCGCGAAGCCCGGCCTGCCAGGAGTGCGCCTCGGCAACCTCCCGTTTCTTTTCCCCCGTAACCGCGAGCCGTTGGGCGATGGCGCTCAGGCGCGGTATCAGTTGTAGATCGTCGGCGACCGCCCAAACCGCGCTCACGTCGAGGCCAACCTCGCTCCACGTCGCGTTGCCCGTAACCGACGGCGTCGCCCAGCCCGAGGTCGTGTATTCGGCGGATATCCCAACCAGGATGGGCGCGGACCAGAGACGACCGTCGAGGTGCACTCTCGCGCCCGCCTTGGGTGAACGACCTTGGAAGCCGGCCGCACCAACCAGCCTCGCGGTGACGATACCGGAATAAGTAACGGTCTCGGGTGTACTCTTTGCAGTTGGCTGCACCTCACCTTCGATGATCAGCGCCGTAGTGAAACCGACGGTCCGCCACTTCTCGTGCGGTTCGTCCGCCTCCGAAAAAGACAGCGCCCTGACCACGGGCCGCGCGCCGACGTCGCGGGCAGGGCGCACCTCGACGACAATCGACGTCGCGCTCTCGACGCGCACGCGTGCTACGTATTCGGGTTCGACCGTGGACGCGGAGTCGACGCACGCGCCTTCGTGCAAGGCCGCGTTGCATGCCGCGAGCAAGGAGGCGACGTCCGGTTGGTCACACTGCTCTTGGCAGTCGACGACCGCGACGTCAATCGCGACCAATGCGGGCATCGCTCGCTCCTCGCCCCCGAACGTTGTAAACCACTTGCACCAAACCACCGCCAATCGGACGTGAGCTCACGAGTTCCAGCGCATGCGCGCGCGAGCATCCTGCGAACAACGGTATCCCAACCCCCAACACGATCGGCACCAGCGTCAGCGTGATTTCGTCGACCAAATGGGCGTCGAGCGCCGAGCGAATCAGGGTACCGCCATCGACGTAGACGTCGCGCTCACCCGCTGCCGCCTTGGCGACGGTAACCACCGTCGCGAGTTCGCCATTGACGGCGCTGACCGTTGGCGGCGCGCCTTCGAGCGGGTGTTTGGTCGTCACCAACACCGGGGTGTCGCCGTACGGCCACGGGCCGTCGAAGCCACGAGCGACCTCGTACGTTCGACGACCCATGAGCAGCGCGCCGATCCCCGCCATGAACGGGGTGAACGTATCCTCGACGCCAGAGTTGGCCGATGGCAGCCAATCGAGCTCGTCGTTGGGCCCTGCGATGAAACCGTCGAGGGACGACGCGATGAAGACACGTACCTTGTTCACTCTAACTCACCTTCCAGCCGAGTCCGCGCCCGTGGGCGACGAAGTTCGGCAAACGACATCGACGTGAACAGAGCTGGCGGAGTCGCCGCGGCTCTGGAGACCATCGTGAGCCCGGTTTTTGCGCTTCCCCTGATCGGCGTCGCATCGGAGCTCGTCTTCGGCCACGTCACTCCTCGTCATTAGGCCAACGCCCGGCGATTTACAACCTTTTGGGCAAAACCAGAGGCTGGCCCCGCGGCGAGGGCGCCCGCATGCCTGTGGCCTCGGGTATTCGAGTCCTCGACATTGGCACCAGCCGTTCACCTTCAACCAATCCAAAGCGCATCTCGGACCCATTCACCAGCGGCGACTCCGCGTCGGGAGAACGCGCCGACCCACCAACAACCGGCTCCAAGTAAACAGACTCGACGAAACCTCGAAGCGGCGGCGCCATTACGGCGCGGTTGTTTGGCGCGTGGTGACGGCGGTGGGACGAAATGGTTCGACCGTGACCGACCGCCTCGGGCGGTGCGTAAGTTCGGCGCTCCGGATCGCTGGCCAGTCGTGGTTCGTTCTGCGTCACGATAAGCCTACACGGTGGCAGCACGCGCCAGGCGGATTTCTCACCAGTCGACGACGCGTGGGGCCACAATTTCGGCATTTCCGTAGATCTGCTCGTCCGCCTTGCGCAAACTAGTTGCTGCGAGTGAACTCGGAGCCCTCTTCGCGCTCGACCTCGAACACTGACCTGACCGATGACCCCTTACACTACTAGTCCCTCGAGTCTGCGCGGCGCCGACGTGATAGGTGCCCGCGCCGGTTCGCTGGCTGCCGACACTGCAGCCCCCCCACCCAGAGTCGTCTCACGGCTCGGAGTTCCTGCGGTGCCGCTCCGCACGCGTCGGCTCTTGTGGTTCGATGCCATCGCGGCTGCATCGGCTGGGTGGCTCTTACTCCTATCGAGGGAATGGTGCGCCGTGGCGTTCGGCTTTCCAGTTGAACTGGTGGTGTTCATCGCCGCGGCCAACCTAGTCTACGGGAGTTACTCTGGAACGCTGGCGACCGCCACGGCGCTTGGGCTAGCGCCTCCGCGCCGCGCCTTGTTGCTACTGATCGCGGCCAACGCCCTCTGGGTCCCGCTTTGCGTCGTGATCGCGACGCGGGCTTGGGAACGCGGCACGGCGTTGGGCCTCAGCTACGTAGCGCTCGAAGCGTGTTTCGTGGGCGCCCTGGCGCTGCTCGAGTATCACGTGTTCTTCCGTGGCTCGTCCGCCACGAACACCTGAGCCCCGCGCTAGCTGGGAGCGCATCCCCGAAGCGGTCTCGGCCAACACCAACGACGCAAAGCCCCGACGCGCCTCACGGTGTGAGTCGTGTCGAGGCCCCTTGTCGTGCAGATACCGCGGTCTTGCGTCAGAGACTCGGCGCGCTAGGCCCAGTCCCGAATCCGTCCGTGTAGTCGGTGTCAGACGCCAGATCGACGAGGTTCGAGCTCTGCGCGAACGGCGTCCAATCGTTGGTGTCATCGCTTTCGCCACCGGCAAACGCCGTGTCAGTGCTCTCGCACGTGTTGGACGGTGCGTAAGCGATGTAGCTCACCGAAGGCTCCCATATTCCGTAAGAGTTGGGCGCCATGCACTGCTTCTGTGCGAAGTGGGCCAAACCTTGGTGGTTGTTGCTTGGGCCGGCCCAGTTACAGATGAAGTTCTCGATCCCCAACTCCGGCATCGTCTCACCGAACGGCGAGCCGTACCCGAAGAACCCGCACCCCGACTTGCTGCCGTCGTCAGTGGGCTCGGTGTAGACGTTGAAGACCCGTGTCCGGTCGTCGAACGGACCCGCCTGCCACAGGTAAGCGCCCTTACCAGTACCCGTTACCTGGTCGACGTCCAACACGGTGAGCGACATGCTACGGCTCCAGGCGCCCGAGGGTGCCAGTTGGCCATCCGCGGTGAACGCTTCGGCGCCACCAACCGCACCGTTCTTCGTGAGCATCCGAGTTCTCAACCGCTGGTCCGAAGTCAATTCGTAGGACACGGAGAACACCTCGGCGTCTCCACCCGGAGAAGGCGCGGGGCAGTTGCCGCCTTCGCACGGCGGCGGCGGGCAGTTGTTCCCTTCACACGGCGGCGGCGGGCAGTTGTTCCCTTCACACGGCGGTGGCGGGCAGTTGTTCCCTTCACACGGCGGCGGCGGGCAGTTGTTCCCTTCGCACGGCGGTGGCGGGCAGTTGTTCCCTTCACACGGCGGCGGCATCCCGCCATCGGCGAACTCGGGCGGCGGCGGCATCCCACCATCGAAGAAGTCCGGTGGCGGCGGCATGCCGCCGTCCATGAACCCGGACGACACGCCGCCATCTAGCGCCAGGAGCGCCTGCAACGGCGGGTTGGGCGGAGGTTGGTCCTGTGGTTGCGATACTTCGCCCCACAACTTGCCCTTGTACCCGGATTCGCCAGGAGAGTGCTCCAACGTGTAGCTAATCGTCTGACCGTTATGCTCGACGGAGACGGTGTAAGTCAGCGCCATTGCGCCACCTTCAGCGGCGACATTGGTGATCGTTGCCGAATCAACGGCAATGCCTTGCTGATGCACGCTGAGCGCCGCCTGCAGCACCGCTGCGACGTCGACCGATTCGCCAGCGGCGGGCAACGTCCCACCGTCGCGAGTCCAGGCACAAACGGCGCTAGCTGCCATGACCAACGCCGCGTCGACACGCAAGCCGACCGAGTTGACGTCGGCGTTGAACTTGGCCGCAGTACAGGCCTCTGCCGTATCGCCCTCGACCTCGTGCCAGATCCCTAGGTCGCCGCTCGGCAGTTTGCAGTGGGTTTCGTTCTGGGATGGCGGGCTACACTCGCCATCGGGGTGGTTGGCGAAGTTAACGGCCGGGCCGTAGCACGAGGGCGAGTTCAACGTCGTCAACGGCGGCAGCACGACCGCGCACTCGGATGCATCTGCGGCCTGCAACGCTTTGGCGATTTGCTCCTCGGCTGACACCTCGACGCCGTTGGGATCCTTCCATTTAAGGAACGCAGCTTCCGCGTTCACGGGAGCTTCGCGAGACAAGAGCGACTGAACCGCCAACCCGACGGGGAACACGTCACTGTCCAGGGGCGGCGCGGGCTCGGGTTCCGACGATGAACTCGTCGGAGTGGGGTCAGAGGGATTGCCCTCTACCTCGGTCGTCTCACCCCGGACCGTCGTGGAGCCCGCCGGTTCAGCAGACGTCTCGTTGCCTGGACCCGGCTCGGCCGACGATTGCCCAGCATTGGGCGCCTCAGAGGTTGCGGTGTCGGTTTGCCCGCCCGTGCCATCGGTCTCGAGGGGATCCGTTGGCATACCCGGGGTGCCGTCGTCGCCGCAGGCCGCCAAAAGTACTCCAATCGCGGGCAGTGCAGTCCAGTAAGTGAATGTGCGTAACTTCGCCTTGATCATCTAGCCTTCCCTTTCCAGGTGACTAGACCGGCCACAACGCCACATCCTGAACACCAAAGCCGCTTCCCGCGTCGCTTACCTCTGCCCCACACCGGCCAATTGGCACTTGACGCAAACGCGCTATTCCCAAAGAAAACAGCCAACCGCGTGCCGCGACATCGCAGAGTACCGGTAACGTAACCCTACTCCGTGGTGTTCACCGCTCGGACGGAGCTGCCGCGGGGGGACAGCGCGTGCGGCGACGTGAACGAAGCTCTTGGCGCGCCTAACCCCAGAGTTCGGTTCAGTAGAACCGAACTCTGCAATGGGAGCAGTCCCACCGGCTGATAGTTTGCCGTACACGTAGCGATTCGAACACCCTCACACCTGGGGCGGCGGCAATCGCGGTAAGGTCAATACAGCCGAACCGTGGGTTTAATTCAAGTAGGGCGTGCAGCGCTGTCGGCTGTTGTTGCAGGTGTAACGTTCCCGCTGTGGGCATGCGTCGGCCTCGCTGCACACGCATTCGTCTATCCTCACGCACTCGCCGTAACAGCCGTCCACTATTCGCGGCACGAAACCGTAATCGCAAGCGGGTTCGGCTCGTTTGCAGACGAGCTTGCGAACGTCGCAACTAACGGCGACGCCCCCGTCGCCGCCACCACCGTGGGTCTCTGTGGTTGGTGCCGCGGACGTGAACTGCTCCAGGGTCGGTCCCGTGTCTGGCTCCGTTGCGCCGCCGGGCGCGGACTCCGGCGCCGAGCTGGGCGCAAACTCGCTGGTCGACGGGCTCTCCGCGTCAGCTGTCACGGGAGTGCCGGACGAGTTGGCGCCATTTGCGGTACAGCCGAGCACCCACAACGACGCAATTCGAGCAAAACGAGCGACCATTGCTTCACCGTAGCCTGTCGCTAGTTCGGGCGCTAGCAATGGAACGTCACTGGCGAAGCGCACCGTCTGCGGAATCGGCATAGGGGCGTTGGGAGAATCCCCAACGACCCCTGCCACACCACCCG
>CBINDO010000374.1:0-7491 GCA_966249405.1 uncultured bacterium | reverse complement strand
CGGATGTACGCGCCCTCGTCGACGGCAGCCGCGCTTTGATGTTGCGGGAGCGGGTTAGCGTGGCGCGGGCCGAGGCGCGCATCACCGAGCTCGAAGCCACTGGTCGCACGGTTCTATTGGTCGCGCTCGGCGGACACCTGAGCGCGATCTTGTCGTTTCAAGACGGGCTGCGCAAAGGCGCGCGCGCAGCAGTGCAGCACCTGCTCGACGCTGCCATCGAGCCGGTGTTGCTCTCGGGCGATGCGCGCGAGACTTGTGAGGCACTGGCCAAAACCTTGGACATAGAACACGTGCGTCCCGACGTGCTCCCTGCTGACCGAGGCAAAGAGGTGGAGCGACTACGCGGCGGCGGAGCTGGTGTTGCCGTGGTGGGGCGCAGCCCCACGGATGACCTACCCTTGGCCTCCGCCACGGTGTCGATCGCTTTGCCGAGTCAGGGTTTGCAAGCCGCCGGATTCGACATCGACCTCGCCTCCGACGAAGTGCACAAAGCGTCACTCGCGTTACGGTTGTTGCACGAACATCGCTCGCGCCTACAACGGCTCTTCTGGGTGTTGTTCGGTGGGGGTCTGGTCACGGTTCTGGGCGGCGTGGCGCTGGGTGTTCCGGCAGCGTGGTTGCCTTTCGTGAGCGTGTGTGGGCTCGGTGCACTCCGGCTCTTCGGCGCCGTGGGTCAACGCGCCACGGCCCAAATTCCCGGCGGATCCACTCCGGCTTGACGGGGCCGGTATTGCAGCGCATACCCCCCTTATGGTTATCGGTCGGCTCAAGGGTGTGGAGGACACCTCGGAAAAGCCTGCAAAAGAGAATGTGCAGCGCCTCCGGCAGCAGCTCGACTCCTACATGGCACAGCAGGGCCTGCGCTCGACCGGCCAACGTCGCGTGATCGTCGACCAGTTCTTCCGAACGAAAGGGCACATCACGATCGACGACTTGCTCGAGCAAGTGCGTGTCGAAGATTCGGGCATTGGCTACGCGACCGTGTATCGCACGATGAAGATGCTCGCAGCCGGTGGCATCGCCAACGAGCACAAGTTCACCGACGGGATGACGCGTTACGAGCTCGCCGACGAAGAGACCCACCACGATCACCTGATCTGCGTCGAGTGCGGTCGCATCCAAGAGTTCGAAGAGCCTTTGATCGAGGAGCTGCAAGAGCGTATCGCCAGGCAGTACAACTTCCGCATCGTCGAGCACAAACACGAGCTCTACGGCGTGTGCGCGCAGTGTAGCTCTTCGGCGTCCGCGTTGCCCGCTCCGCGTCCTCACGGCGGCGGCAAGTGACGCTTGGCGCAGTCCATCGTATGAAGTAAACGGGGACCTCGATCAAACGTGACTCAACCCCCGCTCTCTCTGTTCCCGCAACGACCAGGTCAACAGGACCCGAACCTGGTCATACGCCTGGGGACGAAGACGATGACGGTGTGGACGTTCACTCAGCGCTTGCTCCGCACTCTATGGGGCGGGTTGTTGGCGCCACTCCAACCCGGCGCCAGCGCGGCTCACGTCTCGTGGCGGATCGCGGTGCGACAAGTCTTCTTCACAGGAGTCGAGGCGCTGCCGCTAGTGAGCGTCATCGCGGCGCTGCTCGGCGCGACGATCGTGATCCAAGCTCAGCTCTTGGGCGCCGTACCGGGAGACGTCTTGGGGCGTATGCTCGTCGCGGTGGTGCTCCGGGAGATCGCGCCGTTATCGACCGCAATCGTCATCTCCGGCCGCTCGGGCACCGCGATCGCCACCGAGCTCGGCAACATGAAGGTCAACAACGAGATCTTGGGGCTCGCCTCGCTCGGCATCGATCCGTACCGCTTCCTCGTGTTCCCGCGCCTCATGGGCACGGTCGTGAGCGTCTTGGTGTTGACGGTCTACTTTGGTGCGCTCGCGATCTTGGGGGGCTTCGTAGCGAACTTGGTGATCTACAACACGTCGCTGAGCGCCATGCAGTCTGGGTTTGCCGAAGCGCTCGTTCCGCTCGATTTGCCACTTTTCCTGTGCAAAGGCATTGGCCTCGGCGTGCTCACCGGTTGGTTGTGCTGCCACTTCGGGATGGAAGTCGGCGCCTCACCGACGGAAGTTCCGCAACGCGCCAGTCAAGCCGTGGTATCGAGCATGTTGGCCTGCGTGGTCTTCAACACGATGGTCACGGCGGGGTTCTACTCCTTGGTCGGTCCCCCCCTGCAGTAACCCATCACACACACTCCTCGCAACAGATGACCGGAATTGTCCTCAGAAACGGTTGGTTCGGTTACGGCGACGAGCCCATCGTGCGTGGTGCCGAGCTTCGGGTCGCGCGCGGCACCACCGCGGTGATCACGGGTGTGAACGGGTCCGGAAAGTCGACGTTGCTGCACGTCTGCGCAGGGCTGCTGCCTTTGGCCAAAGGCTCGCTCGAGCTGGGCGGCAAGTTCGTCGACGCGCAGCGTCCGAGTGAGCTCTTCCGTGCGGGCATCCGCTGCGGCGTGGTGTTCCAAGAGGGCGGGTTACTGTCGAACATGAACGCGCTGGCCAACGTCGCGTTGTCGTTGCGTTACCACGCGGACCTGCTCAATTTGGAGATCGACGAGGTCGAGAAGCGCGCCAAAGAGGCGCTGCAGCGCGTGCGCATCCCCGAGGGAGACTACTACGCGCTTCCGGCGCATCTGTCGTTCGGGATGCGCAAGCGCCTCGCGTTGGCGCGCGCGATCGCGCTGCGGCCCAACTTCTTCTTCTTCGACGACCCCGACGTCGGCCTCGACCCGAACACGGCGGGTTTGGTCCACGAGATCTTGTGCCAATATCGCGACGATCCCGAAGTCACGATGTTGGTAGCCACCAACCGCGATCTCCTCATCGACCGGCTGCGCGTACCGGGTTACATCTTCCAGCAAGGCCGCCTGTTCACCCGAAGCCAGGGTGTCGCCTGACGACCCGCGGCACGACATGACGCACGAAGCCAATCCGCTGATGACGAAACCGGCGCTGCGAGCCGAGCTCAGACGAGCCCGCGCGGCCTTGTCCGAAGCTCAATGGCAGGAACGTTCGCTGGCCATTGTGGAGCACGTCGCGCGCTACGTCGAGACCACGACAGCCTCCACGATCGCGTTGTACGCGCCGATGGTGGCGCGTCGCGAGGTCGACGTGCGTCCGCTCGACGGCTGGCTCCGGGCGCGCGGTTGCGCCGTCGCGTATCCGTTCATGCGCGGTGCGACATTCGGATTCGCGTGCGTACGAGCGGCGTCGGAACTCGGCGCGGAGTCGTCGTTCCTGCAGCCTTCCGCGTCGAGTCGAGCGCTCGCACCAGGTGAACTCGACCTGGCGATCGTACCCGCGTTGGCAGCGACCCCGTCCGGCTATCGCCTCGGCTACGGCGCGGGCTTCTACGACCAGGTGCTCGGCTCGTTTTGCCCGCCCGCACGGTCATTGTGCGTGGTCTTCGAGAGCCAGCTGAAAGACGCTCTGCCCGTCGATCCACACGACGTGCCATGTGACCTCGTGATCACGGAACGCGGCATCGTCTCACGCTAAACCCCGCTCGTCCCCCTCTGAGGCTGCCTATCGTCGCTGGGTGCCTGGCAGCCGTTCGCTGACATACGTCGCCGCAGCCGTTTCACCGCGCGAGCCCGAACCACGCCCCAACGCAGGTGAGCGCTATCGCGACGGGAACCACCGGCAAGGTGAACACCAAGGTCACCGGAGCGGCGAGCGCCAAGGCGACGACCAACCCGGTCAGCGAAAATGCGGCGCTGAACGCGGGCTCGATCAACGTTCGGGTGCCGCTCGCTTTTGCCACCAAGTACCCCGCGATTGGAAAGCCGCTGGTTACCGAAGCCCCGAGCAACACGAGCGGCCCGTTGGCGCGAACGTCTCCCTCGTCGGCAGCAGCGAAGTCGATACCGATGCGGTGACCTATCACCACCGCTACGACGAGCGCGACCAACGCGACGCCCGTCGTCACCAAGGCCCCCATCCCGATCCAACGCAACTTCACGCCCTCGGGCGGACGCACGAACGCACCTTGAAAGTGCACCTGTGCCGGCAAGAACCACTGCAGCGCGCGGGGCAGCGCGGCGACGGACTGAATCGCCCAAATCGAGACGGCAACCATCGACCCGACGACGGGGACGAGAACCGCCAGCGTGCCCTCACCGCGTACCAAGACCATGTGATCGAAGAGGCCGTGAAACAAGGTCGCGGCCAACCACGCGACGCGGAGCCTTCGCCGCTTGAGCGAGTCGCCGAGGACGAACGCCCAAACGCCCGCGAAGAAGAAGTGTCCCACCGTCATCAGCAGCACGCGCGCGAGCAAGAACCGTTGCGTGGAGTGCAGCGCAGTCAACGTCCCCTCCCACACTGCGAACCCTCCGGCCGCACACAACGCCGAATACACCGAGTCGGCGCGAGTCACGAGCTTGTCTCGTGTGTGCAAGGGCCAAACGGCGAGCACCTTGGCCCCTTCCTCGAGCGGCGCGGCAAACAGCAACATGGCTAGCAATGCCCCGCCCAAGCCGGTGGTAACGTCACTGCCCGGAGTGAACTCGTCTGAGGCCACCGGCGCGACGTCGGCGGAGACTCCAATCCAACCAAAAAACGCCGCCTCGGCGAACAAGCACGCCGCTGCTGCAGCTAGCCCTAGCACCCAAGCAACCCCGAAAACCCGGTTGCTCGCGTGCAAGACCTCGCGAAACACGCGCCACACGAGCCCCAAAACCAGGCCCACGCACACCAGGTTCAGAGCCGCAATCGATACGCCGGTCATGAGGGCAGCGCCCCTAGAAGTGCAGGCTCAGATGTAGACCGAGGTTGGCGCTGAGCCCAACGCCGGACCCATCGTTGGCGTAGACGTCTTCGGGCGCGGCCGGCACCGCGTCGCGCGATACGAAGGGAACCTCGACGTCCAGACGCGGCCCAACGGCGAACACCGGCGTCACGAAGTAGTCCAGACCACCGCCCAACGTGGCATAGCCGCCACTAATGACCAGATCGCCGTAGCAACCGCCACACTTGTCTTCGTATTTCAGCGTGCGCAGATAACCGCCGCCGACCAAGGCATACGGCTCCCAATCGCCCAGGGGTACCCGGAGCGCGGCCTCCAGCCCGGCCGTCCAAAACGGTAGGTCACCTGCGAAGTTGAACCGGAAACGGGCGCCCCCAGTGAAATACAAGAAACGCGCACCCGCGCCAAGCCCCACGGAGGGCGCGAAACCCGAGGCCTTTAGCGTCTCACCATCGAGGACGTCGGAATCGCTGAGCAACCCGAAGTCGTACCAGCGGAAAGCGACCTCTGGGTCGATCCAAAAAAACTGCAAGCCCCTTCCCGAGTCCTCGCGCTCCGAGATTTCGAGCTCACGTTCGGTGTGCTGAGCTTCGGGAGTGGGCGGCGGAGGCGGCGGCAACAGCTGCCCAGGTGAAGGTGTCACGAACTGGGCGGAGGCCAGCGGCTCGGCTCCCAACGTCGCCAACAGGAGTGCAGCCGGCGCGGCACCCCGCCACGCCAAGGCACGCACACGCCTTGCGGCGTTGTGCGGGATGTCCACGTTTCTGTCCCCGCTCGACTGAGGTTTCACGGACTCGACGCTAAACCGGAGTGCGCCCTGGCGCAACTTCGTTGCGCTCGTGGCCGCGCCGCTCAGATCCGGGCGCCGTGTTTGGCGATCAAGCGTTCGGCTAGCTCCGGTTCACCGAGTTTCGTGCAAAGCAGCGTCAGGGCGGGTGCGTCCACGCCGCGAAAGGCGAGTTCGTCGAGTTTTTCGGTGAGCGGCACGTCGAAGCGAAGGGTGGCCAAAGTGCGATACAGTTTGGCGTCCTCCGAACGTAACTCCAGGCTGCTGGCCAGCGCCTCGGCACCGCGCACCTTGACCGCCCAGGAGCTTGCATCGGTCGGGATCGCCTCTAGATGTTTGTAGTGAGCTAACACCGCACCCGCGCTCTTCGCACCCCAGCGCGGTATGCCGGGGATCCCGTCAGCCGTGTCCCCTACCAAAGCCAAATAGTCTGGAATCGATTCGGGTGTGACGCCGAACTTCTCGGGCACGCCGGCGCGGTCGAGGGTACGGTCGCGGATCCGGTCCCAGGTGATCACGTTGTCCGAAGTCAGGCATTGCGCCAGATCTTTGTCGGGCGAACACAACACGACTTGCGCAACTTCATCGCGCCAGCGCAGCGCGGCCGTCGCCATCGCGTCGTCGGCCTCGAACTCCACCATCGGCCAAGTGACGAGACCCAGTGCGCGCGCGGCTTCTTCGACCAACCCCGCCTGCGACCACAACGCTGGCTCTATTCCATCGCCGGTTTTGTACCCAGGAAAGAGCTGATTGCGAAACGACTCGATCACGTGATCGTAGGCAACCGCAACGTGGGTGACGCCGGCGGTGCCGAGCAGCGTGCTGTAGCTGCGTAGCAGCCCCAAGGTAGCTCCGACCTCCTGACCATCGGCATTGCGACGCGATGGCGCACTGTAGAAGGCCCTGAAAAGTTCGAAAGTGCCGTCGACGAGATACAGCTTCACGCGTCGAGTTTCGACCACCGGCGCGACGAAGGCAACCGGAATGTCGCGGCCATACGCCCCCGGTACCGTCCCGCACGAGCATGTTCAGGGCTGTATGGACGAGCGCTGAGGGACACGGACGTCGTCCTGCGTGTTTGGGGTCTTGTCGGGACCTGGGGACGAGACGAGGACGTTGCTGCCGCTGCAAGTAATGCTCCAAGGTGAACCCCAGGGGTCGTTGGGGGACGAGTCTTCATCGATGGTCGCCGCACGCGCGAGCTCGGAGACGGTGGGACATTCAGATTCGGGGCTCGACAACCAGTACGCTTGGACCGCATGGCGCAACGCCTTTGCGGTCGTGACGGCGTGTTCTCCCTTCACGTTCTCGAAGTGTGTATAGGCGGCAACGCCAATCCCAGCTGCGAGCAGACTCATGATTGCGACGACCACGAGGATCTCGATCAGGGCCAGACCACGGGTGCGACGTTCGAAACGGTGTACGTTGTTCATACACGCCGTAACGCAACAACCGTGCCGCGCCGAAATTGGCCCCATCCGGTGCGTGAGTTAAGCTGGGGAGACACTTCGTCAGGGGTGCCGTGCCCACGTCCGCCAAGTTGACAGTCGCGCGAGCGTCGACGGCGCGATGCGCGCGGCGCTCGAAACGATACATGACGACCAACCAAGACTGAGCAAAAGTGAGCTCGATATCGCGGAAAGTTTCACGATATCCTGGATACGGCGAGCCAAGATTGGTCACCACCGAGGCTAGCCTGAGCAAAACTCGACGTCGAAGATCCGGCGTAGTGGGCGCGGCATTCAACTGTCGACCATAGTGACGACCGGCGACGAACGGTCGAGGAGTGCCACGATGATCGATGCCAACTACGAATTGGGAAAGCCGGCAAGAGCCTGGTTGCTCGCGGCCAAACGTCGGCGCCCGGTGTGTATCTCGGGGCTGGTCGCGGTGCTCTGCTGTGGTTGCGACGCGCAAGGACCTGCGTCGTCCGTCACCCCAACTGCCGACC
>CBINDO010000373.1:0-7514 GCA_966249405.1 uncultured bacterium | reverse complement strand
ACGAGGAGTCGTTCGGACAGCTCATCACGCTGACTCCCGTACCCCAGGTTTACCAGGCGAAGTTCAAACACACGGGCGCCGATGACCCGACCGCCGAGTTTGCAATGCACGTGGGTGGCGGTTTGGCGCGCGCCAAGGTGCCGTTCAGCGTTTGCGTCGACGACATCTACCTGAGCGACGAGCAGTACACGCCGCCGCCCAAGGTCGAAGAGCAGGCGCTCCCGGCCGTACGCGTCAACCAGCAGGGCTATCTGCCGAAACGCGCCAAGTTCGCGACCGTGGTCAACACGGCAAGCCAGCCGCTCACGTGGGAGTTGCTCGACGCCGCTGGCGCGGTGTTGGCCAGCGGGCAAACCGTGGTCAAGGGCGAGGACGCTTCTTCGGGCGACAACGTCCACTGGGTCGACTTCACGTCCTATCAAACGCCGGGCAAGGGCCTCGTGCTCAAGGTCGGAAACGACAAGAGCGACCCCTTCGAGATCGGCGCGAACATCTACGACCAGCTGCGTTACGACGCGCTCGCGTATTTCTACCACACGCGTTCGGGCATCGAGTTGAAGATGCCGTACGCGCGTGAGGAGCGCTGGGCACGCCCCGCGGGTCACCCCGAGGAGAAGGTGACGTGCGCGCCGGAGGCGGCGCTCGAGAAGGCAGGTTGGCCCAAGGGCTCCTCTTGCACGTACACGCTCGACGTAACGGGCGGTTGGTACGACGCAGGTGACCACGGCAAATACGTCGTCAACGGCGGCATCTCGGTCTGGACGCTCATGAACCAATACGAGCGCGCCAAGAACCTCAAGGGTGACGTCAACGCCCTCGGCGATCGCAAGTTGAACATCCCCGAGAGCGGCAACGGCGTGCCCGACATCCTCGATGAGGCCCGTTGGCAGATGCAGTTCATGCTCGCGATGCAGGTACCCGACGGTCAGCCGTTGGCCGGCATGGTGCATCACAAGATGCACGACGCGGCGTGGACGGCCCTCGGTCTCGCTCCGCACGAGGACACCAACAAGCGCTTCTTGCGGCCACCGAGCACCGCCGCGACCTTGAACGTCGCCGCCACTGGCGCGCAGTGCGCCCGCATCTGGAAGGGCGTGGACGCCAAGTTCAGCAAACAATGCCTCACCGCGGCCGAGAAGGCGTGGGCGGCAGCCGAAAAGAACCCCGAGCTCTATGCGCCTGCGGACAGTGCCGACGGCGGTGGCCCCTACGACGACAAGTACTTGAAGGACGACTTCTACTGGGCGGCGGCCGAGCTCTACATCACGACTGGCAAGAAGGCCTACAAGGACGCCCTCGAAGCCAGTTCGCACAACAAGAAGCTCAAGGACGACTTGGAGACCGAGTCGATCATGAACTGGGCCGACACGGCCGCGCTAGGCGCGATTTCGTTGGCCGTCGTTCCGAGCGGTCTCGGCAAGTCGGAACGCGACGCCCAGCGCGCGCGCCTCGTTGCAATCGCCGACTCGTACCTGGCCAACATCGCGGCCTCGGGTTACCGCACGCCGCTCAAGCCGAAGGGCGAAGGCTACCCCTGGGGCTCCAACTCGTTCGTCATCAACAACATGATGATCCTCGCGCTGGCTCACGACTTTACCGGTGAGGACAAGTACCTCGACGGCGTGGTCGAAGGCATGGACTACCTGCTCGGCCGCAACGCCATGGGCAAGTCCTACGTGACCGGCTACGGCGAACGTCCGCTCGAGAACCCGCATCACCGTTTCTGGGCCAAGCAGGTCAACGACAAGTACCCGTCTGCCCCGCCTGGTATCGTTTCCGGTGGTCCGAACTCGGGTCTGCAAGATCCGTACGTCAAGGCCGCTGGCTTGAAGGGCTGTAAGCCCGCCAAATGTTTCGTCGATCACATCGAGGCTTGGTCCACGAACGAGATCACGATCAACTGGAACGCACCGTTCGCGTGGGTCGCCGACTTCTTGGCGGAAAAGGGCAACAAGTAGTTCCTTTGTCGGGTTCCGATAGGTAAAGAACCAGCGCAAAATTCGAGGCGCTTGTCAGCACGGCAAGCGCCTTCTAGAACGCGACCCGACCAGTTCGCGCCGTGCCGGCGCCACCAATGAAAGCTTTTTGAGGAGACACCATGCGTTTTGGCCACTTTGACGACAGCAACCGCGAGTACGTCATCACCACCCCGAAGACTCCGTACCCGTGGATCAACTACCTCGGGGCTCAGCAGTTCTTCGGGATCATCTCTCACCAAGCGGCCGGCTATTGCTTTCATCGTGACGCGCGTTTCCGTCGCCTGACGCGCTTCCGTTACAACAACGTGCCGACCGACGCGGGCGGTCGGTACTTCTACATCCACGACAACGGCGACGTCTGGTCGCCCGGCTACATGCCGGTGAAGGCCGAACTCGAGAAGTACGAGTGCCGTCACGGCATGGGCTACACGCGCATCACCGGCCAACGCAACGGTGTCGAGACGAGCGTCCTCTACTTCGTCCCCGTCGGGTCGAACAACGAGGTGCACCAGGTCAAGGTGACCAACAACACCAAGGCGGCCAAGACCGTGAAGCTGTTCAGCTTCATCGAGTGGTGCCTCTGGAACGCCTACGACGACGCGACCAACCTGCAGCGCAACCTGAGCACGGGTGAGGTCGAGATCGAGGGCAGCACGATCTACCACAAGACCGAGTACCGCGAGCGCCGCGACCACTTCGCGTTCTACCACGTGAACGCCAAGCTCGCCGGCTTCGACACGGACCGCGAGAGCTTCCTCGGCTTGTACAACAGTTACGGCGAGTCCGACGTCGTGCGCGCCGGTCAGCCGAAGAACACCGTCGCCAGCGGCTGGGCTCCGATCGCCTCTCACTGCCTCGAGGTTGCGTTGCAACCCGGTGAGACGAAGAGCTTCGTTTTCGTTCTCGGCTACATCGAGAACCCGAAGGACCAGAAGTGGGCAGCTCCCGGCGTCATCAACAAGAGCCGCGCCAAGGAGATGATCGCGCGCTTCGACAGCGACGAGAAGGTCGAAGCCGAGATGAAGCAGCTGCGCCAATATTGGGACGCGCTGCTCAACGTCTACAAGGTCGAGTCTCCGGACGAGAAGTTGAACCGCATGGTCAACATCTGGAACCCGTACCAGTGCATGGTGACCTTCAACATGTCGCGCAGCGCCTCGTACTTCGAGACGGGCATCGGTCGCGGCATGGGTTTCCGTGACAGCAACCAGGATTTGCTCGGCTTCGTCCACCAGATCCCCGAGCGTGCTCGCGAACGCATCATCGACATCGCCTCCACCCAGTTCGAGGACGGCAGCGCTTACCACCAGTACCAGCCGCTCACCAAGCGCGGTAACAACGACGTGGGCAGCGGCTTCAACGACGATCCGTTGTGGCTCATCCTCGGCGTGTCGGCGTACATCAAGGAAACGGGCGACTTCTCGATCCTCGACGAGTCCGTGCCGTTCAACAACGACGAGAAGAACAAGGCGTCGCTGCTCGAGCACCTCAAGCGTTCACACGATCACGTGCTCAACAACCTCGGGCCACACGGTTTGCCGCTGATCGGTCGCGCCGACTGGAACGACTGCTTGAACCTCAACTGCTTCAGCGAAGATCCGAACGAGTCGTACCAGACGACGGGTAACCGCGTGGGCCGCACCGCCGAGTCGATCTTCATCGCTGGCATGTTCTGCCAGATCGCTCCGATGTACGCCGAGCTCGTCGAGAAGCGCGGCGACGCCGCCGAGGGCAAGCGCGCTCGCGACGCCGCAGCCAAGATGGAAGCCACGGTGCTCCAGCACGGCTGGGACGGCGAGTGGTTCCTCCGCGCCTACGACTACTTTGGCAACAAGGTGGGCAGCAACGAGAACGACGAAGGCAAGATCTTCATCGAGCCCCAAGGCTACTGCGTCATGGCCGGCATCGGCAAAGACACCGGTCACGCCGTGAAGGCGCTCGACGCCGTCAAGGAACGCCTCGACACGAAGTACGGCGTGGTTCTGGTTAACCCAGCGTACACCAAATACCACGTCGAACTCGGTGAGATTTCTTCGTATCCCCCCGGATACAAGGAGAACGCCGGTATCTTCTGCCACAACAACCCGTGGATCATGATCGCGGAGACGGTGGTGGGACGTCCGGAGCGCGCCTTCGAGTACTACAAGAAGATCACGCCGGCTTACATCGAGGACATCAGCGATCTGCACCGCACCGAGCCGTACGTCTACTCGCAGATGATCGCGGGCAAAGACGCGGTTCGTCACGGCGAGGCCAAGAACGGTTGGCTCACGGGCACCGCGGCGTGGAACTTCGTGGCCGCTTCTCAGTACCTGCTCGGCGTTCGTCCCGAACTCGACGGTCTGTGCGTGCAACCGTGTCTGCCTGCCGAGATCCCCGAGTTCACCGTGACCCGTCAGTGCCGCGGGGCGACCTACGTCATCAAGGTCAAGAACTCCGGCAAGGGCGGACCGGCCAAGCTCACCGTCGATGGTAAGGCCATCAGCGGTAACTTGGTGCCGTACGCTCCGAAGGGGGCAACCGTAGCCGTCTCCTGCTTGGTGTAGCGGGCGTTTTCGGGCGATACCGGCGCGATCTTCGTTCCGGGCGTACTCGCGAACGGGAGTTCGTTCCGTGCGCTCGAAACGAACCTCGCTTGGTCTCGCCCGAAACCATCCCGCTACACCGGTAGTGCCTTGGCTTGCAGCGACGGCTACGCGTCGCGGTCGCGTTTTGGGGGGAGCGGGTTTGGGTGGGCCCAGCGGTTGGGCGGCGTTTTACGGCTCCCGCCCACCGCAGCGCGGAACGGTGAGACGTTGGGGGGAGTCTGCGAAACCCGGCAGGCCAGATAGGGACGCAGGCCGGGTTTGGGCGCTGTGTTGACAGTGAGACAGCGAACGCCCCGTGACGCCGTGCGGGTACACGAGCGTCGAAGAGACGTAAACGTCGCTGCGGCGTGGAGCGTTCGTGAGACGTCGCTTGCGGCGTGGAGCGGCGGTGAGACGTCGCGCGCGACGGCGGGTGGCGTCAGGGGGGCGGGGGTTGTACGCTGCCGGTGGCTTCGCCGGCTTGGGCGACGCGCGGCAGTGTGAGCACGCGAAGGCAGTCGCTTTTTGCTTCGCGTAGCAGCGGCCACTGCTGGCGGAGCCAATCGGAGGAGAGCTGCAGCCGCTTGCACGGGAGGCGGGCTGCGAGTTCACGCGCGGCTGCGGCGTCCAGCTCTTCTTGAACTAGGTACGGCTCGATGTCGTCCGCGGCGCACACCAACGTCACGAGGCCTGCCAAGTCCACTCCCGCGCCGTAAGCTCGGTCCGTCTGGTGGTGCCAGGCTACCGCCGTCGGGATTGGCTCGGGCAACTGCCACAACGCCAGAGCCTGAGCCCCGACTTTGGCGTGATCGAAGCCGAGCACCATGCGTTCGTGGAGGTGGTGGCGATGCATCGGCGCGTAGGCGTCGGGCAGGTTATCGTAGCTGATTAACCCTGCCTGGCTGCAGATGAGCTTGCCGATGTCGTGGAGGAGTCCGGCGAGGAACGCGCGGTCCGCGCTGTCGACCCGACGGTCTCGCGAGAGATAGCGGGCGACGGCGCCGGTCCCCACCGAGTGATCCTGGATCGCCGTCGCCGCCGGTGTCGCGATTTGAAACGATTGCGCGACGACCATCGGGGCCACTAGGTCGTAGATGGCGCGTGTTCCCATGCGGGTCACCGCGAACTCGATCGAGTCGAAGGCGGGGCCTCGGCGGTACACGGGGGAATTGGCCATCCGGATCACACGTGCCGTGAGAGCCGGGTCCGTGGCGATCGTCTGTCCGAGCAACGTCAGACTCGCACCCGTGTCTTCCGTCATGGCCAAGACGCGCTTGGCCGTCGACGCGAAAGGCTTTGCTCCGACGGTGATTTGCTCCGTGGGCAACTTCGCGCGTTTCGGGGCCGCACTAGACATGCTCCCAGGAGGAACGGTCAGTTACGCGCGCCCTTAAGTGCCCAGCCGACGCGCGACACAAGTGCCACATCACGCTGAGCGTCAAACGGGGCGTCAATGCCACCGCGACTTCCGAACGCGGGAGCTGACAGCCCCCGGTGTTTCGACCTTCAGAATCCGACGCTGAAGCCAGCTTGTCCGGACAATGTGATGCCTTGTTCCGGGAACAAGAACATGCCGCGTCCCTCGACGATGAAGCCCGCTTGTTTGCCGGTTGCGATCAACGCGCCGAACCCAGCCGAGGCGAACACGGTACCCGTCTTGCGCCAGGCGTTGACCTTCCGGGTCAAGCAGTTCGAGCCTTGGAAATCCTGGCCCGTTCGCCCGCAGTCGCGGATCGCCTGAGTGTCGATGATCTCGACCGTCACCTTGGAGTCGACCTGAGCCATACCGCCGCCCAGCTGGGCATACGGGCGGAACGCTCCCTTGTGTGCACCACCGAACCAATACGCCAAACGTCCTTCGGCGTGCAGGGGCACGAACGCGGCGCCTTTGCTGCGCGCCGTGTCCTGGCTGGGACCGCCGCTGAAAGCATAGCCGAGGCGCACGCCGACCAGGAGCGAAGGCGTGGCGGCGTAGTCCACACCGAGCAAGACGCGTTGCGTCGCCAGCGCGAAACCACTGTTAATTCGTCCCGCACCCTGAAGCGTGCCGAACGCGTCGGGAACGCCTGCCTCGGAGTTGACCGACACGAGCTGACCGTTGGGGCCGGGTTGGGTGAAGAAGTTGCCCTCCGTGTCGATCAACGGCTGGGTGGGGTCGCGGTAACCCGCATCGTAATAACACCCGTAGTCACTGTTCGAGAGACAGGCGCCTTCGGTCGCGGGCATGAGCAGGAAGTCCTGCTGGAAGCCCAGGGTGAACCAGAGGGCGGGGGCGTCCGCCGTGTCATCGACCTCTTCCTCTTGAGCCCAGGGTTCGTCCGAGTACGTCTCGCAACCGGGGAAGCCGGGCGGACAATCTGCGGCCACCGCTTCTTTGCAGCTACCGGGCGGGCTCTGATCGGGCAGAGAGGGCCCGGGGCCGCTGATCGAAGCCTTGATTGGAATGGTGAATGCCTCGAATTCGTCCCCGACGCGGCCCGTCTCACGGCCCATCTCGTCGTACATCACGAAGTAGTACTCCATGGTACCGGGGTTCTTGCTCACGGACTCGCAGTCGACTTCGCCGGCCCAACCGTCCTTGAAGCGGCGCAAGCCCATGCTCCGGAACTTGGGGTTTCCGGGCGAGCGGTACATCAGCTTGACGCTATCGGTGTCGGCCGGTGCGGTCATGAACAGCGGGACCGGCGTGTCCACGGCCTGTTCTGCGGGCGCGACGTGTGCCCCCGTTGCCTTGGCGGACGCCGTCGGTTCATCGGCGTCGCTCGTCCCCCCCGAGTCAGCGGAGCTCGGCGCACCCACCGCGACGCGGGCTTCCTCGAACACTGCTTTGATCTCGTCGCTGGACAGGTCCTCGTCCAGTTTGACGAAGGGGTCCGCCTGGAACGCTTTTTTGAAGTAGTCGAGAGCCGCCGCCTTGTCTTCTTTGCCCGCGAAATAGACGACGCCCAAATCCCGTAGAACCATGGCC
>CBINDO010000372.1:0-7544 GCA_966249405.1 uncultured bacterium | reverse complement strand
CATCCAAGGAGCTGGCCGATGTGTGCCGCATCCTCTACGGTGGAAGCGTGAAACCGGACAACGCGAAGGTGCTGCTCGGCTGCCCAGATATCGACGGGGCACTCGTCGGAGGGGCTTCCCTTAAGGCGGAAGACTTCCTACAAATCGCCGCCGCTTGCTAAAGCGGCGGCGGGCGGGCGAATTCTCCGTCCGTTTGGTGCGGACCCAATCCCCAGCTCCCGAGCTGGCTGCGTTAATCATGTTAGAACTGTTCGAAACACCGCTCACGGTGCTCCACATCTTCGTTTGCTTCTTCTTGATCCTGGTGGTGTTGATCCAACCCGGAAAAAGCGGAGGTTTGGGTGCTGCTCTGGGCGGTGCGGGCGCGACGCAAGTCTTCGGCGGGCGTGGCGCAGGTAACTTCTTGTCGCGTGCGACGTGGATCTGCGCAGCAACCTTCTTCGTGACCAGCACCGTGCTGGCCTACATCTCGTCCTCGGCAGACGACTCTCTCGAAGATCATTCGACGGAGGCGACGATTGCTCCCGTAGGAGACAAGGCGACCGAGACGGCAAAGACGGACCAACCCGCAAACACGGGTGACAGCCCCGCTGTCGGGGACGTCCCCGCCGCGCCGGAAAACGCTGCCGCCGAGAATGTTGGCGCAGACAACGCAGACCAACCCGCCGAGGCAAGTGAGCTGGAAGCGAACGCGCCGGCAGCTGCCCAAGCGACCACTGGCGCCGTGACCGCCGCTGCCACTGCACCGTCGGCAGCAGCGCCGTCTGCAGCAGCGCCGACAGTGGCTCCCAAAGCTGTTTCACCGGTGGCCACTAGCCCGATCGTCCCGACGCTTGCTCCGAAACCCGCCGCGGTGACCGCCGCCCCCGCCAGGTCCCCGGTCGTGCCTGCCCCCGTCGTGCCCTCCGCAGCCCGGCCGACCACCCCCGTAGTACCGCTCAAACCGGTGGTGGCTCCGGTAGCACCGGCCAAGCCGGTGACGGCGACGCCGGTGGCTCCGAAGCCACCAGCTCCCGCCGCACCCGCGCCGGCACCGGCGCCGGCCCCCTGAGTCAATCGGGGACAGGTGGTGGGAGGGAGCCGTCAGCTGACGAGCGAGGGCTGGGCCCAACCCCAATCGGCGACGGAGAACCCCGTCGCCTTTTTCGTTTTGTCCCACCGAGCCGCACCGCAATGAGCACGTCCAACTCTCGAGTTCACTGGTCGGTGTGGCTCGGCTTGGCGCTCGCCGTGCGGGTGGTTGCCAACGTCGTTACCCTGCGTCTCGGCTTTCAGGCGGTCAGCGACGACGATTTCGCCCGCGTGGCGATCGCCCAGAACTTTGCCCATGCGCCGCGTTGGGACGCTTCGGGCACGAGTTGGCTACCGGCGCCGTTTTGGCTCACGGGGAGCGCGATGTGGCTACTCGGCTCTAGTTACTCCGCAGCGCGCAGCGTGGCGTGGGCGACCTCCCTGGTTTCGGTGATCGGCTTTTGCTGGTGCTGTCGGGTTTTGGGTTTACGAGGCACGTGGCTCGGGCTCGCGAGCTGCTGCTTTGCCGCGATGCCGCACGCGGTTTGGCTCGGGCTGGCGACGGTGCCGGAGGGTTACGTCGCGGTGCTCACCGTAATGGCGTTGTGCAGCGCACGTCCAACGCAAGCCGCCCAAACGGGCGGCGGCCGCACGTGGTTGGCGGCGCTGATGGGCGCGCTGAGTCTGTTCGTGGCTACGTTGTCGCGCTACGAGACGTGGCCGGCGGCGCTGGTCGTCGCGAGTTACCATGCACTCGCGTGGCGGACGCATCGACGACGTTGGCGATTGATGGTTTCGCTCGTGTGTCTCACGGGGCCGCTGTGCTGGCTCGCTCACGGCGCCGTCGTTCATGGGGACGCGTCGTTCTTCGTCAAACGTGTCGCGAGTTACCGGAGCGCCATTGGGGCGACACCAAAGGACTGGCTGGCGGTGCTCGGCAATTATCCGCGCGCCCTGTTCGCCGAGGAGCCGATGCTCACCACCTTGGGTTGCGCGTCGTTGCTCGTCGTTGCCGGCCGCTGGGTGCTCGACCGAGGCGCGGGAAGGACCGCCGCGCGAGGGCTGTCCGCCGCAGCAACGGGACCGTTATCCTGGGGCACGGCAGCGATGCTGGCGTTCTTGATCTGGGGCGACATCACCAACGGCGCGCCGACGCACCACCCGGAGCGGACGTTGTTGCCATGCTGGTTGGCCGCGTTGCTCGTTTTCGTCGACCTTGCACGACGCTCGTCGCCGAACCCGGATGGCGCTCCAACCGCGGCACACGCGGCTTGGATCGCGACGAGCATTGCAGCGTTTGGTCACGGATTGTGGGCGCAGCTTCCATGTAAACAGTTCGTGGACAGGTCTTCGGAGCTGCGCCTCGGCGCGGCGCTCGCGCCAAGGCTCGATCCGCGCGCTCGCTTGTGGGTCGAAACTGCAGGGTACGGATACGTCGCGGTGAGCGTGGGCACCGGACGGCCCTGGCTCGTGGACGGCTTCAACCCAGGCGACCCGCGGCAGGCAGACGCCGTGCGTCTACTCGACGATGCGACGGCCCTAGCCGCCGCCTTGCGATCGCGCGACGTCGGTTGGGCTGCCGTTCCTGCGAGCCGCGCCCGCGCCTTCGAAACCTGGGCCAACCAAGAGCCGAGCTTCGACTCGGCGCTGATTTTTCGCATCCCGCGGTCCGCCGCTACGGCCGAAAACTCGGTGCCGACGCGGGATTGAGGTACAGTCGTCGTGCGCGGTTTTGCGCCCTGAGGTTCTCTTCTTCTTTCGTGTTCAAGCTGGCCAAAACCATCGTCGAAGGGGTGGTGTTGCTGTTTGCAGCGTACGCTTTCGCGTTCGTGCCGCTCGGACAACGCACGGCACTCGAACACGTGAGGGCCGTGCTCGGGACGAAGGAGGCACGTGACGCGGGGCGCGAGCTGAAGCAGGCGGGCGGACGGGTCGTCGACGAATTGCTCGAATCGGGCAGAGGCGCGGGCACGCCGCGCGTCCCACCGCTCGATCCTCCGCAGTCCAAACTCTCACCCTTCGGGCTGGACGGTGGTTTGGAAGACCTGCGCAGCGAGTGAAGCGGCCACGACATGGCGGCCGCAGGGGGCTCAGACCGTGCACTCGTCGCCGCAGCGCGGCGTTGAGGTCGAACTTCGACTACGGATACATCACCCGGTGCAACACTACCGGTAACTCGCCCCCCGCATCGCCGGTATTGGGGCCGGTGATGACCACTTCGGTATCCGGATCCGTAACCGCGGGCATGTCGAAGACACAAGTCGAGGTGAGCGCAAGGAACGGGGTGAGCACATTGGCCGCGACCGCATCCGCGGGCGCACGGTTCTGCAGCTCCTGGAACGTGATGTCGGCGATGCCCTGAATGTCGAAGAGGCTCGCGCCATCGCTGTTCCAGAACGACGGCATCTCGCTCGCGGCGGCCCCCGAAGCCACGACCACGATGCCACCGGCGCGAGTGAACGTGTCGATGGTGGTCGAGATGGCGCGGCCCATGTCGCGAGCGGCGTTGGCCGGCGCGAGGGACATGTCGGCGATCACGAGCACTTCGTAGTTGGTGGCACGCAGGCCGGCGACGATTTCGCTCGCGGTCCGCGCCGTGTTGATGCGGACGGTGCGGCCACGCGTCGCCCCCCCACTGTTGATGACTTGCCGCACCTGGTTACGGGCAGCCGCCGGGGCGTAGGCGTCGAACATCATGACCCGCACCGTCTCGGCGGTCGCGAGGAAGACCGAGTTGGCCAGCAGCACACCCTGCGGGCTATTTCCGAACAGCTGCTCGTAGGACATGCACATCGCGACGAGGTGTCCGATCTGACCGCCTACACACTCGCTGTCACGGCACAACCCGGTGGGACACGCATTGCCACACTCCCCGCAATGGAGCGGGTCGGTGACCAAATCTACACACCGGTCCGCGCACAACTGCAACGGATCATCACAGCCGTCGACGCACGCGAACGTGTCGCCGGACGGCGCGCAGAACGGCGCTTCTTCGGTGCAAACGACGCCGCAAGCCCCGCAGTTCTCCGCAGAGCTGTACGGCGGGAAACACGGTTCTTCGATGCCGCCCTCAGCGGCCGATGAAACGCTGCCGTCTGGCTCGGAGACCGCGCCGTCGAGGCCGCCGTCACGGACGGGCTCACTCGTACCTAGACTAGCGTCAGGCTCCGAGACGGCGCCGCTCGTGGTCGTATCACTCGTCGTGCCGTCACCCCCGGTATCGGGACCCGGCATGCAGACACCCGCCCGACAGGCCTCGGTCGTGTCGCATTCGAAGCCGCAGCTACCGCAGTTGGCTTCGTCCGAGCCCAAGTTGACGCAACTGTGACCGCACGGGCTGAGACCGTGGGCGCACGCACCGCCCACCAGCCCCGACGTGTTGCAGCCCGCGATCGACGACAACACGAGCGAGAGCAAGAGTGACCTCAATACGTTCACTTTTCACCCTCCGCGCTAGCACCACTGGCAGCGGGTTCTTCGGTGTCCGCGTCGAGGTCGACGGAGGCTGGCGCCGGCTTACCCCCCTCTCCAGATGACGGGGCGGCAGAGCTCTTTTCGACAGCGGCATCTAGTTCGGCCGCCGCGGACTCAGCACTTCCGCTCCCCTTGGCCGCGTCCTCGTCACGAACGATCTTGAACTCGACGCGCCGATTCATGAACAGAGCCCACTCGTCGTCCCGGTCGATCATCGGGTATTCTTCGCCGTACCCGTGGTAACTGAGGCGCGACGCCGAGATGCCAGACGCGATCAAGAACTCCATGACCGCCTTCGCTCGACGCTCGGACAAGGCGCGATTTCGTTCCGCATCGCCGTTCTTGTCCGTGTGGCCTTGCACCTCGATGTGGGCGTAGTCCGGGTGTTCACTGATCAGCTTGGCCACTCGACCCAGCAGAGGGTGACTGACGCGTCGAATCACGTCCATGTTCACGGCGAAGTGCACCTTCTCGTCGAGCACGATCTTGTTGCCGACGACCCGCACTTGGTCTTCGTCGGGGCAGCCGTCGCCGTCGGCGTAGCCGTTCATGTTTTCCGGCTCGTTGAGACACAGATCGTGTGGGTCTAAAATGCCGTCACGGTCGTTGTCTTCGTCGGGACAACCGTCGGTGTCATTGAAGCCGTCCTTGTCCTCCGCGACCAGCGGACACATGTCTTCCGTATCCGGGATCCCGTCCTTGTCGTTGTCGAGGTCCGGGCATCCGTCTTCGTCCTCTACGCTGTCCCGATCTTCGGCTTGACTCGGACAGTGATCGACCGGATCGAGCACCGAATCCTGATCGTTGTCGGGATCTGGGCATCCGTCGTCGTCCTCGAAGGTGTCCTTGTCCTCGGGCTGTTGGGGACACGCGTCGTCGCCGTCGGGGATACCGTCCTCGTCGAAGTCACGCTCGACCGGCGTTGGCTTCGAGCGCTCGCGGCGCTCGACGTTGTCGAGCAACACGTGTACACCCAGGACAACCACGTTGGCGTCCTCGGGGCGCAACGCCGAGTCCGGCTGGAACACGTGCAGAAAGCTCGCCATCGGCCCCAGGCCGACGTTGCCAGTATCGTCCAAGAAGAAGTCGTAGCCGACCGCCACGTCAGCCATGACTCGCTGCAGGCCGCCAGTAAACGCCAGGCCCCCGGAAGCCGACCCCCACCAGCCCGCGCTGGAGTCGAATTTGGCGAGGTCCGCGGTGCCGCCTGGCCTCAGGTGCAGGGCCAACGCCGCGGACACCTGCGATGCCGAATTCGGGTCGGCGAACGCCGCGTCCTCCGGTGGTTCACCATCGGAGAGCCAGACACCTCCGAGCTCGGCCGCCAGCCCAATCTTCGGCGTGAACGGATACTCCACGCCCCCGGTGAGGCCAGCTCCGAGCCCTAGCTCCGTCGATTGGTAACCGCCAACCGGAAGTGCCAGACCTCCACGCCCGAATACGCGCAGGGGTTCGGCTTGGGTTACCCCGAGCACGGCCCAGCAGGCCATACAAGCTCCAACCGTTATGCGCCTTCGAGTTCTCATCCTGGCTCAGCCACCAGATGTGGTGGTACTCAGCCGCAAATACGCCCGCTCTCGAGCGGAGACTAAGGGGTGGCGTCAGATCTCTTGATTTTTAGCGCTTGTTGCTTCGCTGTGAGGCATTTGAGTCGTTTCGACAGGAATCGACTCGCGCGCAGAGCGGGTGAGCCTGACGACCAACTCGGACTTACATCCTCGGGTCTAGCGCACACGCGCCGCGGCTGTGCGAGACTGAACGAAACTTGTCGAACGAACTCAATGTTCGGGCGGGCGCGGGATTTCGGGATGTTCGTTGTAATAGGCCTTGAGGCTCTCGCGCGAGATCTTCACGGCCACGACCCCGTCGCGTTCGATCTTCGCCTGACAACCCAAACGCGAGTTGATGCGAACGTCGAACGCCTTGTCCAGGATGTCCTCTTCGCCTTCCTCGGCGGGACTCAGCAGCTCTTTGCCTTCGACCACGTAGACGTGACACGTCGAACACGCGCACACGCCTCCGCACGCGTCACCCTCCGGCGCGCCCGCGGCTTTGGCGGCCTTCAAGATGGATGACCCTTTCTCCACCTCGATCTCCAAGTTTTGGTCGACGAATTTTACTCGCGGCATGGTTTGGTCCTGTAGCGCACGGAGCGTCGCCTGTCAGCGCGAGTTCCGCGCATGTTCGGCCAAATGGGCATCGACCCCCTTGGCCCCGGCGACGGAGTCGGCCACGTTGCCCACGGCTTTGCCGGCGAGCGCGCGTGTGATGGCGTCGTTCATGCGGCGCCCCGCCCAGTCGTGGGTGACGCTGGCCAAGCCGTCGATCAACAGCTGCAGTTCACTGGCGGCGGCGGCCACCGTCTCACCGGAGGCCGTCTTGCTGCGCTCGACCGCGAGCCGGAGCGCGACCATGGCGCGTTCCACGACCGGCCGCTCGTCGGCAGTCAGCAGCTCGACGTCGCTTTGCCAGGCCTTGTCCGTCGCCAGCAAGATTCGCTCGGCTTCGACGCGAGCTTCGACCAAACGACGAAGCTCGAAGTCCGTCTCACCGTTGTCGAGGGCGTCGAGCAACATCTGCTCGACCGTCTCGTCGTCGAGGCCGTAGCTGGGCTTGACCTCGACCCGTTGAGACAATCCCGTCGTCAGCTCTCGCGCCTCGACCGCCAGGATCCCGTTCTCGTCGACGCGAAACTCGACCTCGAGCCGAGCCTGTCCGGCGGGCATCGGCGGGATGCCTTTGAGGAGGAAACGCGCTAGCGAACGACAGTCGGCCGCCAATTCGCGTTCACCTTGGACGACGTGGATCTGAAAGCCCGTCTGGTTGTCCGCGTAGGTAGTGAACGTCGATTTGGCGCCGGTCGGAATCGTCGTGTTGCGCGGCAAGATACGGTCGACCGCACCACCCATCGTCTCGACGCCGAGCGACAGCGGCAGCACGTCGAGCAAAAGCACGTCCTCGCTCTGTGCGGCGAGCAACTGCGCTTGAATCGCGGCACCGTGGGCGACCACCAGGTCGGGATTGATGTCGCCGAGGGGCGGCTTGCCGAACAGCTGAGC
>CBINDO010000371.1:0-7560 GCA_966249405.1 uncultured bacterium | reverse complement strand
GCTCGAAGAGCTGAGTCAGCAGTTCTTTCCGTATCGCACGCTCGACGTAGTCGATTGGTTGGCAGACTTCGCGGGTATCAGCTTGTTTACCTGGCTGGCACAACGCGGGCGTTGAGGTTGCCGGGCAGGCGGGCGAACGGCCCAGCGGCGAT
This sequence comes from uncultured bacterium, assembly GCA_966249405.1. Lineage (GTDB taxonomy): Bacteria > Myxococcota_A > Polyangia > Polyangiales > Polyangiaceae > SZUA-265. The sequence goes on along the minus strand of CBINDO010000371.1, from coordinate 7,408 downwards.
CGACCCTCCGGCGCTCAGACGGCAAGTTCGCGACAAGCGCGCGCCAACCGCTCGGCCGCACGCCGCCTGCCGTCGAATTGGGCGCCCAAATCGAGCCCAAATTGGCGCTGCATCGCCAAGCCACGTTCGGAGCTCATGTGCCAAGTGAACCCGAAGCTGTTCGCTTCGATGACGTACAAGGTGCCGCGATTGGCGTCTCGCACGATGTCCACCCCCAACAGCGGTATCTCGGGGAACGCGGCGTGCGCGGCGCTGCCCAGCGCCAACACGTCGGGGTCGTCGCAGTATGCAAACGTGCAGCCTCGACCCGACGACACTATCGAGTAGCCACCGTCAGAGAACGCGCCCGGGCCCGACAGAGGCGGCCGGTCGTGGCTCGCCTCGACGCGCAATGCCCACAACACGTCTCCCAAGAGCGTCACGACTCGAAAGCTCACTGGCCAAACACCGGTGTAAATGAACTCCTGCACGAGCATCGGGTTGCGACGTCCGCCGAGCCGTAGCGCCGTCTGCGTCTGCGGTGCTCGCCAAGTGAGCCCCGCGGTTCGCTGGATGCGAACGTCGGCGCCACGCGCGCCGAAGTCGGGCTTGGTGACGGCGTGGGCGCCGAGGGCCGTGACGTCCGTGCTTTCACCATACGTCAACCGTGTCCAGCGCGGGACACGGATCGAGCGCTCGGCGAGGCGCCTGTACTCTTCCGACTTCGGCATCAGACGGCCCTGAAGCAAACGCCCTCGACCGAGCTCGAGGTGGAGGACGGGCGCAAATGATACGCCCAACGTCGGCAACCCGTACTCGAGCCCTTGATCCGCCGACACGTCTGCCACGACGCGCACTTGCACGGCCGAGTCGACGCTGCGCACCAGTTCCGCGAGCGCCTCGAAGTCACTCTCGGAGTTGACGTGCGGGTTCGAAACCAACACCAATTGCACTCGGTGGGCGTCACTCATCGGTCGAAGGATTCGGTCAGGGTGGAGGACGCCTGCACGCGGTCGTACGGACGGCGCCGGCAGCCTCTCGAGGCGCGGCGCCAGCCTCTCCCGGGCGTCACGGCATCGAACGCTCGAACACGAACGATTCGATGGGGTTTCGGTCGCTGGGCTGCTCGCGCGCCTGAAGGTGGGGCGGGAGCTCGTCTTTTTGGCCCGGGTAACCCACTGCCACCATGCACTCGACGGTGAAACGCTCCGCGATTGCCAGCTCCGTTCGAGTGCGTTCACGGTCGAAGCCGCCCATCGCGTGCACGACCAAACCCATCTTCGAACCCTGGAGCGCAAGACTCATCCAAGCTGCCCCTGCGTCGAAGGAGTGGTTCACCAGCGGTTTGCCCTCGTCACTTTGGCTCTTCGACAGCACCACCAACAACGCGCCAGCACGCTGGCACCATACGCGATTACCTTCAGCCAACAAACCAAGGTAGGATTCGAAGCTCGCGGTACCCGCGATCGCGTACAGGAACACCCACGGCTGCGAGTTACCGCTCGATGGAGCGAAGCGCGCCGCTTCGAACAATCGCTTCAAGTCGTCGAGCGCGAGCGGTGTCCCGTTCATGGCACGGGGCGACCAGCGCTCCACGAACGAGGCGTCGATGGGATGTTGGGGAATTCGCATTGTCGCCGGTTTGTAGAGACCGTCGAGCAGAAGGTCAATCCCGTCGACGGTAGGCGCGCCGTCGTTAGGCGGCGAGTACGACGGCCGTTCTCGGCGGGAGCAGCTCTTCCACCCGCGAGCTCGCGATCTGTACGCTGTAACTGCGTAAGCCCACCTCCGCGGCGAGCGAAGTCAGCGATAGCGGTCGTTCTCCGAGGTTGAGAAGTAAAACTCGGACCCCGGCGGGGCACGTGCGCCGGACCACGAGCACCGCGTCCAACGCCTGGGCCACCAAGCCCTCGCGCGTCACGCACGACCAGACCTCGTCGTTGCGCCGCAGCGCGAGCAGGGCGCGATAAAGTGCCAGCGTCGCGGCCTGCTCCGGTTGGCCTCGCTCATCCCATCGCAACTTGGAGGCTACGAACGTCTCACGGTCCTGTGGATCCGGAACTTGCTTTGGCGAGTCGGCGTCAATGGCCTGCATGAACTCCGCGAACTCGCGGCGCCGACCCTCGGTTACGAGCCGGCCCAACTCCGGCTCGTGGTCGGTGAAGTATAGAAACGGTGTCGTCGCGGCCCATTCTTGCCCCATGAATAGGAGCGGGGTCATCGGCAAGAACAACAGCAGCACGGAGGCCGCACGAAACGACTCTCCGGGCGGGAACCGATCTCCGACGGCGCGATTGCCCACCTGATCGTGGTTCTGGATGCAGTATACCAACGTCTCCGCTGGGAGTTCGGCAGCGGACGTGCCCCGCCGTTGGTTGCGAACGGGGTGCAGTTGGCCGGAGTAGATCCAGCCGCTATTGATGGCCAAGGCGAGACCTCGTACGCCGGGCTCGAAAGCCCTGAAGTAGCCGGCCCTTTCACCTGTAAACGTGGCGCGCACCTGGTGGTGGAAATCATCGGCCCACAGCGCTGTCAAGCCGGTGTGAGTGATGAGACTAGCCAAGTTCCGATCGTCCTCGGCGATCAACCACCGCTCCGGTCGGCAGCTGCGAGCGATCGCGACCAGATCTTCGAGTACGTGGGTCGGCGACCGATCGACGATCGCATGCGTCGCGTCCAGCCTCAAGCCATCGAACCCGAACTCCTCGAACCAATACCGCGCGTTGTCGAGCACCAGCTGACGCAGGGCAGGTAATTCGAAGTTGGGCGCTTGGCCCCAAACGTTGGAGACCTCTTCGCTAAAGTAGTCGGCGGCATACGCGGCCAGGTAGTTCCCCGCGGGACCGAAGTGGTTGTAGACCACGTCGAGGATCACGTTGAGGCCGAGCCCGTGTGCCTCGTCGACGAGCCGCCGCAGGTCATCGGGCGAACCATAGGCGACGTGCGGCGCGTAGAGCGCCACGCCATCGTAACCCCAGCCACGTTCACCTTCGAAGGATGCCACCGGCATCAACTGGATCGCCGTCACCCCCAGCTCGGCAAGCGCGGGTAAGCGCGCGAGCGCGGATGCGAAAGTGCCGGCTTCGGTGAACGTACCTACGTGGAGCTCGTAAATCACGAGCTCGGACCGGCTCCGCGACGGCGGGGCGTGGCGGAACTCGTAGCGGCTGCGCGCCACACGCCCCGGACCGTGCACACCCTGCGGGAGCTCGCGAGCGTAGGGGTCGGGTAAACACTTTCCGTCCACTAAGAAATAGTAGAGTGACCCTTCAGCCGCGTCGCGGACGTGGCCCTCGAAGTAACCGTCACCGAGTCCGTGCAGGTCCTGCTCGATGAGGATCGCTCCATCCTCTCCTACCAGCCGTACGGCGCACGCGCGCGCACTGGCAAAGCACCGAAACGTGACGCCACCTGCGTCGTCGAGGTGCGCCCCTAGCGGTGGCCTGTCTACCAACGTCACGCCTCCTCCTTGACCAAGAGCGCGACGGGTAGCCGCGCGAAGACCAGGCTCAGCGGGACGTCACCCGTCACCTTCAACCGCTGCTCGGTCAGAACGTCGCGGTACGTGCCCGACGCAGCGCCCTGCAACACCCGAGAGCCCCACACGTCGCCGATCGCGAACCGCCCCTCGTCGCCGACCACGCCTCGCGTCAAGCGCGGCACCACGCAAATCAAGGCGGAATGCTCCAGCGTACGACCGAAAGCCACGGCGTTGGCGCCTGCGTCCAAAGGTGCGTAGTCGCCTCGAGCGAACAGCTCCGGCATTTGCTTCCTGAGTTGCAGCGCGCGGTGAGTAACCCACAACTTGATGCGACCGTCCGCGTAACATTCGAGTAGTTCAGCGGCGAGCCGCGCCGGGTCACCACGTTTACCCGACAATTCAGCGAGCAGACGTCGACGCAGCTCGTAGTCAACGGGCCTGCGGTTATCGGGATCGACCAAGCTCTGATTCCAAAGCTCGCTTCCTTGGTATGTGTCGGGCACACCAGGGACGCAGAGGCGCAACAGCACCTGCGCCAATGCATTGGTGGCCCCCGCTCGATCGATGCGACGGCAAAAGCCAGCTACGGCCGCTGTGAACGTGGCGTCTCGCAGGCTCCGTTGCACGAACGCGGTCACAGCCTGTTCGTACACCTCGTTTCGATGCAACCACGATGTCTCGGTCTTCGCTTCTCGAGCAGCTTTGAGCGCGTAGGCGACCATGCGCTCGGTGAGGTCCTCGCTGGGTGCTTCCCGTGCGCCGAATGGCCATACCCCTATCAACGTTTGATAGAAGGCGTACTCCAGGCTCGGCTCGGGCGCCTGCTGCCCGTCGAGCTCGCTCCGTCCGGGTGCCGTGATGTCTCGCCATTGGGACACCGTTCGCGCCCATTCGCTGGGCAGCTCGCTGAGAACGGCGATGCGCGCGGCGGCGTCATCACCGCGCTTCGTGTCGTGCGTCGCCGTCGTGACCATCGAAAGTGGCCAGTTGCGTGCGCGGTCGGAGTTGTCGCGGTGGAAGTCCGCCACGGAGGTAGATAGGCGTGCGGGGTTATCGCTCACCTCGTTGCGGCAAATGAGTCGAGTGTAGCGGTAAAACGCGGTGTCTTCTACGGCTTTGGCCATGATCGGCCCCGTGAGCTGCTGAAACCGCAATGCGAACGCGGCCACGTCTCGAGCCTGAGAGTCTCCCACGTCGAGACGCAGGAGCAACAGGCTCTCCAGGAACTCGAACAAGCTGACGCTGATCGCGCGATTGCGTAGCCGGGCAAGCCTGACCGACGCGCGCACGACGCGTTCGTCGCGAGGGCTCACGGGCTTACCGGGCCGGATGTAGGTTCTGTAAACCGGGAACGCGCAAATCACCTCGGTGAGCGCGCGTGTCAGCCCGATCAGGGTGAAGTCCCGGAAACAGCGGTTGGCGATCGCGATGCGGAGCGCGGCTTGCGCCATGAGATTCACCTCGCTGATCAACACGTAGCTCACGACGTGACGTTTGCACGCGTACTCGTGTTCACCGAAACTCCGCGTGTCCCCGGTCAGCTCCTGGTAAACGCGCGTCAGCTCCGCCTCGGCGTCGGGCGATATGAACAGCCCACGGGCGGAGACACCGAATTCGTAACCGGTGGTGCCGTCGACGGGCCAGTCCGATGGCAGTGTCTCACCGCGCTGGAGGATCTTCTCGACGAGCACCGGCAATGGACGCGCCGCGTCGTCGGGGCTCACCTGCGCGCCCGCGACCACCGGTCGGAAGTGGCTCTGCAGTTTGTTGAAGTATTCGACCGGGTCGTAAAGGCCGTCGGTGTGATCGAGTCGCAGCGCTTTGATGTGGCCCGCTTCGATCAACTTGAATAGGAGGCTGTGTGCGTCGGTAAACACGGCGTCGTCCTCCATGCGCACCGCGGCCAACTCGTTGACGTCGAAGAATCGCCGGTAATTCGTCTCCTCGGCGGCGACTTGCCAGAAGCTGAGACGGTAACTCTGCCTCTCGAGGATCGCGTCGAGCAGGTCGAACGTCTCGGGGGAGCCGACCTTGCCGTTGACGATTTCGAGCGCGCGTTCGAACGCAGCCTGAACCGCGGGCGAAGCGAGCCACAACACCTCGAGGCGCCGCTTCACGACCTCTACCTCGCGTGCCCGCTCGCGTTTCCGCTCGTACGCCGTCTCCTGCCGATCCGGTAAGTGGCCCACGGCCGTCAAGATGCTCTCGAGCTCCTCGAGTTCGCTGGAACCTCCGGCAGCGCGCAGCTGTTCGACGGCCAACTCGAACAACGGGGTCAGCGACTTGGGACCCAACGGCAATTGACGTTCGAAGTAAGCGAGCTTGAAAGCCCCGCCACTTCGCACGATGCGTAGCTCGCCTCGCTCGAGCACACGCCCGTACTGATCGCCGAGCAGCGGCAACAGCACGCGACCTTGCAGGTCCCGTCGTACGGGGTTCCAATCGATGTCGAAGAAGTCGGCTCGAAGCGAACTCTGGCCGTGTTCGAGGACGTCGTCCCAATACCGGTTCTGGCCGATCGCCACCCCCATGTGGTTGGGTACCCAGTCGACGAGCAACCCCATCTTGCGCTCCGTCAGCGCTTTGGACAGTCGTTCGAGCGTTCCTTCCGGGCCCAACTCCGGGTTCATGCGGTGGTAGTCCACGACGTCGTAGCCGTGTGTGCTCCCGTTGGCCGCGGCCAGCAGCGGTGACGTGTACACGTCGGTAATCCCCAACTCTTGCAGGTAATCGACGGTAGCTGTGACCGCGTCGAGGTCGAAGTTGGCGTTTACCTGCAAACGGTAGGTGGCGCCCAAGCGGTGCAGCCCACCGCCGCGGCGCAACACTCGAGACGGCGACTCGAGGACGAGCATGGACCGCGCCATCATGCGGATGTGCTCACCTCGCACCTCTCCGGTACCGTGTGATTCGGAGGTGTCGACGAGCAGCCGCCACGGTTCCCGGACGCTGTCGAGCTCCGGCAATACGACCTCCACGTCGGCGTCCACGGCGTTGAAAATCAGGAGCAGGTTGTCGTCGACGAGTGGCCTGCCGTCGTCGTCCACATCGTCGATGCCCCGCCCCGCCAAAAACATCTGTACGACACGGGACTGAGGATTTTGCCAGTCCTGGTGAGTCATCGGCGCGCCGTCGGCTCTGAACCACAACAGATCTCGAAGTTTGGTCCCGGCGACGTCTAGACCGCTGAAAAACTTGGAACGACGCAGCGCCGGGTGGTCACGCCGCAGTCGGATGACCGTCTTGGTGAACTCCAGCAATCGCTTCTGTTCTTGAGTCAACGTCCAATTGACCCAGCTCAGCTCGTTGTCCTGGCAATAGGCGTTGTTGTTGCCGCGCTGCGTGCGTCCAAACTCGTCCCCCGCGACCAACATCGGCGACCCTTGAGCCAAGAGCAGTGTCGCGAGCAGGTTGCGCTGTTGGCGCGAGCGCACCGCGAGGGTGTCCGGATCGTCGGTTGGCCCTTCGGCGCCATAGCCGTGGGAACACTCGTTGTCGTTGCCGTCGCGATTGTTCTCGCCGTTGGCTTCGTTGTGCTTCCTGTCGTACGACACCAAGTCGTGTAGTGTAAACCCATCGTGGGCAGTGACGAAGTTCACGCTCGCGGCCGGAACTCTGCCACCCGACTCGTAGAGGTCGCTGCTGCCCGTCAACCGATAACCCAACTCCCCGAGTTGACCATCGTCACCACGCCAGAACGCGCGCACCGTGTCGCGAAAACGGCCGTTCCATTCCGACCAACGCACCGGGAACTTGCCGACTTGATATCCGCCCTCGCCGACGTCCCACGGCTCGGCGATGAGCTTCAGCTCGCGCAAGGTCGTAGACTGGTGGATCAAGGTGAAGAACGACGAAAGCTGGTCCACTTCGTGGAGTTGGCGCGCGAGCGTGGACGCGAGATCGAAGCGGAACCCGTCGACGTGCATCTCCGCCGCCCAGTACCGTAGC
>CBINDO010000370.1:0-7568 GCA_966249405.1 uncultured bacterium | reverse complement strand
ACCCCATTCCCTTAACTGAACAACCCCACGGTCACGTTCACGCTGAGCCAGAACACAGGGATTAAAGGGAAGAAGTGGAAGAAGTGGAAGAAGCAACTAGGGTCAGGTCGTCCGCGTAACCTGGGTCAAGTCGCCGAGAGCGCGGATGTGAAGTTGTTGCTGGAAGCCGCCCCGTTGAAGGGTGCTCGACCGCGCCGTCCGTGAACGTCGAGTTCTGAAAGGCTCGCCCATTCGCCGACTCAACCACACGGCGCCATTACCTAGGCAGCGCCGTGAGTCTCGGTAGCGCGATCGTGAAGGCGCCAAAAGAGGGACCGCACAAGCCCCAATCCGCCGATCGGGCGAAAGTGGCTGAAGGAGGCATGTCTTGACACGACCGCGCGAGTGTACCTGTTGCGCTGCAGATTACCGCGGCCACCGTGCACGACAAGTGGATGGTAGCCTCCGTCCTCGATACCAGTGCATTGTGTGGAGCACGCGGAGAACGGAGAAGCTGTGTCTGGATACTTATACGACTACGCTGACGTCGAGAAAGCGACTCGGTCTCGTCAGTTCTGGGTGTTTTCCAAGCGTCGAACTGCGTCAACCCGGGAACCACCGAACCCTTGCAGTTGTCTGCACTACCTTCTCTAGCCGTGCTCGCATGATGCAGCTTTGCAGCCACAAGGATCCCCCATCCATGACGATGACGAACAGAGCGAAAAGGGCAGCGACCCATAGGGGGCCACCAAAGAGTGCGAAGGCGGCCGCTGCTACCAAGAAGAGAATCGTTGGGATTAGCCAGCCCTGGTGAACGGTCAGGCGCACGTCCAGCCTAGTTCCCCCTCTCGAATCCGTCACACACCCATCCGCCCAGACCACGTTTGGTGTTCGAGTCGCAGTATAGAGGCGCAGGCAAATCTTTTGCTGCGCGACGCTTCCACAGAACTCTGCCGAGCGCCTCCACCCATCGAAGATGGATATGTCGGGCGCTGTTGCCGCGCGCAACCTCGCTTCAACTTGCGCGGTCGATTCAAGATGGTCGTAAGTGATGCTCGCAACAACTAGGGGCATGAATGCTCCGGCATAACCATCCTATTGGGGAGATACATGATGACCTCGAGGTTCGAACAGTTCTTTCCTATTAATCGTGGCTCGGAGGCCCACGGCTATACACAAGGCCAGCTCGGTCTGGCCCTTTGAGAAGCGAGAACGAGCCCCAAAGCGGGCCAATCTCGACGCCTTCCGTGTCCTCCTAGCCATCGATGCCAGCTCCCTCATCAAGCCCAACCGACAGCCCCACGCCGACTGCCAATCCGAGCTCCCCACACATATCACCCGACGCCGTCGAGTCTGATGTCTCTGCTCCCTGTTGCTACACGGCGCCATGAAGCGGATACGGTCGTCCAGCCCGACCCACATGCGCATAACGCCGACGAACTGACCTTTACAGGAACGCCTATAACTCATTGACGCGGCGAAGGTCGCGCGAGCTCGTCCACCAAACTACAGTCGCGCGCTCGACGACTAATGAGTGAGCCAGCGCCACGCGACCTTGACCAATACCGCGGCTAGGCAGGTGACGACAACACCGCGGTACTTTTGCCAGAAGCCAACCATGCTCATACCAAGTGTCCCTATCCTACTCGAAGTACGGATGACCATCCGCTGGAGTATTTGCTCAGCTCGTCCGTCCGTCGCTGCAGGTTTTCTTGACAGCGTTCGCAGTAGAGGGATGGGTCATCCAGGGGCGAGCCGCCGTCGGATCGGTCACAAGCTAGGTCAACCAGAGTCAACTCGCTGGTCGCTTCTCGATGTGCGTTCGACAGTGTTTTGGCTCGGACTACTGTTGTGCATCTGGCGGGGTCTGCAAGTCAGGGTTTGCTGGCACGCTTTGAGTGTCGTACCAAGCAGAGTGCGGTTGCTGTGCGGGGTCGCGTCAGTGGTCAACCCAAATCGTGTCGCGTTCCGAGCGCAACACGCATAGCAACCAGGTTTGTGTCCTCCCAAAGCTCGATTGGCGTGGCGTCATCCAAACTCTCAAGTGAACAACTATCCACCGCCTGCGCGTGCAACCTCGTAAACGCCAGCGCCCTATCGAGATCGCTAAAGAGACCGTGCTCGTTCAAGTTCGCCCTAAGGTATGCCACGAGCCGGCGATCTTTGGCACCATAGTCACCATCGATAAACGAGTAGCTGCCACTGGGGTAGCTCACGTCAAACCCCAAGTAGTTGCAGCTTCCGAGCATGCTACGTAGCCATCCCTTTGGCTCGTGTTTGCCCTGCGGCGAGCGACACAGGAGCGCATAAGTATTCACCACGCCCAGCCGCTCACAGGCCGCTGCGTAAGACATCAGGAACTCGCCATCATCGGTTACCTGGGGGAGGCAGGCGTGGTATTGTTGCATTAGGTGAACGGACAGAAGCTCCGTGAGCCGAGCCGCCTCCTCGTCAGACTCCGTGTGTTTCTCGAGCGGCCACCACCGCCCACGGCACACGCCTCGATAGCGCGGATTGTTTATTGGCCAAACGTCCCCGCGTTCAAGGAGTACACAACCGAAAGAAACGCGCTTGTCTAGTCGCATCTTGGAATGTGATCCTTACTGTCGATGTGTGCGTTCGGAAAGTCCACCGGCCGCTCGTGAGGGCCGTGAATCTCGGTCCCTCAACCCTGGAGCATCCTTGCCGCGGAGTCTATCCCCCCCTTTAGAGCTTGTATAGCAATGGATGCAATGCGGTTGTTTCCGCAATCTCGCCGTGACCAGGCAGCTGCTAATCCAAAGACTATATAGCCGTGCCGGAAGCCGCATCTGAACAGGAGCCGATGTTGCCGGATGACCATGCACTTTGCGCGCTACCGAGCAGCCATGAGCTGACTGCACTCAGAGAAACGGTCTCATTTGCACGTTCATCGAACGGTGCAACAGCCCAGCCAATGGGTCGACTGAACATGGCGTCTGACGCCTACGCCTGAAGACTCCCGTGCCCACCATCCCAGAGAATCGGAACCGTACTCGTCCAGCGCCCAACGGTTGCGTCGTATGCCGCGCTCCGAACTGCGCGGGCCCGGTATCCTCGTCGTAAATACCACCGGCAAACCCGGGTGTCAGCGCCGAAGCATCGCCGGCACTCACCGTCCGCTGACCGAACGCCGAGTACCGCGCCTCGAGCACGACGTCTTTCGTCGTGGACGTTTACGACGAGAACGGCGAACTGAGTTCGTGGACGTTTACGACGAGAACGGCGAACTGAGTTGGTCGAATAATACGGCACAAAAGCACGAAGCCGCGCCTACCGGCGCGGCTTCGTGCCGGTGTGTTCACTTGCCGATGATCACGTCTTCGTAGGCGGCATACGGCAGACACAGCGGCGGGATCTCGAATCCACCGTCAACGTCGTTGGGCGCCCCTGCGTCTCCGACGGGGGGCGGCTCTTCCGTCACGGGCGGCGGGGGCGGAATCGGATCTTTGGGCGGTACGATCACGATGGCTGGAGCCGCTGCTTCGACGGGCGCTACGTCGACAGGCACTGCGTCGACAGGCACTGCGTCGACAGGCACTGCGTCGACAGGCACCGGTACGCCAGGTACGCCCATTGGTGGCGGCACTGGGTAACCGTAGCCGTAGTAGCCGTTGTAATCGTGACCCCCTAGGTAGTACTCGCCGCACTGGTCGCAGTCTCGCGGCAAGAGGCAGTCTCCACCGCAAGCCACGTACGGGTAACCACAATACATGGGTCCGTAGTACGGCTCGTCGCGATTGAGGTCGAGCTCACCCGGCATGTCGGCGAGACGCTCCTCGATGTAACCTCGCATATCCTGATAACGATCGTCGTCGCCGCTGCGCAACATGCCGGCCTCGTCCAACTCGTTGTACAACGCGTCGAGGCGTGCGACGGGGTCGGACGCCACGAACTTGTCGAGCATTACGTCACAGGCCGCGATGGTGTCCGCCCAGCAATCCGGATCTGCCTGGCAGCCGCGCGCCATGGCGTTTTGGCCCGGCAACTGCACGTAGCGATACCACTCCTGACCGAAGGAGATATCGACCGAATACGGTAACCACTGGAACTTGCCGTCGGGACGTTCGACGATCACGACGTTGTTGTTGTTGTGGAACGTGTCGTCGCCGGTTGCGAAGATCCAGGACAGGCACTGGAAGTCGTGGAACGCGTCCCAATCGACATACTCGCTCAGAGTGTCCTTGAATCCTGGACCCGCAGGGGTGTTCGTGACCGCGTACTCCAACTCCATGGCCCGAGTGCTGTCGCAGGTGTCGAATTGGCAGTTGTCGGGGTTGTCGAAGATGCCGCCTCCACCATAACCCCACCAGCCGTAGCCGAAGTCACCATAGAACTCCCACATGTTGGGGCACTCGCCGCCAAAGTAGTCGAGACGTTGGTTGCAGAAGTTACGCTTGTAGACTTCGACGACAACGTAAGGCACCTCGATGCCTTCACCCCAAATGCTGTTGGAGACCCAACCGTAGCCAGCGAAAGGCGCCGGGTAGCCCATTTCGCGGTAGTAGTCGAAGGCAAACTTCTCGCGGAAGATGCTGCCGACGAGCGCGTTGTTGAAGCGGAGGTGCTCGAAACCGTCGATCGAAGACTCCTTGACGAAGTCATCGACGTCGACGCGAATATTCGGCAGGGTCGACTCTGTCCACGGACGGAACGTGGATTGTCCCACCACCTTCGTCTGCACCTTGCCGAAGTCCGCGGTCTGTCCTTGGTCGTTGGTGACCAGGAGGTGCTCGGCGTAGGTCTTGTTGGAACTCGAGTCGGGTGTGTTTGGCGCGTAGATGTCCCCGTAGCCGCCGTACCAGCCGCCACCGTAGTCCCGCTGGTTCATGCGGTCGACCTGCTCCTGGCTGACGACGAACCAGAACTTGTTGTCGAAGGTACCGAACAGGTCGATGTCGAGCTCTGCCGGCGTCGAGGTGACCACTGGAGCCCCCTCTTCGAGGGGCAGCGCAGGGGCCGCATCCTGGACGTCGCCCGCGTCGAGCGCACCCGAGGACGTCCCCGGTTCGGACACCGACGCTTCCGGGCTCGAGGTCTGAGACCCAGTGCTGACGTTGGCATCGGCGGGACCCTCGGTGGATACTCCGGCGTCTTCGGCCGGCGCCGACGTGTCAGTGGGTTTGGAGGTCGCTGCCGCGTCCGGAGTCTCTTGCGGAGCCTCCGCGTCTACGCCGGCATCCTGCGGAGTGGGCTGCAGGTTGAAGTAATTGTTGGTGATGCTGTTCTCGTCGCAGCCCGCGGAGCCCGCCAGAGCCAGGAACAGGCCCACGGCCGTCTGCGCGCCGCGACCCGATCGATGGTTGAGTCTAGTTTTGAAGTGAAACATCGTGGCCAACGGTACCACGCGCAAATTCGAAAGACTCGCTCGGTCGTCACATGAATGACACATGCCGACACCCACGATATCCCTTTGCCAGAACGCCGTAATTCCACACTTTTCACGTCGCGGGGCGGCCTTTTCTTCTCAGTTTCCACGTCGGTGGAGCCGGTGTTGCACCGCGGAAACACGAAAGCCCACCACGTTCGGACGCGGCGGGCTTCCGTTAACCCAACAGGCCTAGTTCAGGGCGCGGGCTTCGGCGCGGCTGGGGCAGCAGGAGCTGCGGGCGCGGGCGGCTTGGGGGCGGCGGGCGCCACGGAGGCAGCAGGCTTGACGGCTGGGGGCTTCGGCGCTTCGGGAGTTACCGCCTTCGCGCTCGGAACGGGCGCTCCAGGCAATGCCGGTGCAGTGGGCGCCGCGCTCAACGCCGCCGTCACGCTCGTCACGCTGCTCGCCGAAGGCGCGACCGCGACGGCAGGCGCCCAACCCTTCTCGGCAAACAGGATTCGACCGAACTGTGAAGCACGGTGGAAGTTACCCTTGTTCAAGATTGGCGACCAAGAGACGCCAGTGTTCTCCTGAATCGCGTAGAAGTTCATACGCCATACGTCGCCGAGCGCAGGCGGCTTGGTCTTGGCCTTGTCGAACGAGGCCCAAGGGATGGAGAGCTCGACGGTGTAACCCTTGTCTTCGTCCCCGGCCTTGTCGAGGGTGCCGTCGACCGTGACGGCGCTGGACAACTTGGCGCTCCACTCTTGGTGACCGAAGGGTCCGGTGGGGCCGCCCTTGGGCTCGTTGTACGCGTCGAAACGCGAGTCGAACACGAGGTTCTGGGGGCTGACTTGGATCTCGTAGTAGTCCTTGTTGTCGCCGTTACCATCGGGATCGACCATGATCTCGATCGTATCTTTGGTCCACAGCTGCGGATCTTTGTCCGTCTTCTTGAAGCCGCCGACGATGTCCTTGTCCGACACCTCGAACGCCATGTAGAGCGCTCGATCGTCCCACAACAACTTGGCGCTGCCCTGCACCTTGTTCTTGGGATCGGGCTTGCCCGTCGAAACGCTGACGAACGGCCCAGTCTGCGCGGCGGTTGCCCACGCGGGCTCGGAGAGCTTGCCGTCGATGGCAATGCGCGTGGCCTTGTCGAGCTTGTCGACGCGCAACGTGGGCGGTGCCCACGCCGGCTCGAGGGGTTGCCCGTTGAGCGGAACGACCAACGCGAGGGCGTTGTTGCGGAACTTGGGGCCCTTGACGACCTTGAGGCTGTTCTTTGGCTTCCATATACCGCTGGTGATGTTCAGACGGTCGCCGTTCACCCCTTTGGGGATGGTGAAGGACTGCTTGTCGACGTAAACCTTCCCCACCTTCCACTTCTCCGGCGGGAGCTTGGAACGACGCAAATCCCCCACCTTGTCGATGTTCAACAGGCGCTTCTTGCCGTTGTCGAACACGTGAGTGAACAGCGCCCAGCCTTTGCCTTCGAGCGGCTTGTTGAGCTTCCAATAGAGGGTGTAGGTGACCTTGTCGCCGGGCTTGAGCGGACCCTTCTTGACGTCGAGTTTGTAGCCGAGCAGAGACACCTTGTCGTCGAACTCGATGCCGACCTTCTTGATGTCCGGTGGCGCGGCGTCGACCACCAGGCCCTTCGGCGCTTTGGCGGCGGCCTTGGGTTTGTCCTTCTTCGGCTCATCGACGCAGCCGACAAGTGAACATGTACCGATGGCTAGCAGGGCCGACATGCCCAGTCCCGCAAAGTTGAGTCTCTTCATAAGTTTCCCTCTGTATCCGGCTCGGCTTTCCTTGAGAATTCTCGTTTCGTCGCGCTGATGCGTTGTGCCTCGGTGCCCTTGCGGCCGTGTCTCTGCCGACTCCCCGAACTCACCCGAAGCATCGGTGCTCTCGACCCCTTACCTGCGATCGCGCCGCGAGAAAACCCCCAAGGCCACGCGAGGAGCGATTTCCGTCACGTGGCAGAATCGGGGACCAGTTTCGTCCCCCGGCAAAGGCGGCCACGTTCACCACCACAGTCACCGGTTCGGCGGTTCGTTTCCACCGGGAGCGGGGTCCTCCGTTCGCGGGTGCCGTACCTGCGATCGAGACCCGGGCTCACGCGGGCACGACGGTGTCAGCCCGGGCTTGCATCCCTGACGCGATCGCTCCAAGGTCTCGCCATGGCCATCGAACTCGTGTCCGCAAAGGAGTGCCCGTTCGTCCAGCGCGCAGTGATCCTGCTCGAGGAGAAACA
>CBINDO010000369.1:0-7616 GCA_966249405.1 uncultured bacterium | reverse complement strand
GTTTGTGCCTCTGAGGCAGCTAACACCGTCCTTCTACCTCTTGCTGGAATCTTCGTTGGTCTGTCGTTTGCCTGGGGGGGCAACGCCCAGGCCCTGCTACAAACTGACGAAATCGAGCGTCTCGCCGAGCATCGGGATGGAGGGATCACCGAGTACGTCTTAGTCTACCAGACCGCGATACTAGTAATCCTCTGCTGCGTTGCGTTGTGGGGTCTTGCCGGGCTCAAACTCTTCGACCAGACGTGGCCAACGCCCCAAAATGTTCGCAGCTACTTCGCCGTGAAGTGTGTGCTGTACGTATCGGCAAGCGTCGCGCTCCGAGAATGTTGGCATGTGGTGCTCGGGGCGCAGCATTTTCTAGTGCTCCGGTCGCAAATTCGTGAGGAAGACAAGAAGCGAAAACGAGACGGAAAGACGGGCTAACTCACGCCCTGAGCCCGACAGTCAAGAGCGGACCCGACCGGGACGCTTTGCATTTCTGGTCATCCGCTTTGCGCCGCTGTGCGTAGCGGCATCGCCGCCTGCGGCGTAGAGATCTCCCATGAAGATCGCGATCATAGGGCCGGGCGCTATTGGCAGTACGTTCGCATTCCAGCTGTCGCGGGCGGGTTTGTCTGTGACAGTCGTGGCTCGGCGCACGCGCCTCGAACTGCTGCTCACCGAGCGGGCCATCGTCGACGTCGCAGGCTTGCGAGCTCCGGTCGACGTGGTGGCCGAGCTCGATCCCGCGATCCCGTACGACCTGGTGCTGGTGACGGTGTTGGCAACCCAAGTGGAGGTGTTGTTGCCCGTTTTGCGCGCCTCGGCAGCGCGCAAGGTGATGTTCATGTTCAACACGTTCGAGTCGATAACCCCCCTCCGCGATGCGGTCGGCGCGCATCGATTTGCCTTCGGTTTTCCCGGCGGCGTGTTCGCGTTGCTCGAGGCTGGGCGCATAGCGCCCCAGATCCGGCACGGTACGACCGTGAGCGACGCGGCGTGTGCTCGCCTGTTCTCCCAGTGCGGCATTCCTACGGTCGTGGAGGCCGACATGCAGAGTTGGCTTCGATCCCACGCGGCGATGGTTTATCCGTTGATGGCGGTAGGGGTGTTGTCTTTGGAGCGCAAGGCAGGCGTGTCGTGGCGCGAAGCGGCGCTCCATGTCGAGGCGCTGCTCTCGGGCCTGCGGATCGTCGAAGCCCTCGGCAACGTCCTGCGCCCTTCGGTATTGGCCGTCTCAGCGCAATTGCCACGGGTCGTTCTCACCGCGCTCTTGTGGGCGCTGAGCCGCACCAAGATGAGCCGTGACCTCGGTCGACTCGGCCGCACGGAGCCGCGCATGTTGGCCGCTATGATGACGGATGCGTGTCCAGCGGAGAGCGCGCCGCTTTTGGCGGTACGACCCTGAAGGCAGATTGATGCAAGCCGTCTGCGGCGTCGGGTTCGATGTCGTTGCGGGGTACGCGTCAAGTCAACGCGCGACGCAACTCGGCTTCGATGGCTTGTAAGGCGATTCGCACCCGCTCCGTGCGCCTCGCTTCTCGATGGAAGGCCAAATACACTTCGACCGCGGGCGGAGTGGTTTCCGTTTCGATTCGCACGAGCTCGAGCTCGTTGCCTTGGGTCTCGCTCAGGATGCCGAGCCCCATGCCCGCGATGACTGCCTCTTCTATCGCCGCTTGGGACGAGCCGCACAGGGTGAAGTGTCGGGCGCCGTAGTCGCGTGCCCAGCACTCGGAGGGTAGCTTCTGCAGGTGTCTTTCGAACCCCACCCAGTCGTGGCGCGCAGCGTCGGCGCGGGCCAGCCGCGCGCCGGGAAGGCGACGTTCGACGTAACTGCGCGCGGCAAACACCGCAAGACCCATTCGGCCGATGCGTTTTTCGACCAACGTCGAGACGTTCGAACGCGCAATGCGGATGCCGATGTCGGCTTCCCCTCGCGCCAGATCCGCCAACCTGGATTCCGAGACCACCTCGAACAGCAGCGCTGGGTGAGACACGTGCAGTCTTGCGAGCACTCGGACGACCGCTCGCACCCCGCCTTCAATCACCGATACGCGGACCGTTCCCTCCACGCGCGCCGAGCGCGCACCACGCGCAAGCTCGGCTAGCCCGAGCTCCATTTGTTCTGCGAGCGACACAAGTTGGAGGGCGTCGGCATCGACGCTCGTGCCCGCGTTACCCCGGTGTACGAGTGGTCGCCCCAAGGCCGCTTCGAGCGCCTCGAGCCGCCGGGCGACGGTGGATGTGGCCACCCCCAGTGCCTTTCCAGCGGCGAGAAAGCTTTTGCCCCTGTGCACGGCCAACAGGAAACGCAGATCGTCCCACGTGGGTTGTGAAGCTACCATGAACGCAACACGGTTGTGTCACGCTTTGCGAACTCGCACAATTGGGCACTCAGCAACGGACACTCCTCTGGTGCCGGTCGCACGGCGCGCGATGCATTCGAGACTCGCTGCCGAGCGACGGTCATAGGCTTTACAAATCTTTACACGGCAGCAATTCGCGAGCAAAGGCGCGCCCGCATGCTCCTTCTCAACGGCGCCGGGAACGGAAAACCCGGCCGTCAATCGAAGGAGATTCGCTCTATGTTTGGTCATCGTTTTGGAGTTCGTTCACACACTCGTTCGTCTTGGTTCGGTCGCCCGTGGTTGCGTCGCGGCCTGTTGATGGTCGTGTTGCCGCTGGGCGCGATGGCGTGCCACGGTCGGCACCACCACGAAAACCTCACGGAAGAGGAAGCGAAGGAGCGCGCCGCCGACCATGTCGACGACGTGATGGATTGGCTCGACGGAACGGACGCACAGAAACAACAAGCACAACGCGTCGTCGAGGGTGCGATCCCCGACATGATGGGCTTTCGCGAAGAACACCGCGCGTTACGCACCGAGTTTCAGAAGGAGCTCGCAGCACCCACCGTCAACGCGGCGGCCCTCGAGGACTTGCGGGTTCGATTCTTGAAGTTGGCGGACGCCGCTACGGCCCGGGGGTTGCGGGCCTTTACCGACATCGCCCAGATCTTGACGCCGCAACAACGGCAGAAGGCCGTCGAAAAGTGGCGGAAATTCTCCGGTTGACCGCGTATACCTGACCTCGCCGCGGCGCGTGCCGTGGTTCGTTACGCCGGAGAGTGTACACTTGTCGGACCGCATCTTGATCATCGACGACGACGTTAGGCTCGCGCAGATGCTCGTGGAGTATCTGACGCAACGCGGGCTCACGGTCGAGACGCGCTCCGATGCCACGACGGGGTTCGCCGCTGCTTCGTCGGGTAACTTCGACGCCGTGATCCTCGACGTGATGTTACCCGACGGCGACGGGTTCGACGTGTGTCGCAAGTTGCGCGGCACCTCGAACGTTCCGATCTTGATGTTGACCGCGCGAGGTGACGACGAGGACCGCATCGTGGGCCTCGAACTCGGCGCGGACGATTACCTGCCAAAGCCGTTCAACCCGCGTGAGCTCCTCGCGCGGGTGCGCGCGATCTTGCGACGGCAACGACCAGCGGCGTTCGCGCCAGACGCGACGCCGCCGCGACGCGTGTTTTCGGTGGGCCATCTCACGTTCGACCCCGAAGCACGCGAGGTGCGTGTCAACGGCGCCGTAGCCGACCTCACGAGCCACCAATTCGCGCTGCTCTGGACACTCGTCGAGCGGCGTGGTCGCGTGCAGAGTCGCGATCAGTTGATGGAGGCGGTGCGGGGCACGGAGCTCGACGCCTTCGACCGCAGCATCGACGTGCACATCAGCCGCATCCGCGCGGCGATTGAGCCAAACCCGCGTAAGCCTCGCTTCATTCGCACGGTGCGCTCCGAAGGTTACGTCTTCACCGTGCCCGAACTCGACGCCCCCGCCGACGAATGAGCCAGCCCACATGACGCACGTGAAGCCGTTCCGGCACCTCTACCTGAAGATCTACGCGGCGTTCCTCGCCATCGTCGCGAGCTCGGTCTTGGCCTCGGCCGTGCTGCGTTTTGCCTTCGACCGTGACGTCGAAAACTACGATAACCTGGCACACAGCATCGCCCAACTGATCGTCAAAACGCTACCGCAGACGGCGGGGCCCGAGCTCGACCAAGCGCTCGAAGCTCAAGGTCGCGATCTGGGCCTCGGTCTGGTGTTGTGGGACGCGAACGGTCAAGTACAAGCGCGTACCAGCACCGCCCCGGAGCGCCCCAACGAATACCGCGGCAAAGGCATCTTCAAACATCGGCCACAACTCGGCGTCGTGGTGCCGCTCCAAGACGGGCGGCAGTTTGGTGCGTTTCTGAACAACCCGCCGCCACACGGCCACTTCTTCGTGTGGCTCGCCTTTTTTGCGGCCGTGGTCGCGCTCGGTTGTTACCCCCTGGCACGCGGGATCACGAGCCGTCTCGAACGGCTGCAAAGAACGGCCGAAGCCTGGAGCCAAGGCGCGCTTTCGGTGCGCGCACCGATTGAAGGCGCCGACGAAATTGCGGCACTCGCGCGTTCGCTCAACCACTCCGCGCAACGCATCGAAGACCTCTTGCAGCAACAGAAGCGCGTGTTGGCGAGCGCGTCTCACGAACTGCGCTCGCCACTCACCCGCCTGCAAATGGCCCTGAGTTTGCTCGAAGATTCCGCTCCTGAACGTCGCGACCAGTTACTTCGAGATGCCGAAAGCGATGTCTCCGAGCTGAACGCTTTGATCGAAGATCTATTGCTCACCGCGCGAGCCGAACACGTTCACCCGCGTGAGCTCCAGGCGCTCGATCTTCTGCCGTTGGTTCGCTCGGAAGCTCAACGCCGAGGCCTGGCGCTGGTCACCAGCCTCGACGCAGCGCCGATCGAAGGTGATGCGCCGATGTTGCGCAGCTTGTTCCGCAACCTCATCGACAACGCACAGCGGCATGGCGGCGGTCACGACGTGCGTGTCGTCGTCGACGCGACGGACGTCGCCGTGCGCGTGGCGGTCGAAGACCGTGGTCCTGGAGTGGCCGCCGAACAGACTGAACGCATCTTCGAACCCTTTTTTCGTCCGCAAGGTCACAACGAAGGGGTCGATCACGGCGTGGGGCTCGGACTCGCGCTAGTGAGACAGATCGCCGTCCGTCACGGGGGCAACGCACGTTACGAGGCGCGCGACGGCGGTGGCAGTCGGTTCGTCGTGGAAGTGCCGCTCGGGCGATGATGCAACTGACGAAGGTCGCCACTGCGGCATGAGCTCGAGTAGAAGTCATGCTAGGCTGAACCGGTCTAGGGTCATGGCTGCTCACTCGCTCCGTTCGTTGTCGGTATTGAGCTCGTTCGTTCTCTCCGTAGGGAGTATCTGCGGTAGCGCGCGAGCACAGACCCACCTTGCGCGCGGCTGCGAGTTCCAGGGTGGCATCACGGGTTCGCTCGCGCCCGGCGTTGGAGGGGTGAACTTCCTCTCCGTTACGGACGAAGTCCCAGTTCGGGTGCAGGTGTCGCCGGGTGTGGGCTCGGCGAGCAACGTGACCGTTACGTTGGACGCCGGCGGCTGGAGTCTCCGTGGCGTGTTCGCAAACGCGCCGCTCACCGTTTACCTGATACGACCAGGGTTGATGGAAGGTTTGTACCTGCCGACGACCAGCGAACCGTTGAGGCTGGTGTCCACCTCGCACGGCAAGGCCACGGTGGCAGTGGAGCTTCCGGTGGAATACGGCTCCCCACGCACGCTGGAGCACTCGTTCACCTGCGGGCAACTGTCGCTCGCACCAAACTGGGATGAGCCCAACCGGTTTTCTCCGCCCCTGGGCACGCCCCTGGCCCGAACCACTCTCCGCCCAGGGCTCGAGCGCGTGGAGCTCAGCGCGACGCCGAACGGGGCCAGCACGGCGTCGATTGACGTCAGCAACTTTACATCGGACACGCTCGAAGTCTACCGCAGGAAAGGCGGTTGGACGCGCGTGCGCTTGGGGCAGCTCATTGGTTGGGTTCGCGACGAGCTCCTCGAAACGGTCGAACCCCTGGAGTTCGACGACACCTACGCGAGTGGCGATCCGAACGCTCCCACGGCGCCGTGGGGCACGTCGCTGCAACGGGGAGAAGCCGTCACGACGCTGGTCGATGTGCCCGGCTCTTACACTTGCGCCACCGACGTCCCCGTGTACTCCGAGCTCGGGACGCAGTTCGTCCCCGTGGGCAAAGTGACGGCGGGCACGACGTTCACTCACGCGGGAGAACGTGAACGGTTTCGAGCGGTGGCCCCGCTCTTGACGGGAGCTACCGCACATTCACTCTGGGCTGCAACAAGTGACCTCGCCGCTTGTCGTCACAGTGGACCGCGCCGGCTCGAATTCGGCACGACGACACTTCCGCCTCGCGGGCTCTCCGAAGTCGAGCACACGGCGGCCGCGCCAGTGGGCGTCGGACGTCATCGCGACATCCTCGACTTGGCCCGAGGTTACGAAGCACACGCTGACTATGGCCTAGCCCGTGACGCCTACGATGCTTACAGCCAGCTGCACGGCGTGCCGAATGTCCAGGCGCACTCAGCGAGCCTGCGGTCCGTGTATCTATCGATCGTCCTGGGCGAACTGGAACTTGCTCGGACGCTGCTGGTCCGGGTCAGCGCCGCTCTGCAAAACGACGCTCGCTACACGGAGCTCGCACTGCGTTTGGCCGACGCGATGTTGCACGAGGGGCAAGCCGACACCGCGTTGATGACGGTGGACAAGGCACTCCTCGAGGTAAACACTGGCGACGCGCGCCGACCGGCCCGCGCGCGCTTCCACGGCCTTCGGGCTCGAGCTTTCGAAGCGCTCGGGCGGACGGAAGAGGCGAGCGCCGAGTGGGATGCCGTGCTGCTCATCTCCGAAGCGTCACTAGTGAACATCAACGCCGGCGCGTCGGACGAGGAGCTCGCGCTCCTGGCCGACCTCGGTGGTGAAGCGCTATTTCGACGCGCGACTCGGCTCCACACCGAAGCGGACCGGACTCGCGTCCCGGTCTACTCCGGCGCTCGGACGAGGAATGAGATCCTGCGTTTCATCTACGACCGCCTCGGACCATGGGTTGAGACCAAACGTAAACAGCTGCAGGCTGCCTCGGACGCTTACGAGCGTGTCCTGCACGTTTGGCCGGCACCTCCACCGCGCTGGGTGATCGCTGCATCGGTGCGCGTAGGACAGTTGTGGGGCGACTTCGTCGCCGACTATCGTTCGGTCCCTCTCCCCGACGACGTGGAACCCGACTCTCCGCATCGCGCCTCGTCGTACTTCGGCACGTTCGACAGCCCTGACGCGCCGTTTCTGCAGAGGGCCAAAGGTGCATACCTGACGGCGCTGGAGTTCGGTCACCGCTACGGGATCGCAAACGCGGACACGCGCGCCGCCGAGGTTTGGCTCGCCAACAACTACCGCGCAGAGTTCCGGCTGCTCGACGAGTTCGTACCGCAAGCCACGTCAACCGGCACCGAGCGGTTGCAGCCCGTGCCCCTCGATTGAACGGCGCGGCAACTCGCGATCGGCGCCCAGTCCACCACTCAATGCATCGCCGCCCGAGGCTGCGACGCCGTGGGTTCACTCAGCACACGCAGCGAACCGTAGCCCTCCCCGACGTCGACGAACGGGTACCCGAGCTGCTGCCAGGCGATACGTGGCAGCAGGCAGATCAAGTCTCGCTCCGAGTCTTCGGAGACCAGCAGGACTACG
>CBINDO010000368.1:0-7664 GCA_966249405.1 uncultured bacterium | reverse complement strand
AACGGCCCGCATGCAAACTCAGAGGTGATAGAGCATCCAGTAGATGGCAACACCGCTCACCGACACGTACAGCCAGAGCGGCAAGGTAATGCGCGCGATCTTTCGGTGGAGCTCCACTCGTCCCGTCCACCCGCGGTAGATGGTGAACAGCGCGAGGGGCACGATTACAGCAGCCAGCACGATGTGAGGAAGAAGCAGCGACAAGTAGACGGTCCGCACGAGGCCCGTCCCTTGGAACGGTACGGAGCCCACCTGTGCATGATGGAGCAGATACGTGACCAAGAACAACGAAGACAGTCCGAAGGCGGTCAACATGCAGCGCCGATGGGCATCGATCTGACGGCGACGCACGAACACGAAGCCGGCAATCAAGAAACACCCGGCAGCGCCGTTGAGGGCCGCGTTGATCGAAGCCAGCGCGGTTGGAGCTCGGCCCGCTTCGGACGGAGGTACGAAGTAGATGACGGCGGCTACCGCGAGCGAAACGAACACGGAAAGCCCGTAGATGATCTGCTTGGCGGCTCTGCTGTCGGAACCGACACCTGCGTAGGACGACATGTCCGACGAGGTAGTTTCGTTGCCGAGGGCTGCCAACGGATTTGTTGCCGCACACCGTCACATTCCCTTGCCGCGTACCGCCTCGGTGCTGGCTCGCTCGGGCCTTTCGTCCCGCCAGCCAACCGTGGCGAGGAGGGGGCGGCGGTTAACGAGTTCCACTTGCAACGGATTCACCACCCGCGCTGCGCACCGCGGTGTGACGACGGGCCGCTAGCATCCGACCGTCGAGCGGCGCTTTTCGTGGCAACGGTGGCTGCGCGCGCGCGAGTGCTCGAGCGGTCGGAAGGACCAACGTGGCGAGAGCGCCGAAGGGCTTAGCGAAGTGCCCACGGTGCGCGACGACCGGGTTGGAAGCTGGTCCACAAAAGCCGCCATAGCTTTCACTCTTCGGAATTCCCCGTGGTATCTTGGGTTCGGTGAGCGCACGGGACGTTCTTGTAGTCGGTAATTTGCGTGGGGCTTCGCGCAGCGCGCTAACCACCGCGGTCAACAGCCTGAAGTTGAACTTCGTCGAGATAGCGAGCGTCGACGAGGCGACCGCAGCAATCGAGAGACATCCGTGGTGCGCAGTTTTGATCGATACCACCCTCTCGGGCGCGTCCAGGTTCTGTGCCGAAGCGCGCTCGCATCGCAGCTTGTTCGGGATACCGTTCATCGCGCTCAGCCCTCGTCTCACGGACCTCGCGTTCCTCAACGCGCTGCGTTGGGGCGCTGACGACGTCGTGGCTCTGGGGGCCACGGAGGCGCTCGCGGTGCGGCTGGGGGCACTCGTGGGTCAACCGACGCTCCCCGATGCGGCGCCGACGCGCGGGGACGCGGTCGTTGCTGACCCCGACCGCCGGCGAGGCAACGGCCTCGGTCGCGCCGTGCACACCGCAGGTTATTCGGTGCGTTACGCGACCGATACCACGAGCGCTCGCTTCTACACGACCAAGCCGGAGGTCGAACTATTCATCCTCAACGCTGAACTCACCGAAGCCAAGCCGTTCATCCAGGAGGCTCAAGAGAGCGGCTGCAAAGCGCGCTGGGTCGTGCTGACGAAGGCAACGCAAACCGAGGACCTGCAAAAAGAGCTCGCGACGCTCAAGGGCGTGGTGGTCATGTCTTCGGGAGGGCCACCGGAAAACGTGCTGTTTGCGGTGAACCTACTTTACCCGAGTGAAGCCAGCCGCCGGGGCGAGATCCGTGCGTTGTTCGGCACGGTCGTCTTTTTCAGGGCGGTCGGCGACTACCGCGACGAGTGCGGCTTTTCGTACACCGCGAGCCCTCAGGGGCTCTACGTCCGTACGCTCGCTCCACCTCCGTCGGACAAAGTGTGGGTCGAGCTGATCCCCCCCGACGGCGAGCGCCGCGTGCGACTGGTCGGAAAAGTTGCGTGGAGCCGTGGTTACGGACGGCAGGCTGGAGAGGCGGCGCCGCCCGGCTTCGGCGTGCGCATCGTCGACGGCTTGGGCGAAGATCTGGCGCTGTGGAGCGAATGTCTCAAAGGCCTCGAGTTCAAGGCGCCGGCCACTCTGGTCCCCGAAGCACGCTTCTCACTGCCAGCACCCGCCCGGCCGCTAACCGATGGCGTGCCGCCAGCGTCCCTCCCGTCGACGAGTGCACGCGGGGCCACGACCGCCGTGAGCATCGCGCCAGTATTGTCGACGCGTTCACCCAATGACCACACGCTGGCGCTGAACGCCGCGCCTCCCGGCGCGGCCGCCGATGAGGAGTCGGAAGGGGCGCGGTTGAGTGTCGCGCCGTCGGTACCTCAGCCGCCGCCCTCGACGTCGATGGACCGGTTGAGCGCCGCGGCCAAGGCGCGGATCTCGACGCGGCCGTCGTTGCGACTATCGATCTCGGGACCGGTGAGCTTGCGGCGAGATCCGCTGTCGAAGACGGGGCGCCTCAGCCGCCCTCCCGTGGAGGACGCCCCGCGAGAGTCCGTGCCCGAACCCGCCCCTGCCCCCAAACGCATCGGCCAGGGTCGCACGGTGATGGGCCTAGGTATACTGCAGCGCGACGGCTCTCTGACCGTTCGCTCGCAAACGTCGGAGTCGGACCCGAGTGCTCTCGCGGGCTCGGTTCCCGGCTCGGCCGTCGGCGCACCGAATGGTCCCGCCCTCCCCGAACACACAACTGGCCGTACCGAAGGTTTGCGTCTGCCGCCAATCACGGGACGCACGTTATCCTACGGGAGCGAGCCTCCCGCCGCGTTCGACAACAAGTTCCAGGCTGCCGCGGACGCGCTGCCTCAGATGCCCGAAGATATCTCCGAACGGCCTACGCTCTCGGATCGCTTTTCGCTCGAGCGCGCCGAGCAAATCGCGTCGCAGTCGCTCACGCCGGCAGCCCCCGACGTCTTCGACTCGTTACCGCCGGATGCCCTCGAGTCCGACGCTCCTCCGGACCCGGTGCCGAACCCAACGCTCGCGCCAGCGCGCCGAAGACAGCTCCCGTCTCGGCCGTCGCTCGACGAGACTCCGGCGGCGTCGGCGTTGACCGAAACCGATCGCAACTGGGTGGGTCTCGACTCCATCCCCAGCGAACATCGCCTGTCCGACGTGCCGCCGGCGCCAGCGCAGCCGAGCCCGTTTTCGTTGTCGAGCGACACCGACCTGGGAGCGACTCTGCCCGGTGTCGTCGTCGACACCGTCACGTCACCTCACACCTCTGCAGAAGACGCGTCGCCGAGCGCGGAGGTCGAGCCGCGTCCGCAGGCCACTGAGCCCGCTCACGTCTCACCAATCCCGGACCCGGTCCACGAGATTGGAAGGTACACCGGTCCGAATGCGTCTGCTCACGAGGAGCCGCTCGAGCTTCACGGACTGCCCGCGAAGCGGCGGGGCATCGCACCGGTGTTGTTCGGAGTAGCCGTAGCAGCGGCAGTGATCACGTTGATGGTCCGTTCCAAGGCGCCGACGGTCGAGCCCACGGATCGACCCTCCGCCACACCGGCAGCGTCCATGGCGCCTATGGTTTCGGCTACGGCCCTCACCGCAGAGGCTCCGGCTCAGACCGCAGCGCCAGCGGCGCCGTCGGCCACCGAAGCACCCGTTACCTTGGCGACGCCATCGGCCGATCCCATGCCGGAGCGCGTAACCCAAACCGCACCGTCCGGTGCGGCGACGGCAGCCCTGGGTCCGGTGGCGGAGCCCGCCGCCTCGGAACCGGCCACGGTCGACCGCCCTACCCCACCGGCAGATTCCGAACCGCCTCGTGATCCGAACACGCTTTCTTCGAAGAACGCATGGTTGTTCGTGAGCGCGCCGATTTCGGCACACGTCTTCGTTCATGGGGTGGATGCGGGCCTGACCAATACGTGGCTCGAAACGCCGTGCGGGACGCGCTTCGTGCGGCTGGGTCGCAGTGCTGGCGATTGGTTATCTCCCGGCGTCCCCACGATCATTCGCTGTCGCAGCGCGAACTCAATCGAGGTTTCCGTTCCCTGACCCGAGGCGCATTTCGGAGTCCGAGGCCGCGCGGAGCGATGTTCACCTTACGTTTCCGCGTGTTCGTCGCCACGCCGTTGGTTCTGCTCGAAGCGTGCGGCGGTCAAGCCGCGCCGCGCCCGACGCAGCCCGACCAGGCGGACGTGGCTGACGCCGTGCTTTGCGGGGACTACGTGTCGTGTGAATTTGCCTGTCGCGAGGGACGCGCCGACAGTTGCACCGAAGTGGCGCGCATGTTCGAGAGCGGTCAAGGAGCGCCGCAGAACATCAAACGCGCTGCCGAGCTTTATGAACAGGCGTGCCGTATGCGCAGCCGAGACGCCTGCGCACACCTGGCACTGATGTACGACGTGGGCCTAGGCGTCGGGCACGATCCGTCGACCGCGGCGTATTGGTACGAAACCGCGTGTGCGCTGCGGCACGAGTGGTCGTGCTCACGAAAACAACGCCTCCAATCTCCGGAGAACTAAAAGCGCGCTCAACCTATCTCGATTGCGGCCGTTTCCCTGACCAGGGATTCCTCAACGAGTTGGGCTGTGACTTTACCCGCGTCTAATTATACGGTTCTTGTAGTCGACGATACGGCGAGCAACCGTATGTTGTATGGCACGTTGCTGTCGCGCGCCGGATACACGGTCCGCGTGGCGAGCAGCGGGATGGAAGCGCTTCGCCAAATCGAAGACGAGGTACCTTCCCTGGTTTTGCTCGACTTCATGATGCCCGGCATGGACGGCGCAGAAGTCTTGAGCCGGTTGCGCAAATCGAGCGTGACCATGGAGTTGCCGGTGGTTGTCCTGACGGCCTCCGTCGCCTCGGACGACATCGAACGAGCCCTAGTGTCCGGTGCCGACGACTACATCACGAAGCCTGTCGATTCGCGGATCCTGCTCACCCGTATCAAGTCGATCATCCGTGCTCACGAGGATCGAGCCCGCGCGTCGGCCGAACCGCAACGTAACGCGCTGCTGCAAGAACTCGAAGAGGCGCGAGCCGTACAAAGAGCACAGCTGCCGCAAATTCCTCAGACATGGTCCGGCTGGCACATGGTCGGCGCCGTCGTCCCGTCGGGGCAAATTGCCGGCGACATCTTCGACGTGGTGCACTTTCGCGATGGTCGGGCCGTGGCGATGTTGGTGGACGTCTCCGGGCATGGTGCGGCCTCCGCGCTCGTCGCTGCAGCGACCAGAATGGCGCTGCGCGAGCTCCTGGAGGACCGCAGCCTGGCCGAAGCGATGCGCCTTCTCAACGTCCGCATGAGCGAGCGCGAGACCGGCAAGTACTCGTGCATAGGCGCCGTGGAAGTACGGGGCCGGGAGGTGACGGTCGTGAACATCGGACTGCCGCCGATCGTGGCGCAGCGGGGCGGCAAGGACTTTCAGAGTGTCGTCGGCAGCGGCTTCCCGATTGGGATGTTCCACGACTCGTCGTACACGGAGACATCGTTCTCGGTGAACACCGGCGACCTCATCATCCTCGTGAGCGACGGCTTGACGGAGCCGTTTGGAGCGACGGATGACGTGCAGAGCGCGCTGTTGCGCATGAACCTCCAGGAGGATTGTCCGCCGAGCACCCTCGGCCCCGACGAGTTGCAAGGACGACTCCGCCAAGCGACCAAGAGCCCGCAACCAGAAATGCAAGATGATGCGACGGTCGTGCTGCTGGAGGCGGTGTGAACTCTCACCGTCACTTGGCGTTGGAGTTGGCGCCGCGTCTCGAAGAGATCGGACGTGCCGTCGCTTGGGCGAGCCAGGAATTGCCGTCTTGGGTGGACCCGGTGCGGCTCGATGTGGGGTTGACCGAAGCGCTGACGAACGCCATCGTTCACGGCGCGTTGGAGGTGAGCTCGTCGTTGCGCCACCAAGGGGTGGAGACGTATCTCGGTGAGGTCGAACGTCGATCGATAGCCCCGGAGGCGGCGTCCAAGTTGCTGCGTCTCACCATCGAGCACGACTCGCATCACGCGGAGCTGCAACTGTCGTGGCTCGGCGCGCCATGCCCGATTTCACTGCGCGGCAAAACCGGCCCCGTCGACCCGTTGGCGGGCTCGGGTTTGGGCACGACCTTGATCTACGCGAGCTTCGATGAAGTGATCTGGGCCGCCGACGGCTATTCCCTGTTGTTGAGGTTGTATGAAAGCACTAGTCGGCGAAGTCACGCGCTGTAGCCTGCGAACGGTAGCAAAGGCAGGATGGTTCTTGCCAGGCTTGTGCGTCGTGGTTGCGACGGCCGCGTGCAGTCAACCATCGACGGATGCCCCCGCGCCCGCGTCGAGCGAAACCGAAGGCACCACGAGCCCGACTGACGGAGGGCTGGTCGCGCTCGACGGTGGCCCGTCGTTCAACCAGTGCGCCGCCGTGGCGGTAGAGGCCAACGAAGTCCCGGCCAACATGCTGTTCGTGCTCGACAGTAGCGGGAGCATGAATTGTGTCCCACCCAACGGCGACGCTGCGGAGGCCAAGCTGTGCAAGACCGACCCACGCAAACGCGGTGACGGTCCAAGCAAATGGCAGGTTACCTACGAGGCGCTAGCGGCTGCCCTCGAACCATTGGTTGGACGCAGCAACTTGAACATCGCGGTCACCGCTTTTCCGCTCTACGACACGCGCTGCGACGTGGCGGCCGAGCCAGAGCTCGACTTCGCGCCGTTGGACGCCGCCCACCTCGACGCCATCTCGGCTCTGCTTTCGGGTGTGCGCCCCGATGGGGAAACGCCCGTCGCAGGCGCGACGATCCTCGGATACTCCGCGATCTCGCGAGGCCTACGCGAGGCCACGCTACGCGGAAACGCGTCGATAGTGCTGCTCACCGACGGCGAAGAGACGTGCAAACCCGACGAACTCGAGAAGCTGGTAACACAGGACGCTCCGATGGCATTGGAAGGGTTTGGCATCCGTACCTTCGTCATCGCCGCCCCCGGCAGTGAAGACGCGAGTCTCTTTCTGAGTCGGCTGGCCCATGCCGGGGGAACCGACTCGGTCCCCGGCTGCAACTTCATCGCGGACAGCGGCACGCCGAATTGCCACTTCGACATGACCAAGAGCGTAAACTTCGAGCAAGATCTCGCAGACGTCCTCGACGAGATCACGCGGACCAAAGCCCTGACGTGCGAGTTCGACGTGCCTCGCAATCCGGAGGGCGGAGCGGTCGACCTCGGAAAGGTGAACGTGACGTTGGTAGAGGCGGCCGAGGCTGGCGTCGAGCGGACGCCCATCGGAAAACACGAGGGGCCGATCGGGAGCTGCGACGACAAGGACGACGGATGGACTTACTCGGACGACCGCAAACGGATCTTGGTGTGCGGCAGCGACTGTGAAACAGTCAAAGCTTCGGTGGACGCGCAGGTTCAGATTGTGCTCGGCTGTCGTTCGCTTTCCCGTGGCGACATTCGCTAGTCCGACCGGACCATCGGCTGAAACACGGGGCGGCTTGGGACTGCGGCCGCGTTCCATCGCTGTCCTAGCCAGACAGCAATTCGCGAGTTCGCACGTGAAGGCGCGGCGCATATCCCTTAGACTCCGCTCGGTTTATGGCCCCATCGGCAGCGAGCGCCCCGCAACGGAGTCTGACGGACCTACTCCGCTCGGTGTTTCGGTTCCCGCGCTTCCGCGCCCATCAAGAGCAAGTGTGTGCAGCCTTGGTCGAAGGTCAGAACGCTCTGCTCGTGATGCCGAC
>CBINDO010000367.1:0-7743 GCA_966249405.1 uncultured bacterium | reverse complement strand
GTTGTCCCTGAGCTCGCCGTCGATTTCGCCGCGCAGGGCGACGAACGCATCCTCAGCGCCCGCGTCCACGCGTCCAGTGACGAAGCGAAACAACTGCCGAGCGAAACACTCACTCGTCTCCGGTTTCGATTGCAGCCACCGGACCAGGTCGTGCGAGTTGGAGAAAGCGACGTCCTCTTCGCGATAGCGGACCTTCCCGTCCGTCCGAACCGCTTTGTCCAACTCACTCGCTCGGCGACGACCAGCTGCGTCGAATTCTTCGAACACCAAACCAAAACCGTCGATTTGGTCGTGACAGTCGGCACAACGGGGATCGGCACCATGCAGCGCAAATTGCTCTCGCCGGGTCATGTCGCGGCGCGGGCGCGGCATGACGACTTCGATATCGAGTTCGCTCGGCCGAGGCAAGCGATGACACAGCACCTTGCGCAACACGAAGTCGCCGCGCAACACCGGACTCGTCGTATCGGTCTGGGAGTGAGTAGCCAAGAAACTTGCTTGCTGGAGCACGCCGAACCGCCCAACGTGCGCCGATTGGACGCGCGTGCCGTAGGCATCCAGGCCGTAGAACACGGCCATTTCGGGATCGACCGAGGCGAACCCGGCACCAAGGAGCCGATTTATGGAGGCGCCCTCATGCATGAACACGGCGTCGACGAAACGTTGGGTCTCGGAGAACATCCTCGGTTTGAAGGTTTCGAACTGCTCGAACACGGCCGCACTTTTCGATGTCTGCACCAGCTCGTCGATCTCGAGCCACGACGTCACGAACTCGCGGTAGTGGTCGCGGGTATCCGAAAGCGCGAGCAAACGGCGAGCGTGGCCGACGCGCGCGTTACCGTCCGCCAAAGCGCCGGCTCTGGCGTCGGAGAGCAACGCTTCGTCGGCGACCGTGCCGCGGATCACGAGCGATACCTGGTCGGCGATTTCGTACGCCGTCAAGTTCACGACCGGCCCCGACGTCTTCGGTTCTCCTAGCTCACGGACGTACCAGAGGTCGGGAGAGAGCAGCAACGCGGTGAGCACGGCGGCGGCACCTTCCGTGGTCGGTCCTCTGCCGTCGCCGCCGACCGTCGTCTCACCGTTCCGGTATACTTCGAGCAGCTGGGAGATCTCGTGTGCCGCGACAGGCCTACGCCAAGCGGCGTGAGCCTTGCGCTCGACCCAAGACCGAACACAATCCTGGCTGTCCGGCGGCGCGCAGCGAAAATCCGATCCGACGGAGCTGAGGGCTCTGCGAGCCAAGTCCGGGATCACTTGCTCGAGCTTCACAGCCAGTGCGGCGGACATGGTCTGAGCCACGTTGCGTGCGTACCCATCGTCCTGGCGTACGTCTGGCGGCAGCGCCGACTCGAACTCCGGTCCCAAATCGAGGCCCAGCAGCACCCCAGCGGCTTTCCTGAACTCTCGGTTGGTGAGACGCCGCAACCCGACGCCCAGGTGGCTGGACTGCCCGGAGGGCTGGAGCGAACTCGGTTGATGGGTTCCCTGACCCGACCCAGGACCGCAGGCCTCGATGGCGGCAAAGAGCGCGGCGCCGAGCGCGAACCGTGTCAACGCACCGATCATGGTTCACCGACGTTTCATTGCGCGCTCGTGGGCGCGGTCATCTGTTCGATGAACGCGATGTCGTCGACCCAGAAGTCGACAGGCAGACCCTTGCCGTCCACGGCAAACTGCAGACTCAACAAGCGCGTGGCGTCGAAGCGGGCTTGGGTTCCCCAACCCCACTGCTGCAGCTGGGCCCATGGGACCTCGTATGTTTCCCACTCTGGCGTCAAGAGCACGACACGACTATGCGTGTCGTAACAACGCTCGGTGCAGATCCCTTCGTATTCCTTGGGGATGGTCTCAGGGATGCCGAAGTTCACCCGAATCCGACCACTACCCTTGGCTCTGAACTTGATGCCCGCGAATCGCGCGCCATTGAACGGACACTTCACGCCGGCGTCTACCCAACGCAGTGAAGTGCCCCACAGCGCCCCCCAATCGGTGTACCCGCTGGCCATGAAGTGTGCAGCCATTCGGTTTTGTGGCGACGACTCCGCCTCAGGCAGTTGCTCGGCGGTGAAGGTATTTGGCTTCGGCGAAATTTCGCCCGGAGTGGTGTCCGCGGCGGAATACCAATAACCCTCACGCTGAAACTCTTTGAACGGACGGTTATCGCCGTCCTCGAAGTCGTCGATCAACGCCGTCTCTCCAGGAGGTGCTGCTGGTGAACAGGGGCCACGCAACACCGTCTCGTTCACGCCGGACGGCAACGGCTGCGCAGCGCTGCCGTCACTCTCGCCACCAAAAACGGCGCCCTGCGACGCTGGCGGCTTCGGCGCACAGGCTTGGCCCCATACCAGCACGAGCACGCCGGTAACCCCCGCCGTCCTCGATCGAACTCGAAGCGAATTGCGTCCCGTGTGTTTCATATAGCTCTAGATGTTCGAAGTGCGCCGATAGGCTCACTCTCCGAAAAGTGATAGCCTAGATCCGAAACGGGGTTGGATCAAAGCCATCCCCGGCTACAAACGCTCCACATGCTCGTGCGACCTCCGCCAGCGGAGGCGTGAGCCCGGCCATCGTGAAGACGACCTCGATCCACTGCCGCTCCAAGCGAGAAAAACGTCCGTCGAGCAACGCCGCGGACACGAGCGCACGCAATGCAGCGCGCTGGCTCGACTGGGACGCCGCCTTGAACGCTGCCAGAAAACGCGGACAGTCCCCGAAGTCACCCTCGAGCTGCCCTGGCAGGTCGAGGTGCGTGATCAGCGCTACCCAATTCGGATGCACTCGTCGATTCTTGACGATGGACGTCCCCAACGCCCAAGCCACCAACCGCGACGTCTCTGGTGAGCCCCCCGGGCTCGTGGTACTCCCGACGATCCAGCGCGCGAGCTCTTTGGCAAGGCTCGGCCCCATGGCACGGATCCGCGCCTCTCGTAGCACCCGGTCGCACACCACCATGTTCCAGACGGCGGTTACGGGCACGGCCACGAACTCCAGCGCTGCACGCGCGG
This sequence comes from uncultured bacterium, assembly GCA_966249405.1. GTDB lineage: Bacteria > Myxococcota_A > Polyangia > Polyangiales > Polyangiaceae > SZUA-265. The sequence continues at coordinate 4,735 of CBINDO010000367.1, read as the reverse complement.
CGAGGCGACCGAACACACGTCTCAACAACGCTTTGAGCAGGAACGTGGAGAGCGCGACCTTTGCTTTGTAGAGCACAGACGCCGCGATCAGCTGCCAACGTCGTGCCTCGCGATGGGGGTCGACTCCCAACGGGTTGCTGCCTGGACTGGGGAGTTCCAGAGCGGCCCGCGCCAGCGATAGCGCAACGCCGCGATCGAGGGTTTCCCCTGCGTACAGAGCGACACCGGAGGCCTTCGCCATGAGTCTCACCGCTCGCAGCGAATCCCAGTACAAGTACCCCACCTCGACCACGGAGGTCAGCGCCCCGGTGCCACTGACCCACAACCAATAACGAGTGACGTCGCTTTGTTCCAGCTCCAAAACGCGCGTGGCCACGAGCGCCGTCACCCCGGCGCTCAGCGCGCCCGCGATCCCTGCGCGCAACACGGCATATCGTTCGATGTCCCGTAACGCCCGGCGCTCACTCGCATCGAGTTCGCTCACCGGTGTCGTGGGTGGCGGCCAAGCGCGAGCGCCATTTTCGAGAGCCCGCAGGCCCACGCGCTCCAACCAGGAAAGCTCCGTCACGCGACCGGGCCCGCTAATTTAGCAGTCTGGGTAGTAGCGCCGCCAACCGTTCGTAGTCTTGGGGCGAATTGTAAACCTGAGCCGTGACTCGGAGCACACGCGACGTGGGGGTGGGCCAAGGCATGACCATCGCCTCGAATCCCTCGGCCACCAGGTTCTGATAGAGCTCGGCGGCGGACGGTAGAGCCCGCAACCGGCTCACGTCCGAACTGCTCACGCGACGTTGACCGATTGGGACACTCACCATCGAGCCGATCATGCTCTCCGGACACGGCGCAGGCTGCTCGATAGCTTCACACAACGCATCTCGAGCCAACATCGCCACGCGGTGGTTGCGGCTCTGAACCGTCGCTAGGCCACCAGCGAACAAACTCGTGAGGAAACGTATCGCCTCGCCCACGGAGAGCCAAGCCGTAGGATCGTCGGTGCCCTGCCAGTCGAACATCGACTGGAACCGCCACTGTGGATCGTTGCTATAGCCGTGGCTCACGGTGCCGGGCACGATCGCCGCCTGACGCTCCGGGTGAACCCACAACATCGCAGCGCCCTTGGGAGAACACAACCACTTGTGAAAGTTTCCGACGTAATAAGCCGCCCCGAGCGCCGTTAAGTCAACGCGCAACATCCCGAGCGCGTGCGCCCCGTCGACGAACGTGTCTATCCCTCGGCGACGGAGCGCCGTGACGACTTGCTCGATTGGAAAGATCATGCCGGTGATGCTGGTAACGTGATCGACCAAAGCGAGCCGCGTACGGTCCGAGGCGCGCGCCAATATCGCGTCGACGACCTGGCGAGGGTCAGCGATCGGGAACGGCACGTCCGCGACCACGGCTTTGGCCCCCGTGCGCGCGCAGACGTAGTCCAGAGCGTTCTTGCAAGCACCGTACAGATGGTTGGTGGTCAGGATTTCGTCCCCGGGGTGAAAGGCGAGCGACCTCAAGACGGCGTTGACGCCAGCAGTCGTGTTGTTGACGAAAGCGATGTCCTCTGGGCGCGCGGTAACCAGCTGGGCTACCTCCTGTCGCACGACCTGCAGTCGTTCCGGGAACTCGTTGACCAAAAAGCGAACCGGGTTCCGCTCCATGGCGTCCCGGAGCTGCGCTTGGTATTCGAGCACGGGGATTGGACATGCGCCGAACGAGCCATGATTCAAGAAGGCGACACGCTCGTCGAGCCGCCAGAACTTTCGCAGATTCTCCCACAGCCGATCCATCGGGCCGAGTGTATATCAGCGCCAGGAACCGCAATCGGAAAAAGAGCTTCGACGGCGTTGCTCGCCGGCACTGTCACCGTCTTTGAACCTGTGGCCAACGGACACCTGCACCGACACCACGAACGTCCGGGTGTCATTGCGTCGGCGAAACACTAGGGTTCCCCTCTGGCACGGTCGCACGGACGCACACACACGACCCGCAGCGAAACTTGCATGGGCCAAACATGGTGCCACAGGCTTCCCCACAGCCGTGGCTCCGGCGGCCAGCTCCCACGCCTCGTGGATGCACAGCGACTTCCTCCGGTGAGCACAAATTGCCCCCCGACGGTAGAAAACGAGAGTGTTTCAAGCCAGCAAAGCGAGGCGCGCCGCGGACCGTCGAAGGTCGAAATGAGAAAGGCCGCCTTCGAGGGGCGACCTTTCTCATTTTTTTGGAGGCGGCGGGAATCGAACCCGCGTCCGCAAGGCGTCCAATTCACCTTCGTTCACGTGCGTAGTCGTTATTGACCCAACGACGGGGCTTCGTAGATTCGGCTTCGACCTAGCCCCCTGATTTTCTCACTCCGCTACCCAGGGAACCCAGTAGCGGAGCCAGCCTTAGTGTTGACGCCTCACGGTTACCAAGACATTCTCACCGGTCGACGGCTCACGCGTTAAGCTGCGAGAGCTACTGCATTGTCGTTTGCAATTATACGTTGCTCGATTTTAGGTGGTTCGAGCGCCACCGCACGCAGATAAACCTTCAGTCCCCACGTCGAAACCGATCGCCCCCGTTATCGGTGGCACCGGCCACACTCGGCGACGAGGCCGACGAGTGCGGAAGTGAGAGCCCTAAAGTGGCACTCCCCTTCGGACCCGTCAAGGGGCGGCCCAGCTTTCGGGACAAACCGCCACCAGCTCGGGCCCGCGGCGGAGACGAGACGCGGAACGAGTGGCGCCGACCAGACGCACCAATCCCCCAAGGTATGCCCCCTGGAAGGGCAAACCGGCGAGGTCCTCGGGCGTCATCCCGCGGAGGTGGCTTGTTCCTCTCTCAACATCGCAAACAGATCCGTGACGCCAGGATCGCGACCCAGTTGAGTGAACAGCGTCGTCACCTGCCCTCGGTGGTGAGTTTGATGATTGAACAAATGCGCCACCGACCACCAGAGAGGTACCTCGTTTCGCTGACCGCGGCGCATGAACACGAGCGGAGCGCTCAGTCGCTCCGGGGTCAGCGTCGAAGTCCACGCGAGCAGGTCGGCGTCGACGCGTGCCCGCTCGGCGCGCAAGTGCCCAAAATCCGCGTAGAGTTCTTGGTCGAGCGCACGAATGCCGTCCGGGCCCATGAAGCCGTCCGGCAAAACGACGCCCTGGAAGCGCCCGAGCCAAACCTTGTCGGCCAACAACAAGTGATTGAACGTGCCATGAATCGACTTGAAGAACGCACCACAATCCCGCTTGCGGTCCTCGTCGGTCATCGACGCAGCGAGTGTGTACAGCTTTTCGTTCATCCAGCGGTTGTAGCGTGCCAACGCAAGAAGCCAGTCGGGGCTCATCATGGAGGGAGCCTAGAACCATACCGCGCCGTTGCCAAGCGGCGCGCTCGGACGGAGCACGACTGGGCTCACCGTCTCCGTGCTATCAAGTCGATGAGCGCAGACCGCCCCTTGTGCCCCTCCCCTTCGTCGAGTTCTCGCTCGTAGCTCTGGAGGCGGAGCAGCTCCCAACGTTCGAACGCTTTGCGGAGCAGTTCTTCGGTGTACAGCTGCTCCACAACTGGCGGTCCTCCGGTCTTGTAGTCGAGCTGCTTCGGGGTGTATCCGTGGAGCAACACTAGCCCGCCGCGCCGGACACTGCGCTCGATACCGGCGAAGATCTCGTCTCGAAATGTCGGGGGTGCGAACTGGATGAAGACCGCGACAACCGCGTCGAACTCGGCTTCTGGCCACTCCCAGCCCATCAAGTCCACGAGCTGGAAGTCGACGCTCACTCGCCGCATGGTTGCAAGCTGCCGCGCTTTGGCAAGGCCGTTCGGCGATATGTCGGTCGCCACGACGTGGTGACCGTGTTCGGCGAGAAAGACGGAATTGCGGCCCTCGCCGTCCGCCGGAAGCAGGATCCGCGACGCAGGTGGCAGTAAGTGCGCGTTCTCCTCGACGAAGGCGGCAGGACGGGTCCCGAATACGTATGCGTCGGTATCGAAACGACTGTTCCAGAAGTCGGCTTGGCTACTGTTCATGGCGGGGCCAAACCGTACCGGCCGGGCCGCCTCGTTGCCAGCACTTCGTGGCGAAACGGCTCACGACGATGCCCGCCGAGGCAGCGCCACCTCGCAGGGGGGTTGCGGAGCGGCTGCGGAGGCGCCGCAAATTGGCACCACGCAGCTGACCCCGAACACGTTGGGCGCGGCCGGGCGCTACGTTGTAGTCTGCAGAATAACGCGGCGCCGCGACGCGCGGCACCGGTGGGAGCCACGATTGCGCGAGGCCGAGAACTCGACTAGGAAGAACCTATGTCGGCCAGCAAGAAATCCGCCAAACCGAAACCCGGTGCTGGGAAGCGACCCGTAAAAAAGACTCCGACTCCGCCCGCTTCGCGGTCGACGAAAACCGCCACGAAGACACGAACGGCGCCCGACTCACCCGGCCCGCGCAAACGGTCCAAAATGAAAGCTCCGCCCCAAGGCGAGCTTGAAGCACCAGCCTTGTTGTCCGGTGGCAATCCTCAGATCGCCAAAGGCGAAGGCGACGCGCCCGTACAGGCCTACATCTCGGCGATGCCCGAGTGGAAAAGTCTGCTCGGACGCCGCCTCGACGCCCTCATCGAGCAGGCGGTGCCGGGAGTGCGCAAAGCGGTGAAGTGGAACTCGCCTTTTTATGGTGTGCCGGGCCAAGGCTGGTTCCTGAGTTTCCATTGTTTCAACAAGTACGTCAAAGTGGCCTTTCTGCGCGGCGGCTCCCTGTCGCCAAAAC
>CBINDO010000366.1:0-7746 GCA_966249405.1 uncultured bacterium | reverse complement strand
CTTTGCCCGGGCCCTTGTCACGCAACACGATGTGGTTCTTCTCGAGCAGGTCGAGGCCCCCCATACCCACGCCAATCAAGGTGCCGACGCGCTCCAGTTCGTCACCCTGAGGATTGAAACCGCTCATGTCGATCGCCATTTGGCTCGCGGCGATCGCCATGTGGATGAACTTGTCGCCCTCGCGTAGCCGCTTCTTTTCGATGTACTTCAGTGGATCGAAGTCGCGACAGATGCCGGCGATGCGCGACGCGTGTTCGGCCGCGTCGAAGGTGTCGATGGGAGCGATGCCGCTCCTGCCCGCCAACAGGTTGGCCCACGTTGAATCCACGTCACAGCCCACTGGGCTAACACAACCGACTCCGGTGACCACTACACGTCGCATCTATTACCTCGGGGCTTTCTCGCTTGACGGGGTGCGGCGTCGGGTCGCACCCGCCAAAACCATTGGACGGCGCGTTTTTGAACAATTGCGTCTCCGTTGACAAGCGCTTATCGGCAGAGCCGCCGCCTCGGCGGCCAATCGATGCCGAAGTGACTGTAACTGAGCCAGTTTGCCCTCCAATTTGGGGGTGGGCCCAGCCGCCGCCCGTCACAACCCGGCTCCCTCCCACTTCGGCGCGGCAAGTAACGACCGCCTGCACGCGGGGTCGGTTGGTGGCGAAGGCCTGCGTCGGGCGAAGCGGCTTCGGTGGTCGGCCTGCCCCTATTCAGACGCGGCCTTGCCACACCCAAACGACCGCCTGGCACGGTCAGCCGGGCGCCGAGTCGCGTACCCTTCGCCAATCGACGCGCTATCGGATCGAAAAACCGGCTACGTTCGCGTCGATGAAGACGACCAGCTTCGTAGAGCTCATGCAAGACCTCGCGCCGCTCGAATTGGCGGAGTCGTGGGACAACGTCGGAATGCTGCTCGACCGCGGCACGCGCCTGGAGCTGCGTCGGGTGTTGCTCACCATCGACCTCACGCTACCGGTGCTCGAGGAAGCCATCGCGCTCGGAGCCGAGGCGATCGTGGCTTACCATCCTCCAATCTTCACCGGCATCAAGCGCTTCGTCCCCTCTGACCCCAAAAGCCGGATCGTGGGCGAGTTGTTGGCGCGAGACATCGTCGTCTACAGCCCACACACGGCGCTCGACTCCGTGCCGGGAGGAGTGAACGACTGGCTCTTGGACGCCTTCGAGACGTCAATTCGGCGTCCCGTCACTCCCTACGTCTCGAGCAAGCCGTTCTCCGCGCGGGCGGACAGCGGCTGTGCACCAGGCCAGGGCCGTATCGCAGAGCTCACGTCGCCGATCAGCCTGGAGACCGCCGTGTCCAGGGTCAAGCAGCACCTGGGACTGGCCATGGTGAGACGTAGCGTCGGGGTCGAGACGACACGCGGGGTCGTCGGCCCGATCCGTTCCGTGGCCGTGTGTGCAGGCGCTGGCGGCAGTTTGCTCGCCAAGTGCCGCGCCGACTTGCTGGTCACCGGTGAGATGCGTCACCACGACGTGCTCGAACTGCAGCAGCTGGGGATCAGCGTGATCCTGACCGATCACAGCAATTGCGAGCGCGGGTATTTGCCGGTGCTCCGCGAACACATCGCGCGAGCCTCGGACCTCGAAGTGTCCGTGAGCACCCGCGATGCCGACCCACTGAGTGGGGTATGACGGCCGCCCTCGCGCATAATATTCCTTGACAAGCATATTCCTATCAGGACATATTCACGTCCGATGAACATCACGTTGTGGGTTTTGCAGGTGGTTTTGGCTTGGTTTTGCGTCGCTGGGGGGTTCTTCCAACTCTTCAAGCTCGACGAACTCGCGAAAGGGGTCAACTCGATGCGCGCCCTCCCGAAGGGACTTTGGAAGGCCCTGGGCGCCTTCGGCATCGTTTGCGGCGTAGCGCTCGTGCTGCCGCCCCTCGTCGGCCTCCCGTGGCTGACGGCGTACGCGGCAGCCGCTGTTGCGCTGCAATCTCTGTTGATCTGCGCGTTTTACGTCACGTATCGCGACTTCTCACCGCTTGGCTACAGCGCAGCGATGGTCGTCTTGGCCGCGTTCACGACCTACGGCAGATTCGTGTCGACTCCGTTTGGCGGCGTTTGAATTGCGGCGTAAGGTGCGACACCGTAACCCATGACCGCCCTCGAATCTTCGTTTACCGTCGTCGCCGAGCCCAATCGTCGCGCCATCTTGAGCTTGCTCCTTTCGTCGGAGCGCTCGGTGGGTGAACTCGAACGGGAGCTGCACCTGTCCCAGCCTTCCGTGTCCAAACACCTGCGGGTGTTGCGGGATGCGGGGTTCGTCGAATCGCGAGTCGAAGCCCAGAAGCGGTTGTACCGGCTGCGCCCGGAACCCCTCCGCGAACTCGACGAGTGGCTCGCGCCGTTTCGCCGCTTCTGGTCCAAACACGTAGATGCCCTGGAACAACACTTGGATCGCATGGCCGCGGATGAAAAGGCGGCCAAGGCGCGCTCCTGACCCCGCTGCTCCTGACCGGGCAACACACGACCGTGAGCGGTCGTCAAACGGCGGCTACACCGCGTCTCCGGGCCTCGAGTTCCTGGCTGATCTGCACGTTGAGCGCTTTGGAGATCGGGTAAAAGAACATGCAGCCCACACCGATCACGAAGGGGAGCGCCGAAAAGACGCTGGCCATGGTGCGGATGCCATCAACCACTCGAGGATCGTGGGCGGTGGCTGGTGAGTATCCGTAGAACGCCAAGAGCCAACCGGAAATGGCGCCGCCCAAACCGAGGCCGGCCTTCAATGCAAATACGACCCCAGCGAACACGAACCCGGTCGCCCGGCGCCCCGTCTTCCACTCGGCGTAGTCCGCGGTGTCGCCGATCATCGCCCACAGCAACGGGATGGTAGGGCCGTACGCCAAACTCGACAGCGCGCTCAAAAGGAACATGGACCCGATGTCGGTAGGGCCAGGCAGCAGAAACGCGAACTGCACGAGGGTAGCGCCAACGAGGCCGGTCGTAAACACCGCCTTCTTTCCGAAACGTTCGGCGAGCGTCGTCGCAAACACGATTCCGAGAATGTTCACCAGCTGACCGACCATGTTGAACAAGCTGAAGCCCACCTTGGATGGATCGGCGCCTGGTTTGACGATCAGCCCGAACAGATCCAGCGCTTGGATGCCCCAGCTGTTCATCTCCGCCGGACTCGCGACGAGGCCGAGCTCCTCGATGAAGCGACCGAGCGCCGCGGAGTCCACGTAATACGTGAAGTAGAAGAAGTAGGAGCCGCCGCGCAGGGACAACGTCGCGAAGACGAAGAGCGTCATCACGAACATCGCCAGCCACGCCTTGTTCTTCCGCAGGTCGTCGATGTCGCGGCGCACGTCGTGCTGCTGATCCGGAGGTGGCGTGATACGTTCGGTCGCCGTAAAGAAGGTGATGAGGAAGAAGACGATTGAAGCCAGCGCGAAGATCGCAACGGTCAACGACCAGCCCTTCGCGTCGTCTCCACCGCCGAGTTTGCCGACTAGCGGCAGGGTGAACCCCTGGATCACGAACGCCGCACCGATGCCCGCCACGAACCGATAAGACGACAGGCTCGTACGCTCGCTCGGACTGCCCGTCATCACTCCCATCAACGCCGAATAAGGCACGTTGTTGACGCTGTAGATCACCATCAACAGCGTGTACGTAACCACTGCGTAAATCAGGCGCCCTGTACTGCCGAGCCCGGGTGGAACGGTGAACGCGGCCCAGAACGCGAGCGCAAATGGAACGGCGGACCACAAGATCCATGGTCGAAACTTCCCCCATCGGTGGGTAGTCCGATCGGCGATCACTCCCATCAGCGGATCGACGAATGCATCGCTGACCCGCACCACGAGCAGCAACGTGCCGAGGGCGGCAGCGCTGATCCCCATCAGGTCCGTGTAAAACCCGGCCTGGAACACCAAGAGTAGTTGAAAGACGAAGTTCGCGGCAGCGTCGCCGGTAGCGTATCCCGCCTTTTCTCGAAACGAGAGCCTGTGTGCGGAGTCGGTCATGGGCGCTTTGTGTCGTGAGGCACGAGGGCGTCGTTGTTTCATTTGCATCACGGCCGGCTCAACGCGAGCCTACGTGACCTGCCCCCGGACGTTCATCCCTGACCAATACCAGGAAGTGATCGCCTTCTGCACTCCCTCGCCCACGTCCGAGCAGCCAGCCGGCGTTATTTCCCGAAGCGGCCGTCCGAGCCACTCACTCGGTGACTTCGAAAGGCACTCCTAGCGCCGCCGAACGAGCCTGGGCGGTCTCGTAAAGTTGGCGCGCTTCCTCCACCCTCCCCAACCGAGTGAGCACCTTGACCAGGTTGAGCACCGTCTTGGGGTCGTCGGGGAAGCGCTCTAGGCTACGGCGTAACACGGGCTCGGCAAGCTGCGGCTGGCCGCGGCGGACGAACAATTGGGCCAGGTTGTTTGCCGCGCTGCGTTGAGCGCCACAGTCGAAGCAGTCGCGACGGAGTGCCTCTTCGTAACCGGCGATGGCGACGTCGACGTCCCCGACTCGAGACGAAGTGTACCCCCACTGATATGGCGCGCGTGGTCCGGTAGACTTGCGCGTTGCATCGGCAAACAAGGCGACGGGGTCTCCAAACAGTGCGGCCCGGCTTGCTGCCCCCCCAATAAACCAACACAACAAACCAACCAAGCCACCCCGAAAAACGTTGAACGCCAAACCTCGCCTCACGCCGGCGCGGGGTAGACCCGACCAGGCGCGTCCCAGCCAAAGCGCAGGCGCCAACGTGCTGAGCCACAAATACCGGTCGGCCATGACGTTCTGCAGCGGGAAGATCACGTGACTCACCGGCAGCAACGGCACCCACACCCACATCGCAACGCCCAAGGCGAAAGGCTGGCCCGCCTTGGCCCGAAATACGCCGTACGTCGACGACCCGAGTACGAGGAGCCAGCCGGCGATCGAGGCCAACGTCGCGTGCCGCACCGGGGCCACGTCGTAGATGATGCTGAGCCCCGGCGGCCAAATCCACGCGTTCACGTAACGCAGCCACACTTCGCCCATCGTCCACCACGCAACCCACCTCGACTCGGCCAAGGGCCCTCCCACCATGCCGACCCGCGACCCTACCGAAAGGTGGAGCGCGAACACGCCGACCACCCCAATCACGCAACCCGTCAGCACGCGCCACGCCGGTCGCCGATTGCACAGGAGGTCCATGGCGAGCAACAAGCCCGGGCAGACGACACTCATCGATTTGGACAGCGCCGCCGCCACGACGAGCGGAACCGCCCACCACCGCGTGTTGCCCTGACGCGAGTAGAGCGCGAGCGCAGCGCACACGAAGAACATGGACAGTACGTCTTTTCGTCCCGCGAGCCACGCGACGGACTCGACGTGCGTCGGGTGCACGGCGAACAGCGCGACGGCGATGAACGCGGCTCCGCGCGTGAGACATCGCGCCAGCGCGTCGTGCAGCAAGGAGAGCGCGCCCAAGTATAGCCCCAGTTGGACGAGACGCATACCCCAGGCGCTCTTGCCGAACGACGCCACCTCTAGCCAATGGCTGAGATCCCGGAGCGGCAAGTATTCTGCGCCCAGGGTCGTGCGCGTCTCCCGAGACAGGTCGAAAAAGAACGCCCCCAGCGCGTCACGCAACGGGGCTTCAAGCAGCCGATTGCGCTCGATCAACCAGTCATCGTCGTACGGCAAGTAGCCGCCGCCTAGACTTGGCAAGTAGCTCAGCACCACGACCACGGCGAGCAGCACCATGCGGTGCCGAGCCAAGCGCTCGGTCCAGGCGTCGAGCCTGACACCGTCGGATGCCGTATTCATCGCGCGTGGGCATAGCGAAGGCGCTCGGCGGCACGCAATAAAGCGCACTGGATACCGCGGCCGCTATTCGAGGACACAGGATGCCGTGCCAAGTTCGGAGCCTCACATAGCCCGTTTGAGCCATCCTTTCGGCAGCCCGAGGGGCGTCCTCCGGCCGCACGCCGAAACCGCCGCTAGCCCCGCAGCGTCGTCTCACCGGCCAGTTCGCGTCGGTCGAGCTGCTCTACCTCACCCACCTTCGGGGGTTCACCGGTGACGATGCCTTTGAGCACGCTGAGCATGACGAGCGCAGCGGGCCTGTCGAGGTGCAAGTAGGACGCCGATTGCGGCGTCACCTCGATCAACGCGATGCGAGGATCGTCGGGTCCACCGTCGCGTTGCTCCGACTCCTCGCCCAGCCACGCCTTCCAATCGACTTGATAGAGCTCGTGAATCTTCGCGCGGTCGCGGTTGACGCGCGCGACGCCGCTCACCGACACGAACTCCCGGGTCCGGTCTTTGTAGTAGGCCAAGTTCACGCGCGGATCGGACTCGAGCTCTTCGAGCTTGTGCGACTCGTTGTTGGTCATGAACCACAACTTGCCGTCGCCGAGCTGCTTCTGCGTCGCCATCGGACGCGACACGAGTGCGCCGTTGGCGCCAACCGTGGTCATCATCGCGATCTCCATGTCCTCGATCATCTGATGGAACTGCTCGAGCTTCTCTCCCGCCGAGAGGTGGCTGTGTGCATGCTTGTCTTGAGAAGAAGTCATGGCTCGGCTAATTGCAGACTTCGTGCCGATGGTCTGCGCGCGAAAGTGCCGCGTTTTCCGCGCCAAACCCTCCGTCTCACACCGAGTTCGGGGCAACCTGCCGCACGGGCCACGCACACTGCGCCATTTCGCGCAGCCCCAAACGCGGCTGCCGCTGCGGCGAGCGGCTGACTCCCCACACCCGGCCTGCGTCGCTGTCTGGCCCGCCGGGGTTCGCAGCGGCGGCCCAGTGTCTCACCCCGCTCGAACGGCACTCCTCGGCGAGTGAACGAGGGGCGTCCCACCACCAGGGAAGTAGGCATACGGCGACAGATACCGACCCGACGGCGAACGAGGTTGCGCCGCGGCTGACCGTGAGACACGGTTGAACCCATGACGAATCCTTTGCTCTCCCCCGACGGCAACCATCTGGCACGTCTGGAGTACGAGTCGGAAATCAGGTTCGGGCCGGAGTATTACCGGCTGTTCGTCGATGACCGTTCGCTTGGCTCACGCCTGTTTGGGCAACCGGCGCGGTGGTCGGAGGACAGCCGCCTCGTCGCGCTGCAAGAATGGCTGACGGTAGACTACGCTTCCGGCCCTCGCACGAGGCTCTTGGTGCTGGACGTCGACCGCTGGTTGCAGGCCACGTTCCCCACGATCGAGCGTGGGTTCGTGGAGGCCATCGCGTTTGGCGGTGGTGGCGTAGACGTCAAGTGTTCATATCTCGGAGCGGGCGTGACGGTGGAGCGCAGATACGACTTGCCCCCAGGCGATCTCTGGGCCGCCGTGGGGTTTCGCACGGCGGAGTAAAGGGCCGCGACCGGCGCAGTGAGACGATATGGCGCCGTACGTCGAAGTGACGACTTCGCCTTGCGGCCCAACCGCACCCGCGCGGACTCACTCAGCCGTCTCGATGGCGACGCGCCCCATGGTTCGGAGCTTGCGTCCGAGACCCAAAGCCAGGTTGCGATACAACATTGCGGCCACGTCGGGTCTCAGGCGCGACAGTTCGGTCAACGCGTTCGTGCCGAGGTGGGCTGCGAGCAACGGTTCCGCTGCGCTCACCGTGACACCACGGCGCTCACCACTGAGCGCACTGTGTTCCCCGACGAACTCACCAGGCCCGAGGCGGGCGAGTTCACCGACTTCTCCCTCCACGACTACTGCCCCTTCGAGTACGACGAAGAACCCGTCTGGTTCCTCGCCGCGCCGAAAGAGGGGAGCACCTGCGT
>CBINDO010000365.1:0-7762 GCA_966249405.1 uncultured bacterium | reverse complement strand
ACCACCGCCCCACCCCGCAGCCTCGGCTTCTTCGACCCCCTCCACCAGCACGCAGGCGCACGAGGTGACGGACGCGGATCTGCGGGATTCGTCTCCGCCGCTGTCCGGGGAACGTCCGAGCACACGGTCGCCCTCGCTCTTGCCGCAAGAAGCCCCGATGTCCCTCGAGGAGCCGCTGGTGTCAGCGCGCGGTATCGAGTTGCCCGCGGGCGCGAGCACCTTCACGAGCCCGTCGGAGCCCGCGGTGGCGATATCTACGGCGTCGCTCGACAGCCATCAGTTCACCGAAGATCGAGAGAGCCGAATCTCGGACGCCCCCGCGTCCGCGCTCGGCGGGACCATCAACCTGCCCGAAGCGGACGTGGGCGACGTCGAACTCGAGCTCGCCGAGCCACCGCCCAGCAGCTTGCGCTCGGTAGCCCCCTCGACCTCGACGCCCACCAGCGGCGACGACGAGCTCGAGGCGGATTTGCCGCGGACCAGTTACCGCGCGGCTTACGACGATTCGTTGTCCGCGCCGCCCAAGGCGCGCGAAGAGCTCTTGGCTCACGATCAAAACGTGCGGGACCGCGTATCCTCGGCGCCCGCACCCGCCGTTCACCTGAGCTCGCCACCAGCTTCCGAAGTGACGCACCCCGCCGCCCACGCGGGTTCGCTCGACAGCGAGATCCCGCCAGTGCTGTCGTCGCATCCCCAGTCACCCGTGACCATCCCTCCGCAGTCGGCCGTGGAACCCCTGCGCGCGCTCGGCGACCGGGGCGACCGCGGCGAGGCTGTTTCCTTCGATCGTCCGATCGAGAACAACTACCCCTCGATACCGCAAACGTCGGACGTGTCCCTCGTCGACGAGGCGCGTTCGAGCATCCCGCCGTACCAAACGACCGTCTCCGACGTGGTGCTGTCGGCGCGCCCAACACCGCAAACCGTCGAGTTCACGCCGCGGGCAAACGCCGTAGCGGCGAGCTTCGAAGGCGAGGTGCCGCGCGCCAAGGATGCCTCGTTCCTCGAGCTGCTCGACACTTCCCTCGGGCTCACCGTGCGAGGCTGAGCTCTCCAGTCTGCAACGCGCAAAAAGAAAGCCCCGCTAAGCGGGGCTTTCTTTTGTCTCACGTCCTACCGACGACAAAACGAAAAACCCAGGCTTGGCCTGGGTTTTTGCTCGCGCTCGTTGGACTAGCCCGAAGGTTGCCCAACGTCGAGTCGACTTACTCGACCGGGGGAACGAAGCCCTGGAGCAAGAACGCGATCACGAAGCCCATGAGCACGAGCGACTCGATGAGCGCCAGGCCGAGGATCATCGGGGTCTGAATACGGGGAGCAGCGCCGGGGTTACGGCTGATGCCTTCGAGAGCAGCAGCTGCTGCCTTACCCTGACCAAGACCGCCACCGAGCACAGCAAGACCAATTGCAAGACCAGCGCCGAGGGCCGCCATGGCCTGAGCGTCGAAGCGGTTTGCCGCTGCTGCTGATTGAGCGAAAGCAGATGAAGAAAACAAGGTCGTCATGACTGCCGACAACCAGGCAAGCTTGTTCTTGAACATTGTGAGGTAATCTCCTTAGTGAATCGTCTGGGACGCGGAACGGCGGGATACTGCTTTTTGTGGCGATAGCCAATGGATTTTGGGCACCACGGTGGGATTGCCGGAGGCCCGCTTCAGGGCCGCTGCAATCGCCCATAAACACTCGTAAAGCTTTGTGTTTTTTGGGCGCCGTCAATGGTTACCGCAGCGCGCCGGAGCGCGCGATCGAGAGCCGCGACACTAGGTCGCACGCGCGCTGCGCCTCTCTCCAATTCCGAGAGTTCGGTTCAGTTGAACCGAACTCTCCCTCGGGACAAACGCAAAAAGGCCCAGCAGGTGGCTGGACCTTTTCGCTCTACTTCGCTCTACACGCCAACGCGTCTCGTCGCCGTTGGGCGGGCGTTTTTCCCACCGCAACCGGTTTCGAGATCTGCTCTTAGTGGGCTTCGTGTTCCGTCGCGAGGCCGATGTAGATGCAGGTCAACATCGTGAAAACCAGCGTCTGAACCACGACCACGATCACGCCGAGCAACATGACGGGCAGCGGCAGCAACAGTGGGATGAGGCCCATGAAGATCCCGAGGATCAAGTGATCGACGGACATGTTGAGCATCAAACGAACCGCGAGTGTGATCGGACGAACGCTCAGCGAAATCACCTCGATTGGGAAGATCAGCCAAGCCAGGTACCAGGCCGGGCCCGCGAAGTGCGCGATGTACCCCATGCCGTGGGTCATCAAACCGTAGAAGTTGAACAACACGAAGACGACGAGCGCGCAGCCCAGGGTGATGTTCAGGCTGCTCGTGGCCACGGGGAACGTGGGCAAGAGCGCCATGATGTTCGAGAAGAAGACGAACAACGCAGCCGCCCCGATCACCGGGAAGTACTTCTTGGCGCGCTTGGCGTCCATGACGTCCTTGGCCATGTTGTACGCGTAGCCGAGGAACGCCTCGATGAAGGTTCGCAGCGTCAGCTTGTTGTCCGGCACGACCGCCTTATCCATGTCGGCGAGCTGGACGCCCACGCGGCGCGCGATCGCGAGGATCAACACGCAGATCAACAACGACGCGAGGATGGGCTCGAAGGAGTGCCAGCTCGGCGGCGTGTGAACGACCAAACCCTCTCCCACCAACTCGGCGTTGTGAGACAGGGTGTCCTTGATGTGTTCCATGAGGAACGTAAGCCAACTGGTATGCTCGGGCACTGTTCTAACCTCAAGTTCGAGTTCAACTAACTACGCGGGCGCGGCGGGCCCTGAGGGCCAGCCAGCTGCAGGCAAACGATGCCCAAGGGCAACGCCGCCAACCCGATGATCAACGCAAAGCCATGCACCAACCTGAAGTGGAAAAGCAGGTAGGTGCCGACGGACAGGACCAACAATTTGAAGACCACGAAGGTGCCCCACGAGGCACCCGTGCGCGACTCGTCGGGCCCGCTGTTGCCACCCAAAAACGCACGCACCGACTGGGCCGTCATCCACAGGTTGGCGACCGCGAGCAGCGCCCCGACCAGAACGCCGCGGCTAAACGCCCAGCCGTAGATCGGGGTGATCACCACGAACAACAAGACGCCAGTGACGCCGACGAACCGGACGGCGCGACGCTCGTCCGACGTGGAACCCGAAACGGCTCCGAGCCGCGCCGTGGGCGCGTTGTCTTCTCGGGGTTTAGCTTCGGTCGTCATGGTACTGCTTGCGGCGTTTTCGCTCTTCTTCTTCGTAAGCTTCGGCTTCGCGGTTGGCTTTCTGGAGAGCGCGGTACACTGCTCGGACCCCATGTGCAATCCCGAAGGCGAACCCAACCAATAGCCAGGTACGCCCGGTGCCAAAGTGTCGGTCGGCCCTTATGCCGACGTAGCTTGGCAACAGCACTCCCAGCACTATCTCTAGTCCGAGAGTTCCGTAGGTTCCGAGTCCTTTCCAGTTATCTTGCACTTAAACCGTCTAGGCGGCGGCGAGCTACCACGGCGCGGAGCGGTGGGTCAACGATGAGTTTGTCGCAGGGCTGCGGGTGCCGTCCGACTACAATGGCGAGAGACATGAAACCGTTTGCTGCTCTTCGAATGGGGCTAACGCGCCCCAGCTTCTTTGGCCCGCGACACACTCGGCGCGCGACCTCGTTTCTGCCAGCGGCGGTGGCCCTGACCTTCGCCGCACCAGTGTTCGCCCAAGCCGCGAAACCCGCAGAGCGTCCAGCGCAGCCCGCTCCTTCAGCCGCGACGGCCAAGCCAGCCGCGCCGACAGCGCCGGTGGCTGCAACGTCGGCTCCGGCTGCGCCAGCTCCCCCAGCCCAGATCACGGCAGCCACGCCGCCAGCAGCGCCGGTGGCTGCAACGTCCGGCGAGGCGACGGCAACGGGCGTTGCCCCGACGGCCAGTGCTGCTCCACCGGCCGCGCCCGCCCCGGCTGATGCCCAACTTCCGCCGCCGTACCCGACGGCGCCAGCGACCGACGCCGCGCCGCCGACCGACGCCGTGCCGCCGACCGACGCCGTGCCGCCGACCGACGCCGTGCCGCCGACCGACGCCGCGCCAGCGACCGAGCCGCCGCCGCCCGCTGGCGACATCTACGAACCGCCGTTGCCCGGCGGAGCCGCGGCGAGCGTAAACGGTGACCCGGTCGAAGAGATACCGGTGCCCCCGCCCCCCTCGAAACACGTCGCTCCGCGGTCGTCGTTGTGGGTTGGCGCGCGCCCCGGCTTGTTCGTTCCGATGGGCGCGATGTGGATCGACGGCGAACCACTCGACGACCTGTGTTGCGTCGAGTCCGTGCGCCCGTTCTCCGAGTTCGCCGGGCCGGGTCCTTCGCTGGGCCTCGATCTCGGTGTTCGCTTCGCGCGACACTATCAAGCTTTCGCGTTCTGGGAGCGGGCATGGCTGAGCTCCGGCGGCCTAGAGGACGCGTTCGGCGGTCAGAAGAACACCTCGACGTCGATGTTCGGCGGCGGCTTCCGCTTCAGCACGCATCCCGACGCGATCGGCATGGTGGTGGAGCTCAGCCTGGGTTACCGCACGTTCGAGGCCGAGTGGGAAAGCGGCACGCAACTGACGGCGTCGGACGACCTGTTCAGCACGCGGCTCGGCTTTGGCGTCGAGTGGCGCATCAATCGCCTGACGACGGCGGAGCTGCTGTTGATGGTCGGCGGTGGCGCATTCACCGACGTGAAGTGGAACTTCGCCGACGGCACCAGCCGCGACGCGCTGACCGGCTACGACCGATACGGCCAATACATCCCGTTCGGCATTCAGTTCGCGTCGCATTGGGACGTGATATCCTCGGACGACTGATATGGCTCACGTCTGGACGCTCCCGTGCCGCACCGACAACTTCGTGTACATCGTCGGTGTCGAGGGGAACGGTCAGGTGGCGATCGTCGACCCGTGCGACGCACCGCCGGTGCTCGACGTCCTGGAGCGCGAAGGTCTACACCCCGTCGCGATCCTCAACACGCACCATCACGGGGACCACGTAGGCGGTAACCTGGAGTTACTACAGCGGTACCCCCAGCTCGAAGTCTACGCCCATGACTCCGACCGCGGGCGCATCCCTGGCCAAACCCATTTCCTGCAAGACGGGCAACACATCGAGGTTGCCGGGCTGCGCTTTCGCGTGGTTTTCGTACCCGGTCACACGCGAGGCCACATCGCCTACATCGGCGATGACGTGGGGTTCGTCGGTGATACGTTGTTCGGCGCCGGCTGCGGACGCCTGTTCGAGGGCACCGCGGCGCAGATGAATCACTCGCTCAACGTGCAGCTGGCGAACGTCGCCGAGCAACTGCCGCTGTACTTCGCCCACGAATACACGGCCTCCAACTTGCGGTTCGCGGCGTCCATCGAGCCCGTTAACTCGGATATACAAGAGCGTGTCCGCAGCACGACCGAGCTCCGCGCCAACGGACAGTTCACGACGCCCACCACGTTGGCGTTGGAACGACGCACTAATCCATTCCTGCGAGTACACGTCTCGGACGTGAGCCGAGCCGTCGGTGCGCCGGAAAACGCGCCCACCGACGAGGTGTTCCGATTGCTTCGCCTCGCCAAAGACCAATTTCGCTGACCGATCGGAACTGCGCGTTCGCGCATTTGGTTCGAGCCCACACCGGCCGTAGGTTCCAGGTGCTCCCCTGACCCCGTGGACGCCGAGAACGCCCGGGGACAGGACTTGTAGAAGTGACGTCCAAAAACGGGTTTGGTGCTGGTATTTGTTGGTCACCAGCCGAACACCCGCGCTACGCTCCCGAAACCCACTTTGCCGGCTCGCGTTCGGCCCTGATCAGCGCCAAGAAACCCATGAGTTCACAGGAAAGTCGCAAAGACCCGCGCAGCAAGATCCTCAACCTCACGGTTCGCTACAAGAGCGCGACCGTGGCCGAGTTCGTGGAGGACTACTCGTACGACATCAGCCGCGGTGGTTTGTTCATCAAGACGAACAGCCCGTTCCCCAACGGCACGCTGCTCAAGTTCGAGGTGCGGATCGGCGAAGAACAGACGGTGATCGATGGCGTGGGCCGGGTGACGTGGCGCCGCGAACGAAACCTCGGACCGGGTAAGCCGGCGGGTATGGGCATCAAGTTCATCCGTATCGCCGACGAGTGCGTGCAGGTGATCCAGAACGCCGTCGACAAACACGCCGATCAAGGCGGGCAGTTCGAAGACGGCGCGCGTGAACAGGGGTTGTCCCTGAGCGAGCCGCCCGCGAACCTGCGTTCATCTGCGGGCGCCAACGAAGACAGCGAGCCGGCACCAGTGCCGCGCATGTTCCCCAAGGCGTCGCAGTCGGCGCCGGGCTCGGAGCTCGACGATCCGTCGGACCAGAGCATGTTGTTTCAGTCGACCGAGCTGCTCAAAGCCGCGATGAGCAAGGTGGCCCCGGGCGAAACCCACGACGAGCATCCCCACGTCGAAGACCGAGCCACGTTGCCGACGGGCGCTTCGCGGGTCCCGCCGGCAGCGAGCAGCAGTGCATCGGCGTCCAAAGCGGTCCCCTCGAAAGTGGAGCCCGTCGCCGCAGCGGAGCCCTCCAAGTCGGAGCAAGAGCCTGCGTCGGTGGACGCTCCCGAGGACGACGAACCCGATTCATCGGAAGAGGTGACCAAGGAGTTCGTCCCCTCTGCCCACGGCTTGGTGATGGGCATTCCAGGGCAAGGCTCGCGTTCGAAGCCCCCCTCCTCTGCGCGTCGCAAAAATCCCAAGAAGAAGAAAAAGAAGTTCAACTACACGAGCCTGCCCGCGCCGAAACACAGCAAACCGCCCGCCGCAGCCGACTCCGAGAGCAGCGCCGTGACTGCGCCGCCGAGACCGATGAGCGACTTGCCGCCTCCCACGAGCGCCAAATCAGGCGTGCCGCCGTGGCTCGTGGCGCTGGGTTTGGTCGCCGTGCTCGGTGGCTTGTTCCTGTTCATCAATGGCCGCAAACGAGACGCGAAACCGCCGGCCTCCTCGCCACAGGTGACGGCGCAGCCCGCCGTCACGCCGGTGGTAACCCAGGCCGAGCCCGCGGTCACTCCCGAGCCGCCACCTACCGCCGCGGCCCTGGAGACGGCCGTCGCCCCGAGTTCGAGCGCCATGACCGCGCCGGAGCCGTCCGCGATGGCAGCTTCGGCTACAACGACCGCGAGTGAACCTGCGGCAGCCGAGCCAGCTGCCGACGAGGCCGCCGCGGGCAAGGCGCCGGAAGAGCCAGCGCGCGGCGTCGAGCCAGCGGAGGAGAAACCCGCGGTCGAAAGCGCGGCGAGCCGAGCAGCTCGGATTCGAGCGGCACGTCGGCGCGCGAAGAAGGCCGCCGAAGAAGAGGCCGCAGCCGTCGAACCAGCCGTGCCGCCCGCAGCACAGCCCTCTACGCAACCGGCGGCACCTACCGGCGGGCTCCCCCCGGCGAGTCCCGCGAGCGCTCCCGCCGAAGCAGTCTCACCGAACCCAACGCCGGCTCCGAGCCCTGCGCCCGGTCCCGCGCCAGCGCCCGCTCCGACACCGCAACCCACGCCGCCGGCACCCGCGCCACCCGCACCAATTCCTCCCGCTCCCGCGCCACCCGCGCCGGTTCCCCCGCCGCCCGCTCCGCCGAGCCCTGCTCCCCCAACTCCGGCGCAGTGATCGTCAGGGGGTGACGGTCAGGCAGTAACAGCCAGGCGGTGACATTCAGGCGGTGACAGGTCACTGCGACGCGGCGCTCGATGTCGTGCGCGTGGGAATCGGCATAGGGGCGTTGGGAGAATCCCCAACGACCCCTGCCACACCACCCG
>CBINDO010000364.1:0-7786 GCA_966249405.1 uncultured bacterium | reverse complement strand
TTCGGCACCAGCATGACCGGCTCGCGCCTGGTCAACGGCTCGATGAAGCTGCACAACGAGTTCGAGGAAAAGATCGCGGCGTTCATGGGCAAGGAGTCCGCGGTCGTGTTCACCACCGGGTACCAGGTGAACATCGCCACGTTGGCCGCGCTGCTCAGCAACAAGAAGACGGTGGCCGTCATCGACCGCAACGTTCACGCCTCGCTCTACGACGGCGTACGCTTGGGCCAGAGCGCCGGGTGTCGCCTGATCCGCTACAAACACAACGACGCCGAGTCGCTCGACGCCGCCTTGTCCAAGTTGGACGACAGCGAAGGCGCGCTCGTCATCACCGACGGCGTGTTCAGCGCCGAAGGTGAAATCGCGAAGCTCGACGAGATAGTGCCAGTCGTGAAGCGCCACGGCGCGCGCCTGATGGTCGACGATGCACACGCCCTCGGCGTGATCGGTCCGCTGGGACGCGGCACCGCGCACAGCTTCGGACTCGAGAACGACGTCGACTTGATCGGCGGTACGTTCAGCAAGTCGATGGCCAGCATCGGTGGTTGGCTCGTCGGTGAACGCAAGGTGCTCGACTATGTCCAGCACTTCGCGCCGTCCTTCATGTTCGCCGCGGCCGCTGCGCCACCCTCGGTAGCCGCCGCCATGGCCGCCTTCGACGTGATGCAGGAAGAACCGTGGCGCATCGACAAGCTGCGCGAGAACTTCACGTACATGCGTACCGAACTCGCCAACATGGGCTTCGAGCTCGGCAAGACGCAGACGGCGGTGATCCCAATCTACATCCGTCACGATCTCCGGACGCTGATGATGTGGCGCACGCTGCTCGAGGAGCACGGCATCTATACGAACCCCTTCATCTCTCCCGGGGTACCGCCGAAACACGCGATGTTGCGCACGAGCTACATGGCCACCCATGACCGCGCCCACCTGGATCGCGGACTCGAAGCCTTCCAGAAGGTCGGCAAGAAGTTCGGAATCATCTGAAGCGATTGACTTCAGAGCACATTGCCACTTAGCTCTGCGCCCATGAGCGTGGACGTTCGCGAAGTGCGGTTGGGTGGCAATCTCAAGCCTTTCTTGGAGGTCGTCGATGACATCTATCGCGACGACAAGTGCTACATCCGCCCGCTCGACATGATGGTCAAAGACCGTTTGGCGCCGCGGAGCCCGTTCTTCCAGCATGCCGAAGGCACCATCTTCCTGGCGTACAAACAAGGTCGATGCGTGGGCCGCATCACCGCGCACATCGACCACGAACACCTAGCCAAACACCGTGACGCCACGGGCTTCTTCGGCTTCTTCGATACGGTCGACGATCAAGCCGTCGCCGACGCGCTCTTGGACAAGGCGGCGCGTTGGCTGAAGGACCGCGGCATCAAACGCATTCGCGGCCCACTCAGCTTGGGCATGAACGACGAGGTGGGCTGTCTGGTCGACGGCTTCGATTCGCCTCCGATGCTCATGATGCCTCACCACCGGCCGTATCAGAGCGGGTTGATCGAGCGTAACCGGTTCGAACGCATTCGAACGATGTACGCTTGGAAATACGAAGTCGGGAATCTGAAGAAGCGCGTGCAAGATGCGCACGACGAGATCAGTAAACTACCCGAGGTCAGCTCGCGGCCCGTCAACATGAACGACGTCGAGGGCGACACCCGCATCGTGATGGACCTCTACAACGACGCGTGGTCCGAAAATTGGGGCCACGTCGCGATGACCCAAGCCGAGCTGCGCGCCCTGGCCAGTGACTTCAAGCTGCTGTTGAGGCCCGAGATCACGCAAATTGCGTTCATCAACGGGACCCCTGCCGCCGTTGCCATCGCGGCTCCAAATCTGAACGAGGCGCTCGTCGGTCTCGACGGTAAGCTCTTGCCCACTGGCTTGCTCAAGCTCATTTATCGCTTGAAGATCAAGCAACCGGAGACGGCGCGGCTCATCATCCTGGGCATTGCCAAGCGTTATCGCACCCAACGGAAATACGCGGCCCTCAGCCTGTACCTGTACGCCAAGCTCAACCAAGGCGGCCAGCAGCTCGGCATCAAATGGGGCGAGCTCTCTTACACGGACGAAGCCAACGGCCCGGTCAACACCGCCATCAAGATGATGGGCGGTAGCATTTACAAGCGCTACAACGTCTACGAGCGCGACGTCTGAACGCCCCTGCTCACACCTCTTGGACGCGAACGTGGTCGCGGTGTGCCCGGCTCGTCATCCCGGTTCACGTCATCGCGGTTTCGGGAAAAGTGAACTGCAGAATGGTTCCTTGACCGCGTTCACTGCGAACCGCAATCAGCCCGCCCAAAGCCTGCGTAGCGTCGCGCAAGGCGCTCATACCAACACCGCGCCCCGAATACACGGCGGTCGGTCGCTGGCTGATGGTGACGCCTTCGGCGAACAGCGCTTCTTCCAGCTCGGCGTGAGTCTCCGCTGGCAGTCCCATCGACCTAGCCCGTTGCGCGATGACGCCCCAATCTATGCCGCGCCCGTCGTCCGCAAGTTCAACGATGAATTGCGACGCCTCGCAGCGCGTGTTTATCTTGAGCGTACCATGTGGGCTCTTGTTCGCTTCCGTTCGTTCGCTGGAGGGCTCGATACCGTGGTCCACGGCGTTGCGGACGGCCTGAGCAAAGGTGGTCCAAAACGTCGCCCAACGCTCGCTGCGCAGGCGCACGCCATTCGATTCCGTGAGCACCACGAGTGAGCCTTTCCCGAGACGCTGTGCCAGCGCTACAGCCTGCGAAGCAATGCGGCGCAAGCGCTGTTCGACCGGCTCGAGGCTCCAGCGCTCGATCAGCTCCAGGATCTCGTCGTGCTCACACCTGCGACGCAGCGCATCGGCGAGCTCCGACATGTCTGCCGTCGCGACCTCGATCACCTGACGGTCCTCGCGCAGGAACATCCGCAACACGCGAGCGGCGTTGTGCCATTGTTCGGTCAGTTCGGTGATGACGTCTGGATTCGGCTTGCAGTTGTTCTCGTGGATGAAGGATTCGACCCGCTCACACGCATCGGCCAAGCGCTTGAGCCCGAAGGACGTGGCATTCCCTTTCAGCGTGTGCACCAGCCGGAGCAAAATCGCTAGATGTTGCGCACGCTCCAGGCTCGCCACGATGGTCTCGCTCTCGCGAAAGAACTCCTCTACCCCAGCGCGATCGTCAATCCCGCGGTCGAACACCGCCAAGAGCTCTCGTTGCGCAGACTCGGCATGTTCACGCTGCACGGCTTCGGTGACGTCGGTCATCACGATCAACACCCGTTCGCCGTCGACGGTAAAATTGTTCGTCGCGGTATAGCCAACCTTGATGAAACGCTCGCCGAGGCGCAGCAGAGTCGGCAGTTGAGTGAGACACACCTCGAGCGGCAAGACGTGGTCGGCGACGGCCTCCCAACCCGAGTCGAACCAGCGCGCAAACGCGCCGTCGTGGGCCGCGAGGTAGTCGCCAAACTTCGTCCCGGGTGCAGGCACGCCGAACCACTGATCAATGACGGCGGAGCGTTCGGGTAGAATCCGGCCCCTGGCATCCAGGGTCAGCAACCCGTCGCCCACGTTCCCCAGAATCAACTCGAGCTCATGGTTGCGCTGCAGTAGAGCCGTTTCGGCGGCCTTCTGCTGAGTAACGTTCAACATGTACGAAAGCAAGATCGGCTTGCCTTCGATCACCGACGGGCTCATCCATACGAGGTAGTCCCCGCGCGAGCCGTCGCTGTGACGCATTCGCAGGTGGTAACCTTGAAGCGCCCCCCGACGTTTCAGTTCGTCCAACATCACCGCGCGGTCCTCCGGGCGGTCGTAGAAGTCGAGCGCTCGGAGCCCAACCGCAGACACGCCAGCGTTGAATCGGTCGTTGGCTGCCTGGTTGGTATAGTAGATCTCACCCGTCGTGAGCGACGTCGCGACGAGGGGGACGGGGGCCCGTTCGGCGATTGCCCAAAACACCTGAGCCTTGAAGTTGTCGACGGCGCCATCGACCGTCGGCTGCGACGCTCTTGCCGCCGAGTCCTGCGTTCGGTTCTCTGCGGTGGTCGACATGGCGTTCATGACGGCGGAACCGAGGCGCTCCAATAGTCGCCGGTGCGTTCCCCTGCGCCGCGTCATCCCCGCCGAGAACGGCGCGCGGGCTGTGTTCGAAACCGACACACGCCGCGTGCGCCTGACTGGAGTCCACCCTAGTACCTACTTCTTCTTTAATTTCCACTGGTTACGAAAACGCCGAAAGTAAAGCAAATCGCTGTTCCAGACCGCGTGCAGGTGGCCACTTACGGGAATGAGGGCGCAATACTGCCCTCGGATCTCAGCGTTAGCTAAAGGACTCCTCATGAAAATTCAGTCTTCCCAGAGCTTTTGGCGGCTCGCCCCAATGACGGGCCTGGCCGCATTGTTGGCCTGCGCCTGTACCGTGGAACACATGGAGGTGGGCGTCGACCAAGGTGGCATCGGCGGCCAGGACCCCGATCCGGACCCGGGCGACGATTCCGTCTGCCCCGAGGATTGCGCGGTCGAAGACATCTGCCACGTCTGCAACGACGAAGAGGGCACGTGTGCGACTCCGAAGGTCCACTGCAACGACGATGGCTCCTGCGGCGACGTCGACTGGGTTTGCTCGAGCGATCCCTCGACGCCCACTGGGCCCATGCCCACGGGTCCCGCGTGTCCCACCAATGTGTGTGACGCGATATGCAAGGGCGACATGATCGACGTACCCGAAGGGTGCCCCACACCTGTGTGCGATTGTGGCGACCCTTCCACCGGCAATTGTGAATGCGCGGTGCCGACCATCTGTCAACTTTGCCCCGACGGTACCTGCGCAGTACCCAACGTCGAGTGCAAGCCCGACGGCGAGTGCGGCGAGTTGACGTTCAGCTGCTCGACGATGCCCAACGAATGCCCGGATCCTGCGGTGATGTGTGAGGCGCAGTGTAACGGCAAGGTCCTGGACGTCCCTCCAGACTGTCCCGTCTCGGATTGTGATTGCGGCGGCGGAATGAACTGCGACTGCCCGATCCCTGAAATCTGTAAGCTCTGTGACGACGGAACCTGCGCGCAAGGCAGCGCCCCCTGCGATGCCAACGGCGAGTGCGGAGACGTCGTTTGGACTTGCGAAGATGAGCCCGAACCGATGCCGACCTGCGCTTGCGCGGTCGATGCAGTGTGCCAACTGTGCGACGATGGCAGCTGCGCCAAGGCCGAGGTCGCCTGCAACCCTGACGGGACTTGCGGTGAGACGACCTTCACCTGCCCGCCCGAGCCCGAAGTCTACGACTGTGACACGAGCGGCGTCTTGTGCGACCTCGCGATCGACTGCGGTGAAGACGAGGTCCCCACGCGCCATGGTGATTGCTACGGCCCGTGTGTCAAGCCCGAGCAATGCGGCGAAGCGAAACCCTACGACTGCGACACCAGTGGCGTACTGTGCAAGGTAGCCGTCGATTGTGCGGAGGGTTTGGTCCCCACCCAGGAGGGTGATTGTTACGGTCCGTGCGTCAAGCCCGAGCAATGTGCCGCGCCGGAAGAACGCGGTTGTCCAGAAGCGTGCGCGGTACCGCTCATCTGCCAAGAGTGCGACGACGGCTCTTGCGCCGCCGCGGACATCTCCTGCAACGAAGATGGCTCGTGCGGTTCGATAGAATGGGTCTGCCCCAAATAACCCCGGCCCATTGACGCTGCCCCAGCCCCCGAACACACGCCTTTTGGGGGTTGGGCCCAGCCAAGTGAGACACTCTCGCGGCTCCCTCCCACCCCTCTCCTCGCGATGAGCCGCCAGCGATGTTTCACGTCGCCCATGCCCGGTCACCCGCCACGACCAATCGTGGCGGGTGACCGGGCACACGGCGTTCCCGTCACGGCGGGGCCCGACGCCTTGCACCACCTCGTACCGAATGATAGTCTGCGGCCGTGAATCGGATGTGGCCCCATTGCGGTATCTGCGCCCGGCAGCTACCGATAGGACGCCGAGTTGCCGTCCTGACGAAGCGCCTCCTGGTCTTGTGCGTGTTGACGCAGACTCCAGCAAACGCGCAGGGGCCGGTGCCTACGGAAACGACCGCGCCTGCGACTACCGCGCCTGCGACTACCGCGCCTACTGCTGCGCGAGGCGAACGCGCGCAAGCACCAGCTCCACCGTCTGCCGTCACGCCAGCCGTACCGGCAGCTACAACACCCGCGCAGCCCAACGTCTCACCGAATGAGTCTGTCCGCTGGCTGAGCCCAGACGACTGCCCGGCGCCTCGGCAACGCCTCGACGAGTTACTCAACGCTCCGTCCAAGCAACCGCTCTGGGGTTCAATCGAAGTGACGAAGCACGCGACGGGCTGGAGCGCCCAGCTCCGTTTGAGTGACGCCCCCGGCGACGCGTCGCCCGCGAGCGCCACCGAGCGGGTGCTCGACGGCCAGTCTTGCGAAGAGGTCTCCGAGGCCGCGTTGCTCGTCGTCTCGATCATGCAACGCGAGCTCCGCGAACGAGAAGCTGCCCTCACGAGTTCGAACGCGGCCACCGAAATGAACGCCGAGTTGGGGTTGGCGCCGGCGCCAGCGCCGGTGCCAACCCCAACTCCCGCACCCCTCGTTCCCAAGAACCCAACGGCGCTCACGCCCGCTTCGCCGCCTACGCCAAGCGAACCGTCGGCCGCAAACGCGACGACGGTTCGCCTCGGTGCCGCCGGCTCCTTGTGGAATTTGCGCTCACTTGCGTTCGGAGCGACTGCCGAGCTCGAACACACCTGGGGTCGCTTCGCCGTCCGGCCGCAGCTGGGATTGACCACGACCGTTAATCCGATTCAGACTTCCGCATCGGTCGAGGTCGGCGTCACGAGCTACGACGCCAGCCTGCAATTGTGTTTCAACATGGTAGAGGGCGTGAACCTGTGTGCCGGACCGAGCTTGCAGCGGATCACGGTGAGCGGCGACGAGATCGGTCAGCCCACGCAATCGAGCGCGTGGTTTCCGGGCGCTGGCGTGGCGTTGGTCGGCACCCAGGAACGCGCTGGGATAGGCGTCTGGGGAGCGATTGGCGCGAACTTCCGGTTCAAAGAGATCGCTCTCGACGTGGACCCATTGGGGGAAGTGGCTCGTGTAAAGCGAGCCAGCGTGTACGCTTGGGCTGGTCCTCAATGGCGGTGGCGCTAGAATTTGCGAGTTCGGCGTCGAGCTGAATCGAAAGGTTATTTTCGTGTTCTTCGGCAAGCGTACCCGGCCACTGATCGCTAGTGAATCCGTGGATACGTCTTCCGCCACCGTCGACCTATTACTGACTCCGGCCCAATCGGATGGTCGAACGTCGGGTTGCGCGCAGCGTTTGGAGCTCGGCACCAAAGACGTGGAGCGTGTCGCGGCTTTGGCCTGGCGAGTGTTTCGCCGGCTGGGCGTGGGCGAACACGCCGTGGCGGACGCCGTACAAGACGCGCTAGTGGTCGTACACCGCCGCCTGCCCGAGTTTCGGGGTCAGAGCAAGTTCGAGACCTGGGTGTACGGTATTCTACTGCGCGTGGCGAGCGACCATCGGCGAAAGAACCGACGCGCCTCCCGAGTGTTCGCGACGGTGAGCACCTCCGCCGACCACGACGCACCGTGTGCGGACGCAAATCCTTTCGAGCGCCTCGAACAGCAAGAAGCGGCCGACATCGTCAAGGGATTGCTCGAACAACTTCCCGAGTCGGCGAGTGAAGTGTTCGTGTTGGTGGAGCTCGAAGATCTCACTCTGGGCGCCGCCGCAGAATCTCTCGACATCTCGGTGAGCACCGCCAAGGGTCGCCTACGCAGCGCTCGGAAGGCCTTCGACATCGCGCT
>CBINDO010000363.1:0-7805 GCA_966249405.1 uncultured bacterium | reverse complement strand
CGGCGCGGAACGCATAGGCGACCCGCGAGAGCACGTGCGGATCGGCGTACACGTCATCGGCATGGAGCAACCCGATGACCTCGTTCTGCGCCAGAGCGATGCCCTTGTTCAGAGCGTCGTACAAGCCGCGATCACGCTCGCAGACGTGGCGTACGTGAGGGCCAGCCTTGGCACGGACGAGCTCGGTCGTACCGTCGGTGCTCTGAGCGTCGAGCACCAGCTGTTCGACGCCCGCCAGGCCCTGGCTTGCGACCGACTCGAGGCAGTCGGCGATCGAGGCGACGCCGTTGTACACTGCGGTGACCACCGTAATCATTGGCGCGGTTCTGTATCACACCACGCGCGCCGTGACGCTTTTCTCGAGCCGACGCCGGGCGTCAGGCACCCGCCCGCTCGAACAAGCCCGCGCTCAGCGACGTCTACGTTGGACCAAAAGCCCCAAAGCCCCAACGACACCAAACGCCCAAGCCCAGGGCGCACCGCCGTCGGCTGGAGCAGCCAGAGCGCAGCCACCGTCCTCCGCGCGACCAGCCGAATCCAAGGGCACCTTGTTTTGACCAGGATCTTCCGCTCCCGTGGCGTCCGGGCTCGGCGGTTCTTGGCTGACCACGGGCGGGGGCCCTTCCGTTTCGCTGGGGTCGGGCATTGGCGCGCTGGTCGCCGGCGGTGAGGGTGGCGGGTTGACTCCACCGCCGACCACCTCGCTGCACGCGGGTAACGTCTCGAACTCGGTGTATTCGACGTTGACCATGTAGTTACCACCGCAGGTCGAGCCGCCGACGGCGTTCGGGTGAGCCTTGCAACGGTCTGGTTCGCACAACTTGCGAGTGTCGAGGACCGCGCCGTCCATGCCCATGATCTCCACCACGGGGCAACGCACCGCGCCGAAATCGTATTTGAGGACCCCTTCCGTAGGTTCGTACATCCGGTACGTCACCTCTTGATTGCTGCCGACGTAGTGGACGAACCCGACGGTCGAGAGTGTCTCACCCAGAAATGCCGTCGTGGTGCGGGGTGGGTCGTCGGTGGTCCCGAGCGTCTCGAACTCGATGGCCTTGGCTTGCGCGATTTCGGCTTCGAGATCGCGCGCGTTGGAACCGGTAGTGAATGCGGCGACGAAGATCGAGCCCTCGTACAACGAGTAATTGGTTTCAGGCTCGAGCTGCCCGCTCGATTGCCGGTAGAAGCGATAGTCGAAGACACAATCGACCGTGGGCAACACCCGCGCCTCTTCCAAGACTACGATCTGTCCACTCGGTGAGACGAGGTGTAACCCCGGTGGATGCTGCGGCTCCTCGATGGGGGGCAACGGAGCGGGGTCGGCAACACCACCGTCGATCGCCGAAGGCGGGACCTTCGCGCCGGCGTCGGGGACCGGAACCGGGAGCACGAGCCGCTGCAGTCCGTCGAAACCGCCAAACCCCGACACGATCACCGACGTGTCGAGAGGAACATCCGTCTGGGCGTCTGCGGGCCACTCCAACCGGGACCCCACGGCGCAGGAACACGCATCGGCGTCGGGCGCTCCTAGCCAACTCACCGAGGCAGCCACGAGTCCGAGCGCCCAATTCGGGCGATAACCGCGCAAAAGCATGGGCCAAAGCCTAGCAGGTGTCGTAAGCCTAGCCACCGTTGCCTACACGAGCCTGCACCTGTTCAGTACACCCTGGGGCCTTGAGCGAGAGCTCGGTTCACACTTGTGGTGACCCTGCAAGCGCGCGTGCCGACGCGTCGACCCTCGAAGCACCAACCCAGATCCGAGGGGTCGCATCCGTGACTTCGAACGCCCCGGTTTTGTCGCACCGTTTCCACGGCCGAGCCGCAGAGTGGTGCCGGCCATGAGTATCGGTCGCCGCAAAGTGACGCTGCAGGACCCCACGGCCTGGGTTTTCAACCGCATGGTCGACCCCTACGAGGCTCGCCCGCCATACCCAGAAGCCTTGGTCGACGCGATCGCCACACTGGCCGCCGAGGCAGCGCCGGTATTGGACGTCGGCGCGGGCCTCGGACACCTTGCGCTGCCGCTCGCGGAACGCGGCTTGGCAGTGACCGCGGTCGAGCCGGCGGTCGATATGTTGCGACGTTTGGAGCACAAGGCCCAACGAGCGCAGTTAAAGCTGACGACGTTACACGGCCAGGCCGAGGCACTCCCGTTCGCGCCAGCGTCGTTCCAACTCGTGGTGGTCGCGGACGCGTTGCACTTCATGGACAGCGAACGGGCGGCTCGTGAAATCGCCCGGGTGCTCACGAGACGCGGCAAGCTCGCGGTGCTAATTTGTGAGTTTGCCCCAACCCCCTTCATGGACGAACTCCAGGCGATCATGGAGCAGTCCGCGCCACGGCGACCCCGCGACACCCGCCAAAGTCTCACCGAGTTGTTCGCCACCTCCGGCATGCGTTGTCCCGAGCCCCTCACTTGGACCCAGGAGCTCGACGTCGACGAGACCACTCTGTTCGGGATACTGGGTTCGATCTCGTTCATCGGCCCGGCCATGAACGCGGCGCGTGCTGCCGCGTTCCGAGAGCGCGTGCTCGGCATCGCGCACCCACGCCGTTGGGCGCGCAAGCTCAGTTTGTACGCCGCCGGCCGCTGAGCGTGATGATGCCGAAGGCTAGCCTAGTGTTGGAGTTCATCAACTGAACCGAACTCCGCCTTTCTTTATTGCAGCACTGGTTCTTGTTGCAGCGCTGGGTCAAGGCTTGCGCGCGCTGATCAAGTACTGAACCGTCACGTGATCGAGCAAGCGACGACCCTCTGGATGAACACCGCTTCGTTCCTCCGCTCGCTGTTCGGCGGAAGTGACCACTCGGAAACTGCGACCCAAAACTCCCCGAGGCCAACCGAGACTGCGTTTGCACTGCACGACATCCAAACCAGCGGATTGAACGAGTTCGAACGCCGACTTGCGCGTAAAAAACCGCAAGTGGGTGCGGTCCAAAATCCCTTGCTCGCGATACTCCCAACGCCCGTGCAGCACCAAAG
Organism: uncultured bacterium; assembly: GCA_966249405.1. Classification (GTDB taxonomy): domain Bacteria; phylum Myxococcota_A; class Polyangia; order Polyangiales; family Polyangiaceae; genus SZUA-265. Next base: position 4,822 of record CBINDO010000363.1, on the reverse strand, counting down.
GTCCCACCACGGAGTAGTGAGCGGCGTTAGGTAAACTGATGAGCACACGACCACCCGCGCCGAGCTGTGCGGCAGCGCTACGCAAGGTCGACCACGGGTCGACCATGTGCTCGAGCACGTCCGCGAACACGAGGCAATCCGGGCGCTGCCAATGGTCGGGCCACGGAGTCTCCGCGCCGCCGTGGAGCACGTCGTCGAGCGCGCCCCGAGCGCGCTCCGCCGCCGCCCGGTCCGGCTCGATGCCGTAGACGATACGCCCCGGTTGGTCGCGTTTCAGTTGCGCCCCGAGCAGACCGGCGCCGCATCCAACGTCGACGATGACACGACTGTCTCGCGACACCAACTCGGCGACGTCCGGTCGCGGATGGTAGTACTCGGGCATGACCCCTGATAGTCGGCGGTGGCTGCGCGATGCAACGGCTTTCGCAAACCTCGCGGTCACCGGTGTTCGCCCGCTGCGTCAGCGACCAACTTACGAAACCACTGGTGGGCTTCGTCGCCTTGAAACCGCTCGTGCCACGCAATCGACAAGTTCAACGGCCCCAATTCGAGCGGTGTCTTGTGCAAGCGCAGCGGTAGCGTGGCGTCGAAGCGCTGCGCTAGGCGCCGCGGGATCGTGCAAATCAAGTCCGACTGGCTGACGACCAATGGCGCGACCAAGAAACTCGGCACCCTCAACGCCACGTGCCGACTCGAACCATGTTTCTCCAGCTCCCGGTCGATCGCGCTCGGGGTCGCGTTGCGCTCCGGTGTAACCACGATGTGACCCAAGGATGCAAACTGAGCGCGGGTCAAGGTGCGCCCAACGTTCGGGTGGTCGCGACGCACCAGGGTGACGAACTCGTCTTTCAACAGCGGCTTCCACACGACGCCCTTGAAGCTCGCTCGCCGCGGTCCGATGAACACGTCGATGTCACCGGCCTCGAGCTGCTCGTCGATCCGCTCACCAGGCGTGGCAACTTCGACTCGGACCAACGGCGCTACCGCCTGAATCATGCCAAGCAACGGCGGGATGACAACCGCGACGCAGTAGTCGGCGGTGGCAACGCGAAAGGTACGCGACAACACGGCTGCATCGAACCGCGCCGCCGCGCGCGTGAGTGCAACCAAAGATTGCAGCGCGTCACGCAACCCTTCACGCAGCTCCATGGCCCGCAACGTCGGCAACATCCCACTGTGCGTGCGACCGAGCAGCGGATCGTCGAATTGATCGCGCAAGCGGCCGAGGGCGCGGCTGGTTGCGCTCTGGGTCAGCCCCAACCGCTTCGCCGCTCGCGTCACGTTCTGCTCTTCGAGGAGAACGTCGAGAACCACGAGCAGGTTGAGGTCCAAGCCAGTCAATTGCGCCTCATGCATAATCACGATTACTAACATGCATTGGACGCAAATGCTTGGTTCGCGCAAGGTGTCCTCACCAGTCAGCGCAAAGACCGCGGCTGAATGGAAAGGACAACACCGTGAACAACAGAATACTTACGCTCTCTGCCTGCTTGCTCGTCGCCTGCAACACCGGTCTCGACGCCCCACCAACCTTCACCAGCTCCACTTCCGGCTTCGTGCACCCCGAGAGCGCATTGTGGGACCCAACCACGCGAACCTGGTTCGTGTCCAACATCGGACAATTCCAGGTGCCGTCGGATGGGTTCGTTTCGCGCCTCGACGAAGCCGGCAACATGCTCGACCGCCAATTCGTGTCTGGGCTCGATGATCCAAAGGGGCTCGGTGTTTTGGACGGTCGCTTGTACGTCGCCGATTCGACGCACGTGACGGTCGTCGACTTGAAAGCACCCTCCAGCATCGTTACGCTGAGCGTGCCCGACGCGGTCTTCTTGAACGACGTAGCGGTCGATGCTGCGCGCCGCGCCGTGTACGTCTCCGACAGCTTCGGTAACGCCATCTTCCGGATCCAGAAGGGCAAGGTGAGCACCGTTTTGCGAGACGCACGCCTGGAGACGCCCAACGGGCTCGCCGTGCAAGGAGATGAGCTCTTCATCGCCTCGGTCGGTCCCGAACCGGACCCTGCCACGTTCATTCCGAGCAAGCCGGGGCGCCTTTGGTCTTTGCACCTAGCGTCCGGAACACTGTCGGCCGTAACAGAGCGCTTTGCTCCCCTCGACGGGCTCGTCGCTCACGGTGACGAGTTCCTAGCGTCCGATACGTTCACCGGCGTCTATCACTTCGACTCGGACGGTGAGACACAACTCTACGTCGACAATGCCGCGCTCGGGCTTCAGGGCAGCGCCGACATCGGATTCGACCCAGTGTCCCGTCGCCTGGCCGTACCGCAGTTGTTCGGCGATACGGTCAGCTTTTTCACGTTCGAGTGAGCCGCGACCCGCCTGACACCTTGCGCAGGCCCGTTCACAGGCATGGTAGAAACTTGCGGAGAGGAGTGAAACGAACGCACCCGCTCCGACAGGGCGTGGCGCTCGTGCCCGTGGTTGCCGTGGTGTTTCGTGGACGTGAGCCAAGATGGTGAGCACGGGCGTCTGGGTTTGCAGAAGTCGTGATTCTCGTGCGGTTGGTGCCGCCGAGAGGTGCACACACTCCCACCACGCCTATGTCCAAATCTCGGCTATTCGTCCCTCTGTTGATACTGGCTTGCGCTCCCGCGTGCTCCGACGACGGCGCCGCTACGGGTACGACCGAAACCGACCCCGAAGAGTCTCTGCAAACCGCTGCGAGCAGCGCCCCGGAGCCGCCCGCGAGCAGCGCCATGCCCGACGCCGCCGCTGGCGATACCGACGCTGTGGACGCCGCAGTCCCGAGCGACTTGCCGTGCGAAGCCACGGACCCATTGGTCGCCGACGGCGACGCCGACGACCTGTTCGGTTATCCTCACGTTCCCAAGTTCGATCTGTATCTGCCTGCCGAAGAATGGGAGGCGCTGCAGCAGAACGCGCGAGACGAAGAATACGTCTCGGCCAGAGCCTGCTTCGAGGGCCGCTACATCGGCACCATAGGGATGCGGTTCAAAGGTTACTACGGCTCGTTGTTCGGGTGTTTCGACGAGCAAGATCAGCTGATCTGCCCGCGCCTGAGCATGAAGCTGAAGTTCAACGAATACGTCGACGACCAACGCTTCTACGGGCTCAAGCGACTGAACTTCAACGCCTACCGCCACGACGATAGTCGCCTCAAAGAACGGCTGGCTTACGACCTCTACCGCTCGATGGGCGTGGTAGCCCCGCGCGCTTCGTGGGCGGTGTTGCGAGTCAACGGTGAGTCGTTGGGCCTTTACGGCATGGTCGAACAACTCGACGGCAGGTTCACCAAAGACCGCTGGCCGGACGCTCCAGACGGCAATCTCTACAAGGAGATCTGGCCAACTCAGACGGACCCCGCAGCAGTCGCCGCAGGTTTGGCGACCAACGAAGAGATCGGCGACGTGAGCGCCTTCGTCGCGTTCGCAGAGGCGCTCACGTCCGCGCCCGAATCCGAGCTCTCGACCACACTCGGTTCCTACATGGACGTCGAGTACCTGGCGCGGTACATGGCGGTCGACGACGCGGTGGCCAGCTACGATGGTGTCACGTACTTCTGGACGGACGGCGTCACCAACGGCAATCACAACTTCTACATCTACGAGCAGTCGGCGGAGAAATACACGTTGATCCCCTGGGACGTCGAGTCCACGTTCTGGATCAACCCGGACCACGCAGCTCCCCATTGGACGGTGCTGCCGGACGATTGCAGTGAGACATATCCATACTGGGAGGGCTTGGCGAGCGCGCCCGCGTGTGATCCGTTCTTCAGAGCGCTGAATCAGAACATCGATCTTTGGCGCACGGCGAGCCGCGAACTGCTCGACGGCCCGTTTGCGCTCGACACGATGCTGGAGAACATCGACCGGCACGCCGCCTTCATCGCCGAAGAAGCCCACGCCGATCCGACACCGGCGATGTACGCGACCTTCGACAGCGCGGTGGAGAATCTGCGCACCACGGTCCCGCAATTGCGCGAGCGGCTCGAAGCGCTGATCGCGGAGTGACCGCCGTTACGGACGCCACACTGAACGGCTCGTGGGCCAAAGTTCGCGAGACCGAACGCCGAGAAGCTACAGACGCATCGTCACCTCGCGGTGGCGTTCCCCTAGCTGCGGTTGGCTCCATGACGATGATCCGTTCCTTTCGCGTTCACCTCTCACTCCAACGTCCGTTCACGCTCCAGACTACCGGTCGTGTGCCCTCCCCGGTGAAGCGGCACTTGCTCGCCTCCACGTGCTGTATCGCGCTGCTGGCGGGCTGTGGCGACGACTTCTCGGCCACCGACACGTCTACCAACGAAGCGGCGTCGTTCGAGCCGTTACCTACACAAAGCCCCACCCCTCCTCGCCCCACCCCGCCATCTCCCGCCACGTCGAACACGGGTGTTACCTCGACGAACACCACCGTGGCCGCCTCGAGCGACGTCACTGCCGACGACGCCGGGGCGCGGCCGCCGATGCTGCCCCCCGAAGGTCCCGGCGCGATGCCCGGGACGGAGTGTGGGGGAGATGGCGAGCCGTGCTGCGACGCTGACGTATGCCGCCGCGGGTTCACGTGTTCGGCAACGAGCCCAACGGCGCTGGAAGCAGACGCGGCGATGGCGCCCATCTGCCAACGTGAGCCGGGCGCGCCGCCCGCACCCGAGCTGGACGCGGCACCGCCGGGTCCACCCGAGATGCCTTCGCCCGATGCCGACGGAGGATTACCGCCCAAACCACCCGCGCCGGGTGGCGACGCGGGTCCGCCTGCGCCCCCACACATGCCGCCCGAACCCGAGGGCGACGCCGGCCCCAAGCCCCCGAAGCCCGACGCCGAGTGCGGCGCGGCTGGCCAGA
>CBINDO010000362.1:0-7846 GCA_966249405.1 uncultured bacterium | reverse complement strand
CGCTGGAAGGCCACATTCGATGGGTTTACGCCTGCGTGTTGAGCGCGGACGGAACAAGGGCGCTGTCAGCATCGCAGGACGAGACGTTGAGGGTGTGGGACGTGAACACTGGGAGGTGCCTTCAGACGCTGGAAGGCCACACTCCAGGGGTTGACGCCTGCGTGTTGAGCCCGGACGGAGCAAGGGCGCTGGCCGTATTCCAAAACAAGACGTTAAGGGTGTGGGACGTGAACACGGGGAGGTGTGTAAACACCTTCGCGGGAGCCGGCAGAATCACTACCGTTGCTGCCTCGGCCAACGGAAGGATCATTGCAGGGGAGGCTGGCGGTAACGTTTGGATCCTTGACGTAGATTCTGACATCTGGCCAAGGGCACTGTGCATCCTCCGCGATTGATCGCGCGCCTGCATGGCAGGTGATAAGAATCTCAACCAGCCACGCACTATCGCTATTCGGGAATCCCTGGTAGCGCGTGGCGCGTCGCGAGCGGTTGATGCACGGCGGCAAACGCGCGCGAATGAGTGGGCCTAGCGAGCGAACGTATCGCTCAACTAGGCCCGCAACCTTCGCACGTCTGATAAAGGTAGTATGTTGCGACCAGCACACCCACGCTGAATGCGCGTCCTTCCCAGTTGAGGATACGAGCGCCTTTGGTGGATGGGTTTGCTGGGTGAGGCGGCATGAAGCTTGGACCTCATCGAACACCGCCGGACACGCGTAAGCGGCGTAAACCCTCGTGAACGTGTTACCTTACTCACGCGTCGTTGGTAACGGCAGCAGCTCTGCGACGTTGACCTCTGGGCCGCCGACCTCGTCTGTGATCCATGGGCCTGTTTCGACGAGCACTTTGAGGGTTCGCGCGCTGAGCCCTGCTAGGCGTCCTTCGAGCCGTGCGTCAGTGGGGAGTTCACCCATGCGTCCCGCTAGCCGAGCGCGGATGGACCGCATGCGTTCGAGCATGCATTGGGCGAGTTCCTTGCGATTCGCCTCGCCCTCGAGCCCCGTGTGGATTCTTTGCTCAATCGGGCAAGCCGCTCCTGTGGCGTCATTCATCTGCATGATTCGCCACGCGCGGTTGCCGATTTCCCGGGTCTGGAGCATGTGCATAACGCCCTCGTGTTCGACGAGATCCGCTTCGCGCAGGTGGCGTCCGTTCCAGCGCCGGGCAAGGCAGCGCGCCAGGCTCGTTGCGGATTTGATGCTCGTGTTCAGGCCGCGTCCGGGCCAGAAGTGAATCGCGAGCGCGGCGTCGCCAAGCAAGCACCCCCAGGTGCCTTGCATAACCTCGGCAGTAAAGCGGGGGCGGTGCTCCAGGGCGAATTCGAAGCTGGTGACCGCCACCAGGTTCTCTTGGTCCATTCCGAACAAGCGCAACCCTTCGAGCATGCGAGGCCAGAGGAAGGAGCTCGAATCAATGCTCGGTTTGAACACCGTTCCGTGGGTTGGGCACGCAAACGCGCTTCCCTGCCGAGCCATCACGCAGGGCCGCCCTTGGAGACAGCGCACCGGTCCGCTTGCGCCAATCCCGACCAGTTCGGCCGCCTCATCTGCAGTGAGGCGCATGTTCAGGAAACCTTTGCCCTGAAACGTGTTCAAGAGGTAGCGGTTCTGGGAAACCGTCAGCAGCACCCCTTCACCGTCCGGGACGTTGCCCTGGATTTGCATTCCGAGCACCACTTCGCGCAGCTTGTTGCCGTTCAAGGTGTACATCTCGGGATGCGGTTTGCCAAAGTGCTGAACCAGGCGCTCGCGCGTGCCCGAGCGGGCGCCATCGCAGATCGCCAGGATATCAGGCCGCTCACGCCGATCCAGCTCGTAGCCAGCCGCGATCAAGCGCACCGAGCGGCGCTCCTGTAGCTGTGCCAGAAGGCGGTCTTCGAGAAGCCGGATCGGGATGTTGCGGGGCGGTAGTTCAGGCGAATCTGGACCCAAAGGCCACATCTCGCTGTATCCACCCTCCACGAAGATGGCCTGCTGGAGCTCGGCGTCAAGCATCGAGTAGACATTGCTTTGGAGCGTGACGACTTGTTCACGGCGCCGGTTGCCGTGTGGTGCGCCTCGCCAGGTGAGTTGCCCGTCAATGTTGATCCACCGTGGCTCGAACACTCGAATACTGACCCGCTCACCGAAGTAGAAGAGCAAAAGCAACGTCAAGATCATGCCCGTTGGCCCCCCTCCAACGACATCGACACGTAGCTGCGAGTTGGATTGACGCGACGGAGACCTTGCGACTTCGGTCAACTCTGGTTTGGTTTCAACTTCAAACGCGTTCATTGTTCAGTTCCGCGGGCGCCATGCGGTACGCCCCTGCCCGTGAGCGATTGATTCGCTCTCCGCGAGGGCGGTTTCCCCCAAGGAGCCGGAGAATCGGCTGCCGCGCGGCAGCCGACGCTGCGCGTACGGCCTGGAACCACGCCGTATTTTGAGTTTCGCTCGGCGGGGAGCGCGAACTTGCTGGGGGAGGGCGCCCCCGGCGGGGGAAACGACACCACCGACGAGCCGGCACGGTGCCGGGCTCAGTAACCCGTGTATCTAGGAGACCCGTATTATGAAGCTGTTCTATTCAAAGGGAAGTTGTTCACTTGCTGCCCATATCCTCGCCCGAGAGGCGGACCTGCCGTGTGCTCTCGAGTCCGTCAATCCCAAGACCAAGCAGACGGAGGAGGGGGTGGACTTCCTCATTGTGAATCCCAAAGGCTACGTCCCGGCACTCGCCCTAGAAGACGGTACTCTGTTGACCGAAGGTGGCGCCGTATTCCAGTACATCGCTGACCAAGCCCCCGAAGCAGGACTGCTACCAAGGTCAGGAACGCGGGAGCGCTACCGAGCCGTCGAGTGGATCCACTTCATCGCTACGGAGCTGCACAAATCCTGGAGCATCCTTTTCGATCGCGCAGCCGAGCCCGCATACAAGCAGCTCGTTCGTGAAAAGCTCGACAAGCGGTTGCAACTCGTGGACGCGCAGCTGAAGCTGAGCCCCTTCCTGTTGGGGACGAGCTTCACGGCACCGGATGCCTATCTGTTCACGGTTTTGCGCTGGGCGCCGTTCACGAACGTGAAACTTCCGGAACGGCTCGCGCAGTACGTGGCCACGCTTTCCACGCGACCCTCGGTGAGCAAGGCGATGGAGTTTGAAGGCTTGCGCCAATAGCAGCGCTTAACCACGGGCAGCGCGCTGCCCGTTTTTTTGGGGCGAGAGCGAGACCGACGAGCCGCTTGGCGCGTCGCTGCTGGTTGGGCGTGCTTCCTGCTCGTTTCCGACGCGAAGCACATTCCCGCCCCTTTTAACCTCTACCCGCGGGCGGTCGAATGCGTGTAATCTCGACTGCCATGAGCCAAGTGCGAGCACTGCGTGGCAACGGCTCAGTCGTGACCATCGACTTGGGGAGGGGGGAGTCTCTTGAAGCTGGAACGCAACACCGATTGGGTCGCTGCGTGCGAGTTGAGTGAGGCCGGCACCTACGCACGACACGGAGGGTGTCTGTTCGGGCGGCCACGATTAGCGGGCGCACACCACAGTTTTCTTGAATGGAGAAACGATGACTGCATTCCTTTGGGACCATCTCTTCGAGCAACCGGAAGAGCAACCAGACCAGGCTGTTCAGATCAGCGCAAGCCCGGGCAAGTGGCTCATCGCGGCGACCACCATCGAGGAAACGGGCGATGCCAAGAACCCTCAGCTTAGCTTCGGACCGGACATCTACGTGACAATCGAGATGTGGGCTCTTCCCCTGAGCACGGGGCCGTGCATGGTGTTACTCGCCAGCCCTGATCGTGAAGGCCTGGAGTATCGAAGCCTAACGTGGTGTCGCTTTCCGCATCGAACGGACCTTTTGGAAGTGAGCCGCTTCGTCCCTGGGCGGAACCGCGACGATTCGTGGCGAGACAAGCAACTCGAACGCGCCGCAGCAGAGCCAGATCCAGTGCTGTTTCTCAAGCGCGAACTCATCAACGTCGTTGACTCGAGTAACAAGCGGGACACGGCGTTGTTTGGTTGTCCATGTCAGCTTAACAGGAACGTGCTGATGGACCACATCGCCGGGGCGGACGCCAACCAGCGTGGTCCGTTGGACAAACGTCGCTCCGACAAGGTTGTGACGATGAACGACCTGTGGACGCTCAAAGGCAACCATCCGGACCTGGTGGCGCGTGATTCACACGCAGCGCAGCTTGCTGCCGAGATTCGTTGGGCGCTCTTGCCGAGCTTGTGTCCGCAAAAATCGCCTGACAATGACTTTGGGGAAACCGCCGACTTTGCGCTCGCCAAGGAACGCGTGAAGAGCGAGCGACCCATTCTCGACTTGCTCGACGACGTGGAACGAGGCTTGCTTCGTTTCCAGGGGCAAGTCTTCCCTTTGCACGAAGCGGTCAAAGTGCGCGCTTTGCAACTCGTGGACTACGCGGTAGAGCGAGCTCTGTGCGGGCCGCGAGATGGCAATAAGTTGGGCGCCGATCGCCGCGTGTCCAAGTTTGCGCGGCGCATCCTCACCTATGAACTCTATAGCCAGAACCGACGCTGGAATACGTGGGGCGGATCGATCACGCAACCGGTGGGTGATTCTCTGGCAGGTGAGCAACGTCCGCACATCGATCCGGCTGTCGAATATCAAGAATTGGTCGAGGACCTTAGGTATGCCCGGGATACCGGCATCGACGACGTCGGAAAGACCGACGCGTTGATCGCGCGCGCAAACGAGTTGCTCGAACCCGACGTCAGCCTTCAAGAATTAGTTCGCGGGTGTGCGGCGCTCCAAGTGTTGCTTGAGGATGGCGTCAAGTTGCCGCGGTTGGCTCGGTATGTTGCGCGACTGGAGGAGCTGGAGCGGCGCGTGGACTTGCCGGAGTGGTTGCGGGGGACTATTGGGGGCGTTAGGGGAAAGCGCGGCTGTCAAGATGCGTGAGCAGCGGGTGCGTTGAGCTTAGTATCGTTCTGTTGGCCAGAGGTCACGACTCAGTTCAAGGGTAAAGAGGTGATTAACATTCGCCGCCACGATCCTTCCATTTCGCGACGTGGCCAGGGCGGTAATCTGGCCGATCCCCGCGAAAGTACGGAGACACCGGCCCGAGTTCAAATCCCATACCCTGAGCGTCTTGTCGCCGGACGCCGAGACGGCCGTCGTGCCATCGCCGCAGGGGGATGGTACGCTTGAACGAAGACAGCGTCGAACGATGCTGCGCGCAATTGGGATGTGACCTTGCTGGCCGTTGACCGACGGCCCTCCTTACGCGGCCTGTCATCCGCGTCAAGGGTGCGGCAGGTCGAGCATTGGCGAACGTGGCCCCATAAGGATTTGTGGCTGCCAGAGTTGCGCAAAAATAGCGGCGCAGAGTGCGGGTCCCGCTGGTCAAATGAGTTGTCGGGAGTGTACTCTCTGAGCCATGAGCGAACCTGAGGGAACGCGTGGGACGGCGAGTGGGTGCGTGGTTGCCATTGAAGCCGCATCGACCCCCGGCGGAGCAGCGTGTGAGCGCGGTAGCGCGATTATTATCGGGCCCCATCATCTTTTGACTTGCGCCCACGTAGTGGCAACCCAAAGGGGCAAGGGTGCAGTGTACTCGGAGATTCGCATCGCCGACTCGGAAGTGGTCGTTACATCCAAACAAGGTGACATTGACGCGGAGGCGGACCTCGTACTACTGCGCAGTGACCGACCGCTGAGTGGGCGGCCTGCACGCTGGCTGGACAAGGCGTCAGTCGAGGCGTGGCTAAGAAGGGGGCGCGCGTGGCGGGCTGAGGGTTACGATGCCAGAACGAGACAGGTTGGCTATGCTGACGGCTTGTCGTGGCTGACGAACACGAACAACGACGTTCAGATACACGGCGGCATTCCTGCGGGTTACAGTGGTGGACTACTGAGCCCGTCTAAGGGCGCGCACCAGCAACTGGGTATCGGCATGCTTGTACTGGGTGGTGAGACGGCTGCCACTTCGCGTGCACTTTATCCAGACGTGCTGCAGCGCTTTCTGGATAGCTGCCGCTCCGACATTATGCTCGATCAGATCGAGTGGAGACCGCCGCCCAGTCGGGTCATCGACGACTTCCGCGTTGAACGTGCACGCCACGGGCAGCGTTTTGGGCGTGAGAGTCTGCTCGCGCGCCTCCGTTGGCTAGCGGGTTTTGACGGCTGGGTTATCCTCAAGGGCTCTTGGGGCGTCGGAAAGAGCGCCGTGCTACATTACTTGTTGCAAGAGATGGAACAGGATGGCTCCGTTCCCCATCACTTCATTCGCCGCGGTATTGAGAAATGGGACCAGCCCGCGCACGTCGCCGAGAATCTTGCTCTCCAAGTTCGCTGGCTTTTCAAAGAAGCTGACGAGATGCCGCCTACCACAGGGCTGCTGAGCCTCCTTCAAGCGGTTTCGAGCCAAGTGTTGGTCCCTCAGGGTCGCCGGCTTACGCTGATCGTGGACGGCCTGGACGAGATTGGGTGGCGGGAAGGAGGCAATCCGTTGGAGTTCTTGCCACGCCCATTGCCGCCACGGGTGACCTTTATTGTGGCGTCGCGTCAGGCAGATCCTCACCTGACGTTGTTTGCCGGTCAACGATGCTTCGAGTTGGACCTTGACGAAGCGCCAGACCTGCGCGAATCGAGCGCAGACGCCTGCCGGCAATACTTAGTTGCTTTGGGTGAGTCTAGCGACGTCGCGCAGCGCTTGAGCGAACTAGTCGAAGGCAAGTTCCTGATTTGCGAAAAGATGCTCGGCTCCTTGGGGACGGGCCGGACGGGCCTGTCAGAGGAGCAACTTCTGCAGGTAGCCCGGGGAGGATTGGACGGCCTGTTCAAATTGTGGTGGTCGCAGAGGGTTACCGGCGTGGGCGACTGGCACTCGGTTGAGCGGATCAAGTTGGGCCTTGGATACCTGTGCGCTGCGCGGGAAGCTTTGCCGAGACACGTGCTCAAGAAACTTGCTGGGAAAGAGCTTCGGGTTGACGAATTTCGCGCGGCGATGCTTCCAATGTTGCGACCAACCTCCGGCGGCAACGAAGAGACATTCGCGATCGATCATGACACGTTGCGCGACTTCTTTGTTGGAGTCCTCGACGAGCCTATCACGGATGTCACACGACGCCTGGCGAATTTGTTGTGCCGTTGGTCAGACCAACATGATGGGTTCGAGCGCCGGTATGTGCTCCAGTATGGCTTGCATCATTGGCGCGAATTGCGTGACTGGGAGAGCTTTGAAGCCCTGGCGTTGGACGCGAGTTTTCTTGAGGCACTATCGGTCGAAGTCGGGATCAACGCCTTGAACAAGGAGCTCGACGAAGCGTTCCGAGACCTCGGCGACCGTGAGTCGCCGGCATTGCTTGTGCTGCGTCGCTACGTCCGCACACGCGTGCATGGGTTGCGTTCACAGCCTGGACTGTTGACCCAGGACTTTCACATGTGGTGCGTAGTTGAGGGCATACCCGCGCGTGAGACCCTGCGCCGGTTAGGTGAGCCCAAGGTGCAATTGATCGGTGGTGGTATTCGAAGGGACGAGTCGGACCTGGTACTGAGAGGGCATTCCGGTCGAATAACGGATTGTGTGGTAACCGTCGACGAAAAGCACATGGTGTCGGCGTCATCGGATCATAACCTCAGAGTTTGGGATCTGCAGACCGGCGCCTGCGTCGTGCTAGTGGGTCATGGATTGGAAGTCTCGGCATGCGCGGTGACGGCTAACGGAGCTCGAGTCGTGTCGGCCTCAATGGATTGGACGCTGAGGGTTTGGGAACTAACTTCTGGCACTTGCATTCACACACTGAAGGGTCATTCGTATCGGGGCCGGGTGGGGGGCGTGTAGGCATGCGCCCTCACCCCGGACGGCGAGTGGGCAGTCTCGGCCTCACTTGATTGCACACAGAG
>CBINDO010000361.1:0-7855 GCA_966249405.1 uncultured bacterium | reverse complement strand
AGATCAAACCCGCCTTCGATCTCGGCGACGGTGACTTTGCGAAAATCCGCGTCTTGCAACGCGGTGGGCTCAATCTCCGCGAGCGGGACCCAAGTGAAGCCGGCGGGAAGCCGGAACGCGGTCAGCATGTTCAACGATTCTGCTCTGTGCGAGACGGACCCGCTGTGCACGGTGGTCGACGACAACTACGGCGTGGCAATCGGCACGAGCATGGCCGCGCCCGTAGTGACCGGCGCGGTCGCACTGCTGCTGGAGCAGAATCCGGACCTCACGCAAGCCGAAGTGTTGCGTCTATTGCAAGCGGGCGTGACGCGGCAAGCCCCATCGAAAACGACACCCAAGTGGGAAAAAGATCTCCCGCCGGCTTCCGGCCTCCTGAATCTGCCACGCACTTTGTCGGCGCTCGAGCTGCTGTCTACGCAGACCAGCGTCGCGGCTGCGAAAGACCAGTCGTGGCTCGCGTTTGCAGACAGCTACGTTAGCCCAGGACAGAAGGTCGAAGTACAACTCTGGGCACGCACTGCCGACGGAGCACCCGCGTTCATCACCAGTGACGCACTGAAAGTCACCGTGACGAACGGTGACGTGAGCCGAGAGGTTACTCGCCTGGCTCCCGGCCTATTCCGCCTCGGACTCAAGGCAGCGGACGACGCCCCGCTCAGTGGAGGCCCGCCGCTCGAAGTCCGGATTCGCTACGACGGCGAGACACTCGCGCAAGGGAGCTTGCCGGTGGCCGGTGACTTGGCAGACGTGCGCGGGATCGCCCGAGCTACGCCCGTGCTTCGGGAAGAAGAGTCGTGTGCGCTGATACGGCGACAGGACGCTTCTCCCTTCAGTCCGATTTTATTGGCCGTGGCTTGGCTCGCCCTGAGACGTCGCCGCGCCGCGACGTGACGTGGGCTCATTCGCTCGCAGCGACCACGACCGCAACTCGGCTGGGCCGCGTCATCCACAAGATGAGAGCCCCGCTGGCGATGAAGGCGCCGACGGTCGTGAACAATATGGGATAACCGTACGCGTCCACGACGGGACCCAACGTGAGCACCGTGAGCGCGAACCCGAAGTTGAACCCAAACGTGTACCAACCCATGAAGCGGCTGCGCAGGACCGGGCCGACGGCAGCGAAGCCCGCGGCCGTCAAAGCTGGATACGCCAAGCCATGGCTGGTGCCCAAGCTGACCCCGCACAGCGTAAGCCACGACGGCTCGAGTAGAGCCGTTGCCCCGACGGTAATCGCGTAGATGGAGAAGGCGAACACGGCCACGTTGACCGGGCCAACTCGATCGGCGACCTTGGCCAACGTGAGTCGCACGAAGATCGCGGCCGCGACGTAGCCGAAGAAGAACTCGCCGACCGCGGTAGCGCCCTTGTCGAGCGCGTAGGGCTGCACATAGGTAAACATCGCTCCGATGCCGGCGCCCAACAAGAACGAGCCATAGTAGCTCGCGAGCACTTTCGGCGCGCGCAAGATGGCGTCGCCCGCATCGTGCTGTGCGTTGCTCACCGCGACACGCGGTGACGTCTCCTGCAACAGGCTCACCGCCCCCAGGGCGACAAACACCACGCAGCCTGCGCCTCCAAACACAACCCCATAACCGAACCGCTCGGCGAGTGGCTCCGCGACGCCGGGCGCCAGCGCGTTGGTTACCAACATGGCGCTGCCCAAATATCCGATCGCTTGAGCAAGACGCGAACCTGGAACCAAATCGGCGGCCCACGTCGCGGTGACGTTGAACACCGACACCCACGCGGCCCCCTGCAACGCACGTAGGAAGAACACGAACGGGCCGACGTCTTTGGCAAAACAGAACCCGAACGCGGCCAGTCCCTCGGCGATCAACGCGAAGGTGAGGATTCGGCGGCGGGACAGGCGCTGACCCAAAAACCCAGAGAACGGTGCGACGAGCGCAGCAACCACCGTCGCAGCGCCGCTCACCTGCCCGATCTCGGTGGCCGTCGCATTCAACGTCAAGCGAAGGAACTTTGGTAGCAACAAGAACGACGAGTACGAGAGCCCATACAGAAACTGGACGCCCAAGAGCGCCACGAATGGCCTCGAGAAAAGCGTCTCCGATTGTGCGTTCGACGTGCCATCGTCCGCTAAGGTTGATGAAGCTTGGCTCATGATCGACTCCGGTCGTGCGTGCCTACGAAAAGCCTCGGAGCTTGAGGATTCGTCCATGAGCAAGTCCTCATGAGCAAAAACTCGGCTGCTTTGCCGCGGAGTGTATTGAACCGACTAGTCGCTTCGACAACCCCGCTCGTTGGTAGGCGGGGTTCGTTCGCTGCTTTCGTGGTTGCGGTGTGGCGCCTCCTCAGCAAACGAGCCCCTGCTCAGCGGCGTGCTTTACGCACGACGGGAGCATGGACCACTTGCCGAGTCGAATCGCCATTGCGCAAAACCTACGCTTGGAAAGTAGCTCGGTCAAATCTTTTTCACGCCCGTAGCGAGTGGTTCGTGCCGTTCGCCCGAACCTGTAATCGCGCCACTCACTGGCTCGCGTCTCTCAGCCGACCGAGCTCTTCAACCCCAACACCATCTGCTCGAGGCTTTCTCGTTGAAAGCAGTGAGACTCGAGGACGTTCGCTAGGTCGGCCGGGGTAAACGGCTTTTGGATGCAAGGATTCGTCACTTGGTCGAACAGCTCGCGCGCCTCGGGGGTGAACGGACCGCCGGTGATGAAAACGAAACGGTCGGCCATCTCTGGGTATCGGCGTTTGACCTCTTGGTGCAATTCCATGCCGGTCATGTTCGGCATCATCACGTCGCAAAAGATGATGTCGAACTTCGCGCGAGCCAAACACTCGAGCGCCTGCGCGCCCCCCGCAGCCAAGGTGACGGCGTGGCGCGGACGCAGCAATCGCCGAATCGCGCGAGCAACGAACGCGTCGTCGTCGACCACCAGGACATCCAAGGAACGGCTCGACGTAACGGGCGGCGGGACCGTGCTCGGCGCTTGGATCGTGGTCGTCCGGTTGTGCTCGAGCGCGGGCAGATAGACGGAGAACGTAGAACCCGCGCCCTCTTCGCTCTGCACGTGGATCTCGCCGTTGAGCGCGTGCACGATGTTGCGACAAATCGATAACCCAAGACCAGTACCCATACCAACCGGCTTGGTCGTGAAGAACGGGTCGAAGATCTTCTTCAGCTTCTCCGGCTCGATGCCGCTACCCGTATCTCGCACGGACACGACGACACGGTCGCCATCACGGCGCGCGCCGATGGTGATCGTATTCTTGTCGGGATCACCCTCGCGGATCGCGTGCGCAGCGTTGAGCAGCAGGTTGAGGAACACTTGGCCGAGGCGCGAGTTGGCTTCCACCATCGGCAAATCGTCGGAGTACTCGCGCACGATACGCGCGCGGAACTTGAACTCGTTCTCCGCGACCTTGACGGCAGAGTCGACCAGCGCCGTGACGTCGGTCGGCCCCATGCGTTCGTCCGAGCGCGCGAAGGTTTTCAGATCTTTGACGATGTCGCGCACGCGCTCCGCGCCGGAGCGTGCCTCACGCAACGCCGAGCGCAACTCGGAGAAGCTCTCGGGAAGTTCGCTGAGCGCATAGGAGACGTTGTTGAGGATGTAGACCAACGGGTTGTTGATCTCGTGAGCAACGCCGGCGGCCAAGACGCCCACGCTCGCCAAACGGTCGGCTTGCGCGAGCTGGATCTCCATCTCCTTGCGTTCGGTGATCTCGCGAGCAACGGCCAGGATGTAGTCTTGACCGATGTAGCGGCGCCGAGAGAGCGCGAGCTCGACCGGAAACTTCGTGCCGTCTTTGCGCACGTGATATCGTTCGGTCGGCGCGTTGGCCTTGACGTCCCCCAACTTGACTCGGGCGAACCAGTCGGGCGGGTCCGCTTCGATGTCGCCGATGCTCATCATCAACAACTCTTCGCGCGAGTACCCGAGGATCCGGCACGCGGTTTCGTTGACGTCGATGAAACCACCGGTCGCAAAATCGATCATGAAGATCGATTCACCGGCTTGATCCAGAACGGCGCGGAAGCGCGTCTCCTCGAAGCCCACGCGTTGCTCCAGGCGCTGCTTTGCCTCGCGCAGCGCTTCTCGCGCGGCGACTTCCTCGGTGACGTTCTTGATGGCGCCGAACAAGCGCACGACGCGTTCACCCGTTGCATCCATCTCCGGACACGCGTAGTCGCGCAACCAGAGCTCGTCCCCAACTCGAGTCACGATCCGGTACTCGAGCGTACTCGGGTGCCCGGCCATCAATTCACTCGCGGCCGTGTAAGCGTCGGAGCCGTTCCGGAGCAACGCTCCCCAGCCGCCCATTTCGTTGACCTCGTCGACTCGGTATCCGGTGAGCTCGGCAAACTCGCCCGTCGCCCACTCGATGTTCAAATGAGCGTTCTCGTCGACGCGGACCGCGTACACCCAATCGGAGGCCAGTTCCGAAATAGCACGGTACCGTACGGCGTCCTCTTCGCTCATCGCGACGACGCTGGTGGTACGGAAGCGTCGGCGCTCCGCGGCAACCAGAGCTTCGAGGTCTGCTGCTAGCTCCTCTCGCAGGCCAGAGCGGGGCAATCCACCGCTCTCCACCAATCGGGCAAGCTTGTCGACGAGGGCTTCCTTGTTCATGAGGCGCGAGCGGTCAGGCTGGGGGCCACGCAGGGGAAAAACATTGTACTCCACGTACGATCGCCCTAACGGCCAGCGACGGGAAAAAGTTCACCCTCTGGCTCGGGTTCCGGCGGCGAATATGTGGCCTGCTGCCCCAGCGCGGAGTATGCGACCAGCTCACATGCGCATTCACATCGTCGGAGTCGCCGGAACGGGCATGGGCTCGTTGGCCGGACTGCTCGCTGGTCTGGGTCACCAAGTGTCGGGCAGTGACTTGCGGTTCGATCCGCCCATCGGGCCGCTTCTGGCAGAGTGGGGCGTCGAAACTCGCCCGGGCTTCGCCGCAGCAAACCTCTCGCCTGCCCCGGATCTGGTGGTCATCGGCAACGTGTGTCGTGCCGACAACGTCGAGGCAGTCGCGGCGCGCGAGTCCGGGGTGCCGATCGCTCACATCGCCTCCGCGCTGCAGCGTTTCGCACTGGGCGGGCGCGAAGTTACCGTCTGCGCGGGTACTCACGGCAAAACCACGACCAGCAGCCTCGTTGCCTGGCTGCTCGAGGCAACCGGCAAGCGACCCGGGTTCTTCATTGGGGGCGTGCCCAACAACTTCGCGCAAGGGTTCCGTGCGGCTCGTGAGGGTGACCCGTTCGTGATCGAAGGTGACGAATACGACACGGCGTTCTTCGAAAAGACGGCCAAGTTCCTCCACTACCTGCCCAGCCATGCCATCATCACGTCGATTGAGCACGACCACATCGACATTTACCCAACGGAAGCTTCGTACGTCGCCGCTTTTCGCCGCTTCGTCGAACTGGTACCGGCCACGGGCGTAATCGTCGCGCACGCCGGGGACGCACACCTAACGGCTTTGCTCCCAGGCGCAACTGCGCGTGTCGTGGGTTACGGCGTGGAGGGGTTCGCCTCTTACCCGGAGACGCCCGAATGGTGGGCGACCGACGTCCGTGTTACCGCCGACGGCGGCCAGAGTTTTGCAGTCGTGCGCCGCGGGGAACCGGTGGGGCGCGGCCACATCGCCGCCAGCGGCCTCCACAACGTCGCCAACGCGCTGGCAGCGGTCGCCTTGTGCCACTCCGCTCATCACGTCGAGCTCGCAGCCCTGTTCGCCGCGCTGCCGAACTTCCAGGGCACGCGGCGACGGCAAGAACTGCTAGGTGAACCCGCGGGCGTTCGGCTCTACGACGATTTCGCGCATCACCCCACGGCAGTGTCGACCACGTTGTGGGGCCTGCGGCGGCGTCACCCGGAAGGCAAGTTGCTCGCCGTGTTCGAGCCACGCAGCGCAACGGCCTGTCGCAATCGGCACCAGGCGGACTACGTCGCGGCTTTCGACGCGGCCGATGTCGTGCTGCTGGCGCCGCTGGGGCGCACCGGGCTACCGGCGAGTGAACAGCTGGACACCCAGGCGATCGCGCTTGCATTGCGTGCCAAAGGAAAAATCGCCGAAGCGTGTCCGTCGTTGGAGACGTTGGAGCGCGCGGTGCTGGCCCACGCCACTGCCGGAGACACCGTTGCGCTGTTGTCCAACGGCGCTTTTGGTGACGTGCCCAAACACTTGCTCTCGCACTTGAGCTCGGATCGAGGGTAGACAGAGCCGATGTTCCGACGAACGTTTCTGAGCAGCGCCCTGGCCAACTTCGTGCTTTCGCCGCTTGTCGGGTGCGCTGGCGAGAGGCACGCGCCCGCCGCGACGCCCACGGCCACGGCCCTCGTACACCTGTCTCACCTCGAGCCGCACAACGCACGTCTCGGCGTCGCGATCCTCGATACTCAAACCGGTGAGCTCTTCGGGCAACGTCTGGACGAGCGGTTCACCATGTGTTCCACCTTCAAGCTGCCACTTGCCGCGATGGTGCTGCACGCCGTCGATCGTGGCCAATTCGAGCTGGGCGACGCGGTGAGCTACACGAAGGCGGACCTGGTGCCGCATGCGCCGGTGACGGAAAAGCACCTCGACCAAGGTTTCATGACGGTGGGCGAGCTCGCGCGCGCCGGACCAGTGACGAGCGACAACGTCGCGGCGAACCTCTTGTTGCGAAAGCTCGGCGGCCCCGAACGGTTCACGCGATTCTGCCGTGAGCTCGGTGACACCGTCACGCGCCTCGATCACTACGAACCCGAGCTGAACACGCTCCCCGTGGGCGATCCGCGCAACACGACCACTCCACGCGCGATGGCGGGGCTGCTCGCCAAGTGCACGGGCCGCGACGTTCTGTCTCACCAATCGGCGAACACACTGCGCGAGTGGATGCTCGAGACCCAGACCGGCAGCAAACGCCTGCGTGCCGGGTTCCCCAAGACCTGGACGGCCGGAGACAAGACCGGCACCAGCCTCGGCAAGGGGCAGCTGAGCCGCTACAACGATCTCGCGTGCGTATGGTTCGAAGACCGCGCGCCGCTGATCGTCACGAGCTTCTTGGAAAGCCGCGAGGAGACGGAAAACATGCGCGATGGAGATCAGGCCGTGCTCGCGAGGGTCGGGTTGGTAGCGGGTCACTGGGCGGAGATGGCCTTTTCCCCTGCGCCGGCGAAGAGAGTCACTCCCTGAACCGCTCCGTCCGCCCGTGGCCTCGGCCTCCCCCGGTCGACGCGGGCCTTGTCAAATCGCGCGATTGGTGGCATGCCCGGCGCCCCTGCGTTAGGCCGGGCTAGTACCAACCATCGAGGTGCGTCGTGACGTGCGTTTGCGGACTTGGAGAATCGAACGAAACCTGTTGCTTGCCCATCATCAAGGGCAAGGCCCCGGCAAAAACCGCTGAAGCGCTGATGCGTGCACGCTACTCGGCGTACGTGCTGCAAGAAATCGACTTCATCATCGACTCCGTTCACCCGAACAGCCCGGGTGAAGCCGACCGTCGCACCACCGAAGCATGGTCGAAGGCCGCCGACTGGAAGGGCCTCGAAATCGTCAGCAAAGAAGCTGGTGGCGAGGGTGACGAAGAGGGCATCGTCGAGTTCATCGCGCGCTTCGAGGTGCAAGGCGCGTCGCAGCAGCACCACGAGCGCGCGCGCTTCGTGCGCCACAACAAGAAGTGGATGTACATGGACGGCGAGGAGATCAAGCCGCAGCCCATCCGCCGCGCGGCTCCGCGCGTGGGACGCAACGACCCGTGCCCGTGCGGCAGCGGCAAGAAGTTCAAGAAGTGTTACCCCGCGTGCCCGAACCCGTTCCCGGCCGAATACGCGCCGTAATACTTGCTGCAGGAAAACATCGGGGCACCTCCGGGTGCCCTTTTTGTTTTGTTGTGGGCACG
>CBINDO010000360.1:0-7949 GCA_966249405.1 uncultured bacterium | reverse complement strand
CGTCAAGGTGGTGGCGGCTCCAGCACGTGCCGCCACTGACGCCAAGCGCGTGGAGCTCGAGCGCTTCATCGGCGCGCGCGACGTCAACCACCTGCCAAAGCGGCTTGCCGAAGAGCTAGGCAGCGCGCAGCAGAAGTTGGCTTCCATTGGCGAAGTTCGAGCAACGCTCGAGTCTACCGAGGTCAACGTCGCTACGGCGCTCGAGCCGTTGGATGCGATTTGCGCTAACTTGGTCGGTGCCACCGCCGCACTGACCGGGCTCTCCAATGACGGCGAAATGCTGCGAAACATCTCGGCCTTGGTGACGGTGCTCGAGCTCCGCGAGCGTGCCTCGCAGGAGAACGCCCTCTTGGGCTATGTCTTCGCGAAGAAGGAGTACCCACCAGGCGGTTACAAGGTTTTGGTCAACTTGGTGACCGAGCAAGAGCTCTTCGAAAAGGTCTTCGAACAAGCTACCAGTGAAGACCTGGTGAGCCTGTACAAAGGGCAGCTGCAAGGCCCGGGAATCGAAAAAGCCAAAACGCTCCGTGAGACGGCGCTCAATACCATGGACGACAACTTCGGCGTCGATCCACGAGATTGGGTTAAGGCACAGGGCGAGAAGCTGCTCGTCTTTCATGAACTTACAGCACGCCTGAACGAAAGAGTCCGCAAAGCGGCGTTGGCTAAGATCGACGAAGCGCGCCGTTCCGTCAATTTGTCGCGGGTTCTCTCGGGTTCTGTCCTGCTCGTCAGCGTCCTACTCGCCGGGATCATCTCTCTGGGGATCAGCCGCTCGGTCAATAGTCTCGTAACGGCCGCTCACGATGTGCAAACCAAGCAGGACTTCTCGGTGCGTGCGAAACAAGTGAGCAAGGATGAGCTGGGCCGCCTGACGGTCGCTTTCAACGAAATGCTCCAAGGACTACAGACCCGGGACCAGGAACTCGAGGGGCACCGCCGTAACCTGGAGCAGCTGGTGGAGGCGCGCACCGCCGAACTCGCCAAACGCAACGCCGCCATGCGCATCGTGCTCGACAACGTCGACCAAGGGCTCGCGACGATCAAGCCCGACGGATCACTCGACGCCGAGCGGTCTGCCATCTTCAATCGCTGGTTTCCCGCCAACGATGATGGGTTCGCGGTCGCGGTGGCGGGACCGGACGAGCGCGTAAAGCTCATGCTGCAACTCGGGTGGGAAGGCGTCGTCGAGGGGTTCATGCCGCGAGACGTGGCCATCGCCCAATTGCCTGCGCACATCGAACGAGAGGGGCGTCACTATGCGATGACGTACAAGCTCATGGGCGACGACGAGTCACTCGACGGAGCTTTGTTGATGATAACGGACACCACCGACCAGTTCGAGCGGCGTCAGAAGGAGGCGGAGCAGCGTGAGTTAATCGCCGTCTTCGAAGCCGTGATGAAAGACAAGTCTGGGTTCATCGAGTTCTTCAACGAGACCGAGAAAATGTGTGAAGAGGTGGTTCACAGTGAGACGCTGAGCCCGGCGGTCGCCAAGCGCCTCGTGCATACCATTAAGGGGAACACGGCGATTTACGGGGTTACTTCGGTTGCCCAACTTTGCCACGAGCTCGAGACGGCCTGCGTGGACGAGGCCCGCGCGCCCAACCGCGAAGAGCGGGCGGCTCTCGAACACGTGTGGAACGGGTTTGCGACCCGCGTGCGACTGTTTGCCAATCAGGCGGAACAAGAGGTCATCGAGCTCACCTACGCCGATCTCGAGCGCCTCGTCGACAACGTCAAACGCCACATACCCCACGCCGAGCTCTTGTCCGAGCTCGAGTCGTTGCGCAACGAGCCAACCGCCGTGCGTCTGACGCGCGTGGGTGAACAAGCCAAGCAGCTGTGCAAGCGGCTCGGCAAACCTCCGGTGACGGTGGTCGTCGATTCACACGGGGTGCGCTTGCCGCCGGATCGTTGGGCTGAGTTCTGGTCTTCGTTCATTCACGTGGTGCGCAATGCCGTCGACCACGGCATCGAATCGGAAGAGGCGCGTTTGGCTTCGGGTAAGCCTGCCGCAGGGATCATCACCCTCCGCTCCGAAGTCGTCGATGGCAGTTACCGCATCGAAATGCGGGACGACGGCGCGGGCGTCGACTGGACGCGTGTCGCCGAGAAGGCGAAGTCTTTGGGCTTACCGCACAAAACGCAGAACGATCTCGTCGCAGCGCTCTTCGCCGACGGGCTCAGCACTCGCGACGAAGCATCGGACGTATCCGGGCGTGGCGTGGGCATGAGCGCCGTCAAAGACGCGTGCAAGACGCTCGGCGGAGAAGTCACGGTCGTTTCTCAGGCGGGCAAGGGCACTACGGTGCGATGCACGATCCCAGTCAAAGGCAACGACAAACCCAAGGCGCTCACCATGCACCCCGGGGCGCGCCCCAGCATTCGTCCGCCATCGATTCGCAACTCGCATCCTAGGCGTGTTGCAAGTTAATTGTACGAGGGAGCGGCTCGAGCGGGCTGCGACGAGGTGGATGTCAGCGAACGGCCGCGGGCACCTCCGGACGCGGGCGGCCCGTGGCCGAGGCAAACTGTTCGGCCAGCGTCACCGTGTTGCGCAGCAGCATGGCGACCGTCGTTACCCCGACACCACCTAGGCGTGGCGTCACCCAGCTAGCGACGCTCGCTACGGACTCGTCCACATCCGGAAGCAGACGTTTGCCTTGCCACGTGATGCCAGCGCTGATCACCACCGCTCCCGGTCGAACCATCAGCGGTGTGACGATGCTGGGCCGTCCCACGCCGGATATCAAGATGTCCGCTTCGCGAGTATACGATTCGACGTTGGGGATTGCGGAGTGAACGACGGTCACGGCTGCGTCTGCGGCCGGACCTTTCCCGCTCAGCAGCAGAGATAGCGGTCGACCCAGGGTGGGGCCCCGCCCGAGAACGACCACGTGGCGGCCAGACGTGCGAATCCCGTGATGGTGCAGGAGTGCTTGGATGCCTGCGGGGGTGCAGGGTACTGGTGCAGGTAAACCCAGCGCCAGTCGTCCTAGGTTCGTGGGATGGAGTCCGTCGGCATCTTTTCGTGGGTCGAGTCCGAGGAGCGCGTCCCCGAAATCGAGCGCGGCGGGCAGAGGATGTTGAATCAAAACCCCATGTATGGCTGGGTCGGTGTTTAGTCGCTCGAGCGTTGCCGCCAACTGGGTTCGGGAGGTGGATGCAGGGAGCCGCACGTTTTCGGAGTGAAATCCAGCGGCCGCGCAGGCCTCGTGCTTCTTTCGGACGTAGCCTGCGCTCGCGGCGTCGTCTCCGACCAAGACCGTGGCTAGGCCAGGCTTTACACCGTGGACACGCTCGAGATCCTGGACGCGGAGGCGCACGGTTTCGAGGACGCCTTCGGCCGCTGGTGCGCCCATCAGCAGACGCGCGCTTCTGGTTGGGGGGATTGGTTCTTGGGAAGCGGACATGGAACCTCGCAATTGTTGTTCGAGGCCCAGACGCGCGGCGGTGGCGTTCGCTGCTCCACGGCGGTCGGTTCCGCCTCGAGCGTCAGTTACAGCGACGGGGCGAAGTTAGCAGGCGCCAGCGGGCCGCGCAACCGATGACGAGAGAGAGCTGTGAGACACCGCGCAACCGAGGCTGGGGGAGCTACTTCTGCCGATGGTGCAACGGAACTGGGAGTCCGGGGCTGTGTGATCGATTTGTCACGGCTCCTCGGTGCTGTCGGAGCGTTCCTCCACGCCGCCGGGACTAGAAACGCGCTCGAACTGCGCTCCTCGTGCCTGGCGCACTGTTTGCTAAAGGACTGGTATGGTTGTGGTGCTAGGTTCTGCTCGTGGAGGTCGAGGAAGGCCGATGGTGGTTGTTTCCTCGCAGGGTTTGCGCCTCCGCGATTGTTCTTGCCGTACCGAGATCGAGGAACCGAGCCGCCCGAACGTATGATCCCGGGAACTATGATCGAAGGAACAGGGTCGATCGCGTCGAACACGTAATTGCAGCGCTTTGCGCAACAGCGCCCATCGGAGACTAAATGCCTAAGAATACCTCTCGTTTTTGGTTGATAATTCCCGCTACCTGCCTCGCTTGGCTTCAACCGGCGCCGGCGTCCGCCCTGCTCGAGGAGTGTGGGCAGATCGAACTCGACGGGGAAGCTCGTTGTGAGGTCGAGGTCGAAGGTGGGTGCGACGTGGTCTGCGACACCTCGAATCTGACGCTGGCATGTTCCGGCGAGCTGTACGCCGAGTGCCGGAGTCAGGGGTGCGACGTAGACGTCGATGTCGAGTGCACGGGATCTTGTAGCGCCGACTGCAAGGCGGAGTGCGACATCGACCCCGGCAACTTCGACTGCGAGGGCAGCTGCAAAGCCAGTTGTCAGGGCAACTGTGACGCCGAGTGCAGTGCCTCGGGTAACAAGGCCGAGTGCAAAGCGTCGTGCGAAGCGACTTGCAGCGGTGAGTGTGACGTGTCGTGCCAAGGGACGCCGCCCAGCGCCAATTGTGACGCGAAGTGCGAAGCGAGCTGCGAGGGCAGGTGTCAAGCCGACGCCAACATCGACTGCCAAGTCGATTGCCAAGCCGAGGGGTACCTCGACTGCAAAGCAGACATGCAGATCGAGTGTGAAGGTCAATGCCAGCGACCCGAAGGTGTGGTCATCTGTGACGGCCAGTTCGTCGACGCTGATCAGGTCAGTGAATGTGTTGGCGCCATCGAGGCCGCATTGGGTGTAGAAGTGGAGGTCAGCGGCAGCGCGGAAGGCGACTGTTCGGGCAACCAGTGTTCGGCAGAAGCCGAGGGCAGTGTGAGCTGTGCGGTCGCGCCCCGAACGAGCGCTCCGCGCGGCACTGGGCTGGGGCTCGCGGTCGGCGGAGTTTTGTGCGGTTTGGCGTTTGCCCGCCGACGTCATCGTCGCGTCGTCTGAATGTCGGCGC
Organism: uncultured bacterium; assembly: GCA_966249405.1. GTDB lineage: Bacteria > Myxococcota_A > Polyangia > Polyangiales > Polyangiaceae > SZUA-265. Next base: position 3,072 of record CBINDO010000360.1, on the reverse strand, counting down.
CTTGCGCAGTGGCGGCGATCACGGTTAGATCGCCGCCATGTCCGAGAAGGTTCGAACCGGGCGACTCGAGCGCGCCCTCGCGCTGGCTCGAGTTGGAGCGCGCACGGGGTTATCGATGGCGACGTCGCTCGGGAACGAAGCCGCTGCCGCGAGCGCGTTCAAGATGTTGGGCGAGATGCGCGGCCTTGCCACCAAGGTCGGTCAAACGTTGAGCTACGTGGACGGGGTGATCCCGGAGAAGCATCGTTCGACCTACGAGGCGACCTTAGCCAAGCTGCAGCGGGCGGTACCGCCTTCTTCCCCCGAACAGGTACGAATGGCGGTGGAGCGCGAGCTCGAAGCGCCGCTCTTCCGGCTATTTCGCGAATGGGTGACGGAGCCCATCGCGAGCGCGTCGATTGGGCAGGTCCATCGCGCTCAGTTGCACGATGGTCGTTGGTGCGCCGTCAAAGTGCAACACCCGAATGTCGACGAAGCCATGGAGAGCGACATCTCCAACGTAGGGACCTTGCTCCCGATCGTTGGACTTGCGCTGCCCTCGGGCTTGGACCCGACGGCTTTGTTGCAGGAGGTAGCGGCGCGGTTTCGAGAGGAGCTCGACTACGCTCGCGAAGCACGCCAGACGGAAGCCTTTCGCCAATTCTGGCAGGGTGATGGTTCGCTCCTCGTTCCGGCGGTGGTATCCAGTCACTCAACGGGCCGCGTGTTGACGACGGAGTGGATCGATGGTGAGACGCTCGAGACGGTGGCGTCCAAGAGCGAGTCGGAGCGCCGCGCCTACGCCGAACGAATGTGGTACTTCGTGTTTCGTAGTTTGCTCGTCGGCGGCGCGTTCAACGCCGACCCGCACCCTGGCAACTACTTCTTTCGACCAGACGGCGTGGTAGCGTTCCTCGACTTCGGGTGCGTCCAGTTGTTGCCCGACGCCGCTCGCTGCGCGGCTCGCGCGGCCCACCACGGAGCCGTGAACCGCGACATCGACCAGTTCCGTGCAGGGATGACCGAGCTCCTATCCCTGCGCGAAGGCGGCTTCCGGGACGCGGCCCTCGACTACGTCGAGTTGTGTTTCGCGCCGATTCTGAAGTCGCCGTTCCGCATCTCACGGCAATGGGCAACCGAGCTCACCAAAGCTGGTCGCGACTCCAAATCCGCGATGTTCGCCCGCGGCGCCAACTTGACGTTGCCGCCACCTCACTTGGCGATGATGAACCGACTGCAGTTCGGCTTCTACTCGGTACTCGCGCGCTTGGACGTCGAAGTGGACTACCGCGCGATCGAAACTCGCATCCTCGACGAAGCGAGCGACGTCGAGTTCGGAAAGATCCGTCGCCTGCTGACATGATTCGGAGCCTCGGCGCAGGGCTCACCGCTGTAAGTTTTCGAGCCCCAGCGCGGCGACGGTTCCCGACCGCCAGCCGTCGAGCAGAGCAGCGACGCGACCCGAGTACAGCGCGTCCACGAGTAACTCCGCACGCTGCTCTCCTTTGCGTGCCCAATTGGCGTTGACGTTGGCCACACCACCGAGGGTCGGTTCACCAAGGGTGCGGTACCGGGTCAACGCCTCCTGCGCGTAGCGTCGTGCTGCCTTCTCTTGCCCCAATCTCGCATGTCCCACGGCCAGCGTGAACCACAGGTGCGGGCTGCCCGACTCCCCAAGCTGCCGGAGCACCAAATCCAGGAAGTGGACCAAGTTGGCTCGCATCTGAAGTCGAGGCCGCAGCACGGTGAGATAGTCGACCACCAACCGTTCGGAGTCTCCCGACGAGGTGACATCATCGAAAAGGCAATAGCCGCCCGTCTCCGGGAAACGCGCCCCGACGTCGAAGTTCACGAACGCGTGTGGTTCGACCAACAGAAGCGCCGCGTGTTCGAGGTAGAAGTGTTTGCCGCTCGGCGGGGCCTGAACGACCAGTAGCTGAAACACGTCTTCGTCGATCCGCCCGTAGTGGAGCTGTGACAAGCGCCGATAACCATCGACCTGCAGGACGGGGAGCAGGCGCGCTTCGAAAGCGGCGACGAAAGCGGCGTCAGTCACGTTGGGCACCAGCTTGGCGAGAGAGGGACGAACCGTTTTCAAGGTGCACGCAAAAGCGCGGAATCTCAACCAGACCCGACCGAATCGGGCCGTGGGCCCGCCGCGCGGTCGTGGTTTCGTGCTTTGGTCCTTCTGTTGGCCCAAAGGGAGCGATAAATGGGCGCCATGGGTGCTCAGTGGAAGCAAAAAGGCAGAGAACAAGGCGCTGAAGCCAAAGGCCGCCTGTTTACGAAGTTGGCCAAAGAGATCATGGTCGCGGCCCGCGCTGGCGCCGATCCGAACACCAACTCACGGCTCCGTCTCGCCATCGAACAAGCCAAGCGCAACTCGATGACGCGCGACACGCTCGAACGCGCCATCAAGAAAGGCGCTGGTCTGCTCGACGACACCTCTCAATTCGAGACCGTCGTGTACGAGGGTTTCGCTCCGCACCAGGTACCCGTCATCGTCGAGTGCCTGACGGACAACAAGAACCGCACCGCGCCCAACATGCGGCAGCTGTTCCGCAAGGGGCAGCTCGGGGCTAGCGGCTCGGTAAGTTGGGATTTCAAACGTCGCGGCTCGGTCGAGGCGACGCCCCCCGAGGGCGCCATCGACGTCGAGGAAGCGGCGATCCTAGCTGGCGCTCAGGACGTGGAACCCGCCGAGGATGGGCAACACCGCTTCATGACGGAGCCGAGCGATCTCGACAGCGTCGCCAAGGCACTCGCCGCAAGCGGCTGGAACGTGACGGCTGCGGACTTGGTTTGGATCCCCAATAACCCCGTGCAGCTACAAGGCGCCGAACGCGCCGAGGTCGAAGCGTTTCTTGCCGCGATCGATGACGACGACGACGTGCAGAAGCTCTACGTCGGCTTGAAGTGAAACGGCGCTGATCGCCAACGCCGAAGCGAGCAGTGTTGCCGCGTGAGGCGGAACTCGCGGGCGACTCGCCGTGCCGGTGAGCAAAAGAGGCAGGTTCGTGCCCGGCACGAGCCTGCTCGTTGGCGACGTCGTGCCGATGCCTATCCGGCGCCGTGCCGCGGTGAGACACGGGA
>CBINDO010000359.1:0-7988 GCA_966249405.1 uncultured bacterium | reverse complement strand
GGCCGGCGACCAGGTTACCCAGCGAGACGGCCACCCGTTGCTGATTGTGGACGCGGCCATCGTGGACACGCTCGAAGGCACCGAGGTCGACTATCAGAGCGGTGAGGAGAACGGCACCAGTGGCGCCGGCTTGAGCCCTCGCCAGGTGGGGCAAGGAACACCACCCTGCGACGACGAACGCCAGCGCCGTGCCCCACGAAGTTCTCCGCAGCGGGGCAACCAGGACGCAAAAGGACGACACCACACGCCTTATAACCGGCGTGTACCGAGCGAGGTCAAGACCGCTGCGCGGTGGGGCGTTCGCCGCGTAACCGCAGCGTCGGCGCTCGAACCTCCGTCGACGCTCCGCGTCGTTCAGGGCCAGGTCAAGGTCGAAGTTTGCCCGGCGCGCAGTGTGACGAGCTTCTGCGCCGCTTCCCCTCCGGCCTTGGGGTTGGACACGAGGCAGCTGCCCGCGACTTCGGCTTGCGACAGCGGTATCGAGCGCCGACCCGGCCCGCGCAGCGCCCCCGCGAACAATGTGGGGCAAGAGACGCTCCAGGTTTCGTTCTCCGGAGTCTTGGCCACGAAGATGGCGTCCTTGAAGGGGATCGACCCGACTACCACCAACACACCCTCCCCCGCAGGTACGTCGACTTGCCGTTTGGTAGCCGAACAACACGAGTCGTTGGGCGGCAGGAACTCGAAGGTGTGGGTCCCCACGGCGACCTCGTTCACTTGCCCAAACCACGCCACCTCACGTCCGTCGATCTTGACCGAACCACCACTCGCGCCCGTGATGCGGATCGACACCGGGCGCGTGGTGGACGTTGCCGGCAGCTGCTCTTGTTCGACCTCTTCGGGAGCCGTCGTCGGGCGCCCCGGACGAGTTTTCGGCGTTTTGGGTGTGGAGTCGACGACGGTCAGTGGTGGCGGCTTTGCCACGACGCTGGTCGAAGGAACTTGCGGCGTCGGCTTCGAGATCGTCGCCGCGACAACCGGGGGCACCAAGACCGAAGCAGCGCTGGCCGCGCCTTCGACGCGCGATCCCGGCTGGACGAGCTGCGACCACGTCCCCCAGCCGCCGAGACCGAGGACCACCGCGACGGCCGCCGAGGCTCCCGACCACCGCAACCAACTGCGCGTCTTGAGCGTAGACACCGACGCCAACAGCGACGCATCTCCGGGACGATATACCAGCGCTCGACTGTAGTCCGCGGTGGCCGCCGCCATGTCACCGCGTTGCCGAGCCACCTGCGCCGCCTCGCGCAAGCGGCCGACGATCCGGTCGGGAAACTGAGCTCGATACACGAGCGGATCGTTCAAGAAGTCGTTTACTTCGCGCCGTGAGTTATCGAACCCCAGGCGCTTGAGCTCGGCGCGGATCGCCTCGATGAACGCCGTGATCGTCTCGTACCGCTGCTCCGGTTCGCGTTGCAGAGCCTTGGTCAAGAGCCGAGACCAGCGGACCCCGACGCACGGTTGGAGGACATCCGGAGGCTGAAAGTTACCCTCCAAGACGTTACGCAACACCTGCGCCGGGTTCTTGCCGGCGAACGGGAGTTGCCCGACCAAACACTCGTAGAAGAGCACGCCGAGGGAAAAGACGTCGGCACGGACGTCCACGACGCGCCCCTCGATCTGTTCCGGCGCCATGTGCGCCGGAGAGCCCAAGACTTGGCCCGTGGAGGTAACCCCCTCGGAGTCGAGCAACTTCGCGATGCCGAAGTCGGTGAGCTTGACGCGGGGTCGTTCCAGGTCGTCCGCGCTGCCGCGCGCGCCGTGCCTCGGGACCTCGATCAACACGTTCTCCGGTTTGACGTCGCGGTGAATGACGCCGTTGTCGTGAGCATGTTCGAGCGCACAGCCGACCTCGAGGACGAGCAACGCAGCCAGTTCCACGGGCAAAACGGACTCTTGCTCCTTGAGCAGCTGCCTCAGGGTGACCCCTCGCACCCACTCGACGACGAGGTAACGTTCATCCTCGTCCTCGTCGGAAACATCGAACACCTCTACGATGTTCGGATGCCTCAGCTTGGCCACGGCGCGCGCTTCGCTCGCGAACCGAGCGCGCACCTCCATGCTGTCCCGGAGGTGTTTGTGGAGCAGCTTGACCGCCACGTCGCGCTCCAAGCGAACATCCCTGGCACGGTACACCGTCGCCATGCCGCCGTGCCCGATCTCTTCGAGAAGCTCGTACTTCGACAGCTCAGGGGGTTTTAGCGCCGGGGACAACATGTGCCGTGGAAACTCGGGCTGACGGGGTGGCCAACTGGTGGCGTGATCTCTAGATGTTACCGTGTAGGCGTACGGCCGAAAGACGTCGAGTGTAACTATCGGTCGCTCCGGTTCGCCGGCCCAGGGACCAGCCCCGTATTAGTGTCGGGCGGACCGTGGAATCGTCACTAAATCCGCACCTCTGCATGGACATTTCGCCCGAGATCCGGAAAGGGACGCCCAACCGATGATCCTGCGCGACCCTGTCCACGGGCTAGTGGCATTCGAAGCGGAGCAATACCGTCTCATCCCACTTCTGCTCGAGACCAAGGAGGTCCAGCGCCTGCGCCGGGTGCGTCAACTCGGGTTGGCATCCTTCGCCTATCCGGGCGCCGACCATACCCGGTTTTCTCACGCCCTCGGCACCGCACACGTGATGACGCGGTTCGTGGCGCGGTTACGCAACATCCACGACCGATTGCCGTTTTGGCAGCGGCTAACCACCGAAAAAGCGCGCGACGCCGTGGCCGCGGCATTGCTCCACGACGTGGGCCACGGTCCCTTTTCTCATTTGTTCGAGGAGGCCGTCCCCTCTGGCCCCAAACACGAGGAGTGGACGAAGCGGATCTTGCTCGACCCGAGCAGCGAGGTCCACCAAGTGCTGCGTGCCACCGACGTCGGCATGCCAGCCCGCGTGGCGCAGCTCGTCGCCGGTGAACACGAGCTGCGCTACCTCGCTCACACCGTGAGCGGCATGTTCGATGTCGATCGCTGTGATTACCTGCTGCGCGACGCGTTGTTCACCGGCGTGACGTACGGTCACTACGACCTCGACTGGCTGCTCCGCAGCTTGTGCTTCGACGAAACCGACGCCACCACGAGCCCAGCTTTGGCCGTCGACGGTGCCAAGGGCATTCCCGCCATCGAGTCCTTCGTGCAGGCTCGGTTGTTCATGTTCCAGCAGGTGTACTTCCACAAGGCCAGTCGCGCGAGCGAGCGCCTGTTGACGCGCATCCTGGCACGCGCCTCCGAGCTGCTCCTCGACGGCACGCACCTCGGCCCCCTGCCCGACGCCCTACGCTCGTTGATGTTTGGCGGTGATTGTAGCCTGGGAGCTTACCTCGAGCTCGACGACCCAGCGTTATGGCAATGCCTGCGCTCGTGGCAAAGCGTCAAGGACCCGCTGCTTTCGGACCTAGCGACTCGGCTCGGGCGACGTGACTTGTTCAAGACCTACGAGTTCTTCGGTCCAGCCGCCGATCCGGAAGTGTGTGACCAAGCGGTGGCCGTCGCGCGCGAAGTCGCGGCCGCGCAAGGTTTCGACCCCGACGTTTACGTAGGCCTGGATCGCGCCGTATTGATTCCCTACGATGACTCCAAGCAGAAGCTGCGGGTCGTCTTCCCCGACGGCCACACTCAACCCTTGCACGAAGTCTCCTTCCTCCTCGGCCGCCTGCGCGGTCAGAAACTCGAAAAGGTCCGCCTGCTCTTCCCTGCCGAGATCCGACAAGAAGTGGTCGCGGAGCTCGGCTCACGGAGACTCATTGCGTGACGGTTCACCGTCTCATGGTGCCGTTGTTGGCGACCTTGGTGGTGGTGACGGGTGCCGACCTGGCTCGAGCCGACTTGATCGGCGTCGATCCGGGCACGGCTCGGGGCGATGGCGTCTACGGTCGATTCGATGGTGACGTCGATCTGGGCGTCGGATTGGGCGCGCGCATCGGGGCGCCAGGCTTGGGACCCAACTTGCGTCTCAGTGGTCACTTCTTGTCTACGGCTGGTCTCGTTTTTGACCTGACCTTGCCGCTCGTCGGTGCGGACGATTGGTCACTTGGCGCGGCCGTCGATTTACGCCCGCTATTTTTGCCGCGCTGGGCGCTCGACCTTCAACAAGGGCCGGCGTTCACCGACCTGCTCCTGGATTCGGTCTCCGTGTCGGCGGGCCCAGTGTTTCACCCGCTGGCCGATCTCGAGGTCGGCTTCGGGTTGGAGGCAGGCCTGTCGATCCCATTGACCGGGCACGCTGCTGGTCTGTGGCTGGACCTGCGCGGCAGCGGACGCTGGGTGGGGGACGCCGCGCCTTGGGGCGGCCTGGCGGCGCTCTCCTGGCATGGGTTCTGGCTGTCTCCGATCTTGGACTGACCCTCCGTCGTCGCGCCACGTGCGTTCGCTTCGAACGCGACGCGAAACTCGGGGCACTCGCTCTCCGCGTCAGAGCGCGCCTTGGTTGCCTTCGTCGCTAACTTTGAACACCGAGGGCTCGTCTTCCAGTGATCTCGCCACGGCGCGCGACTCGCGTTCGAGGAAGTGACGGATCGCGCCGTCCAGGCGTTCGTCGCGAAACAGGTGTGCGCTGTACGTCTTCGTCGGTTCGAAGCCGCGCACGATCTTGTGTTCACCACCCGCTCCCGGTTCGAACACCGACAACTTGCGAGCGATGCACTCGTCGATGCCTGCGTAATAACAGACGTTGAAGTGGAGATACTTGTAGTCGCGTTTGGCGCCCCAATAACGTCCAAACATCCGTCCATTGCCGATCAGATTGAAGGCGCCAGCGATCGCTTTACCCGAACCTCGCTCGTGCGCCAAGACCACCAGCACGTTGTCGCGCAGCCGGCTGCCCAACTCTTCGAAGAACGGCCGATTGAGATATTGGCGCCCCCAGTGGTACTTCTCGACGGTGGCCACGTAGAACTCGTAGACGGCGTCGAGCACCGCGGGCGTCAAGTCCGTGCCGGTATAGACGCGCAGCTCCAAGTCTTGCTGCGCGAGCTCGCGGCGTTCACGCTTCACCTGATGACGGCGTTTGGAGTTGTAGCGGCCCAGGAAGTCGTCGAAGGAGTGATATCCGGCGTTGGACCAGTGGTACTGCACTCCCACTCGAGCGGCCAACCCAGCGTTCACCCACTGAGCCAACTCCGACTCGCGTGGGAACAACACGTGAGCCGACGAGAGGTCCAGTTGCTCGACGACTCGCTGCACCCCTTCGGCGAAGGCGCTCGCGACGCCACACGGCGGCGCGCCGCCCGCGCCCCCGTGGTCAGGTGAGACAATCAGACGTCTACCCGTCGCCGGGGTGAACGGACACGCCAGGATGAGCTTGGGGTAATAGGGAGCGCGGAGACTAGACTGCGCAAACTGCGCCCAGCCGTGATCGAAGACGAACTCGCCCTCGCTGTTGCCTTTGACGTAGGCTGGGCTCGCCGCGACCAAGACACCGTCGCGCCGCAAACTCAGCATCAGCGGCAACCAGCCGACTTCGGGCTCGACGCAACCCGTGGCTTCCAGCGCCTCCAAGAATTCCCACCGCAGAAACGGCTCCGGGTCGGGACCAAGCAGCGCGTTCCACTCGGCGCTGTCGAACTCGCGGATGGAGCGATGGGTGCGGAACTCGAACATAGGGTCCTATCTGGGACATCCGTTGCGACAACGGAAGCGCCAGTATGCGCCCCCCGGCCGCGGCTAGCTAGTTGGCCGGTGGTCTCCAATCTCCCCTTTTCGACCCCGGCCACCAGGCATAGATTCACGAGGATGCGGTCCCCAGCTTTCTCGCAGCTCCTCGTGATGCTCGCTCTCGGATGTGCCAGCTCAAAACCATCCGCGCCTCCTCCCCAGAGTACGGTCTACGCGCAGCCGTACCCCAACCAGCCGTACCCCAACCAGCCCTATCCCAACCAGCCCTATCCCAACCAGCCCTATCCCAACCAGTATCCGGCCCAGCCGTACCCAAACGGCCAGAACCCCAACCCGCCGTATCCGAACCAGGGTTATCCCGCCCCCCAACCTCAACCCGCCCCCCAACCTCCACCGACCGATCAGCAGCCCCCTCCGGCGCCCGCACCGCGGCCCGTTGCGGGCGATGCAGTCGCCACCGGGTCCGTGACCGGCCTACGTTCCGTCGCCCAACAAGTCATCACCGAGCTGGTCGCGGCGTTACCCTCCGAGCAGCAGCAGAAGGTCGCGGGCATTCCGCTCGTCGTCGACGACCGGGTTGGTGAGGTGAACGCGTTCGCCACGTGTAAGGCCGGGCGCAGCGCGATGGCGATCACCGACGGCATGCTCCAGATTTTGGCGAATCTGGCGCAGAGTCAAGCCCACGACGAAGTGACGGGTAGCCGCGCCAAAGTCGACGAGTACGTCAACTGGTGCGCACCGCGGCTCGCTCCCAACAAGCCCGTGCCCATCCCGCCAGCCAGCTTCTTCCCCTTGGCCGGCGATCCGCGCGTGTTGACTCGCCAAAGCCAAATTTTCGAGGAGGAGGTGGCGTTCGTCCTCGGCCATGAATTGGGTCACCACTACCTCGGACACTTGGGCTGCACGGCGGGCGCAAACAACCCGCTGGGAGACATCGCGAGGGTCGCGTCGGATCAGGTGCCGCTGTTCAATCAGCCGAACGAAATGGCAGCGGACTTCTCGGGCACTCAAGACGTGCTCGACGCGGGCAAAGTCCGCGCCGCCCGCGGTCAGTATTCGTGGACCGAAAACGGTGGGCTCTTGACGATGCGCTTCTTCGCCGCCTTTGGCGAGGCTTCCCCCGGGGACATCTTGCTCAGCTTCGAGCGCTCGCACCCACCGTCGGCGATCCGAATCCCGGTGATCCAGCAAGCAGCCGCCGGATGGCGCACCACTGGCGGCAATCCCTGGCGTTTGCCAGGCCTCTGAGGTGCCCCAGTCGTGTTTTTTGTGGGGTGATCACCGGTGGCGGACAAAACGGAACAGCCTTCGCCACGGCGCCTGCGGCAGGCACGCGAAAGTGGCGACATCCCGGTCAGCGCCGCGCTCATCCACTCGGCGGCGCTGGTCGCGGCCATCGCAACCCTGCCGGCGGTCGTGGCTTGGACCGCGCGGCAGGCCGAGCTGATGTTGCAGGCAGCCTTCCGAGGCAATGTCGAAGATCCGAGGGCACTGCTCGGCCCGGTGTTGGCGCTGGCAGCACCGCCGATGGCTGCCGCCGCGGTCGCCGCGGTCGCGGTGGGGCTGGCCCAGACGGGTGCGGCGTTTGTTCCCTCCAAGCTAACACCCAAACTGCAAAACCTCGACCCGCTCGCAGGCCTGAGGCGCTCGTTCCAGCTCGACCGGCTGTATCGAGTGCTGCGTGCACTGCTCGCCGCTGGCTTTGTGGCATGGCTCGCGGTCGATTCGATGCTCGAAGAAACCCGGGCGCTCGGAAACACCGTAGGCAGGCCCGAGAGCGCCGCTGAGTTGGCCTTGATGCTGACGCGAAAAGTCCTGTGGCTCGGCGCCTTGGTTATCACGGCGCATTCCGTCGTCGACGTGCTCGTGACACGTCGCTCGTGGCTGAAACGTAACCGCATGAGCAAGGGCGAGGTGAAACGTGAGCAAAAAGAATCGGAGGGCGATCCCCACCTCAAACACGAACGGAAACGAGCGCATCGAGAAGTGCTCAATCACGCGGCAGTGCTTTCGGTCAAAGATGCCGACGTAGTGGTCGTAAATCCGACGCACCTCGCGACCGCGCTCCGCTACGAGGAAGAACAAGACGCCGCGCCCGTAGTAGTGGCGCAAGGCCAAGGTGAGCTGGCTCGCCAAATCGTCGAGGCAGCGCGCGCTTACGGGATCCCAGTGGTGCACGACGTGCCCGTGGCTCGAGCGCTGCGTGAGCTCGAGGTGGGAGACGAGATCCCGGAAGAGCTGTACCAGGCCGTCGCCGAGATCCTGAAAGTATCGATGGAGCAAAAGGCACGACCGATGGTCGAGTCGGGAGCCAATTGAAGCAGACTTCACATCCGTGCGCGGTCGTCCTCCCATCGACCGGGTGTGAGGCGGTCGCT
>CBINDO010000358.1:0-7995 GCA_966249405.1 uncultured bacterium | reverse complement strand
CGGGTGGTGTGGCAGGGGTCGTTGGGGATTCTCCCAACGCCCCTATGCCGATTGTAACGTTAGGGGAGCTGTTCGAACGCGTCGTCTCACAGGTTATCGCTCTTCGACTTCACCCAGCGCGCCGAGGAGCGCGCGCAGCGCCGCTACTCCGTCGACCGCGACGTCCGTCGTGAAGTCGGTTGCCTGGTACCACTCGAGCAACGTGGGGAGCGGCACGCCGCTACGCGGCATGGCGACGAGGCGCTCGGCGGCGAGCGCGACGGCGCGAGCGAGGCCCAAACTCGGGACCCCGCGCCGCTCCGGGTGATCGAACGTCGTGCAGTGGTCGGGCATCGAGCTCACGTTGTGCTCGCGGCACGCCAGGGGGCGGAGCTCGTAAATCGAACACGCCTCCTGCTCGAGGAACGGGCAGGCGATTTGGAGCGCAAAATAACGGCGAGCGACGTCACCTGCGAGCTCGGCTTCACCCCGGTATTCGGAGACGAGGAAACGTCGTGAGCCGCGCGGACCAAAGATGCCAGCGCGTTCGGCAAGCGCGAGCGCCTCACCGAAGCGCCGAGTCAACTCCGCGCGTCGCGGCTCGTCGAAGTGGTGGACGGCATTTGCGATGGCTAACGCTTCGGGAACCGTGAGCATCACCAGGTGCCGACAACACGCCGCGCAGCCCGCCACGCAAGTGGGCGCTTGTCCCGTGACCTCGGCTGCCGCCGTGAGCGCGTGAGCGGCCAACTCTCGCGCGACGTCCAACGTACTGGTGAGCGACGTGGGCCGCGGTTCGAAGTGGAGTTCGAAGGCGTGCATTTGTCCCAACACGGGGAGATGTACGCGCGCGATTTGGGTGTTGGCCACGGCCCAGAGTTTCGCATCAGCGCCGTGGCCTCGCAATGTCCTCATCCGGGCGTTGCCCCTGCAAGTGCTCCGCCCAGGACGATTGCCCAAGTGTCTCTCACCAGGGCAAGGGCCCGGCTTCGTTGGAGAACCCGCCGGTGGGTCCGTCGTCGGCGAGCAGCGCCAACCGCACGGGTTCGCGGGCGCCTTGTTCGACGCTGCGGGTTCCTCGAAACTTGTTGAGATCGGTGGCCGTGAACCCCGGGCACGCGAGGTTTACTTTGATGCGTGTGCCTTCGAGCTCGTTGGCGAACGCGACGCTGATCGCGTTCAGGGCGGTCTTGGAAGGGACGTAGCCCGCGTTGGGAATGCGATGAGGGTTGTTTGGATCACGCTGCAAGGTGAGCGAGCCCACCTCACTCGACACGTTTACGATGCGCGGCGACGGCGCTTGACGAAGCAACGGCAACGCGGCCTGGGTTACGGCGATCACGCCAAACACGTTGGTTTCGAACACGGCCCGCACCTCGGCGAGGGAGGCCACGCTCGGACGGCCCGCCGCAAGTAAGGCTTCGAACGGTTCGGGACTTGGTACGTGGGAGATGGCGGCGTTGTTGACCAACACGTCGAGGCGTCCAAAATCGGTACGCAGCTTCGCCATGGCGGCGTCGATCGAGCCGGCGTCCGTGACGTCGAGTTGCAGCGTGACCGCGCCGTGTCCGACTTCTTTTGGTGCAGAACGAACCTGCCCGCCGCCTCGCCGAGTCTTTCGGGTTTTACGCGACGATGCTCGAGATGTCGCGGCGCGCCCACCCCGCAGAGTGAGTGCTGCCGAGTAACCGTCGAGGCAGCGCTGTGCGCTTTACGGCCAATCGTGCCAAATCGTGAAGGTCGTACACCATAGATGTAACGGCTTCGATCGTTTGGCCACGGGAGGCGCGTGGCAATCCACCTCGTTTTCAAGCCGGGCGCTCAGCGGTCGATCCCGAGGGTGTGCAGCTCTTTCCGTCTCGATATCGTTCGGAGCACCTGAGGCAACGCCTCACCGTTCTCCACCAGGTATCTGACTCGGCCGGCCCTGGTCGCGTCAGACCCTGCGCCCGCTGTAACGAAGTCTGCAAGTGTTCGAAAAAATCCCGCAGTTGCGCATGCATTTGTCGCCCGGGGTGCACACTTGCTCCCCGAATGTTGTCGTCGGATCCGGACTATCCGATCGAACCCCACATCCTGCCGCTCGCCTTCGAGCTCAACGTCACCGGCCTAGGTCAGTCCTTGTGGTCGTGTGAAGGACACGCGGACGTGAGCGGAAACCTGAGTCGGCTACCCACGATCTGGTTCTACGCAGAGCACGTCGTTGGAGTGGAGCTGTTGGCCAAGCACGTCCAGCAGCTCGAAGACAGCCGGCAACTGAACCACCCCTGGCGCGTCACGGCGCTCGTTGCGGGTAGGCTCGAGGTCGATTGTCCCACCTTCGCGCTCGCGCCACTGGTGAGCATTCCCGCCCACGCCGGCCCACCGCGCGACACGACTCATCCCGTTGGGGTCTTGGCGGAACTTCGCCGCGACGTGCAGACCATGAGTCGCGGGCTCGGGGACCGAGTGCGGGCGCAGGCCGAAAAGGAGTTGCGCGAGATCCGTGCCGAACTCGGGTGAACCTGCGAGCATACGGGGCCGGCCTGCGTCGCGATCTCTGCTGCCGGCGTTCGCTCCGGCGCGTCGCGCACCCTCGTGGGCGCACAACGCGTGGATCGGAGCGGCCGCGACGCGTACGCCGACACCTGTGGTCGCAACGTCGACGCGAGTGCCCCGATTCGTGGGCTGCGGTGACGGACCTTCGCGAACCGGGGGCAGGCACCCAAAGACGAAAGCCCCCGCCCGAAGTGAACAGGCGAGGGCTCGGCAAAGGATAGGGCGCGGTGACCGGGTTGGTCGGCACTCGCGCCTTCGACTCGGTATCGCTCAGAGTTGTGCCAAGATGGCGTTCAAGGTGGCGCTGGGGCGCAGCGCCGCCGAAGCTTTGGCGTCGTCGGGCATGTAGTAACCACCGACGTCAACCGGCTTGCCTTGGGCGGCGATCAACTCTTGGTTGATGGTGGCTTCGGCGGCGGTGAGCTTCTCGGCGATGGGGGTGAACACCTGCTTCAAGTCGGCGTCCTTGTTCTGAGCGGCGAGCGCTTGGGCCCAATACAACGCGAGGTAGAAGTGGCTGCCGCGGTTGTCGATGCTGCCCACCTTGCGCGCCGGGGATTTGTCGTTCTCGAGGAACTTGCCGTTGGCTTGGTCCAGCGTCTCGGCCAGCACCGTGGCCTTCGCATGGTTCAACACCTGACCCAAGTGCTCCAACGAAGCAGCCAGGGCGAAGAACTCGCCCAGCGAATCCCAGCGCAGGTAGCCCTCTTGCAGGAACTGCTCGACGTGTTTCGGAGCCGAACCACCGGCGCCCGTCTCGAACAACCCGCCACCGTTCATCAGCGGCACGATCGAGAGCATCTTGGCGCTGGTGCCGACCTCGAGGATCGGGAACAAGTCGGTGAGATAATCGCGGAGCACGTTGCCCGTGACCGAGATCGTGTCTTGACCAGCCTTGAGTCGCTCCAAGGTGAACTGCGTCGCCTCACCGGGAGCCAAGATGCGCAAGTCGAGGCCCTTGGTGTCGTGTTGGGCGAGATATTTCTCGACCTTGGCGATGATCTGCGCGTCGTGGGCGCGGTTCTTGTCCAGCCAGAACACCGCGGGGGTGTTGCTCAAACGCGCGCGGTTGACGGCGAGTTTGACCCAGTCTTGAACCGGGGCGTCCTTGGTTTGGCACGCGCGCCAGATGTCGCCCTCTTCCACGTCGTGCTCGAACAACAGCTTGCCGCTGCTGTCCGTGACGCGCACCTTGCCGGAGGCAGAGAGGATGAACGTCTTGTTGTGCGAGCCGTATTCTTCGGCGGCTTGCGCCATCAAGCCGACGTTCGGCACCGAGCCCATCGTCTTTGGGTCGAACGCGCCGTGCTTCTTGCAGAAGTCGATCGTCGTTTGATAGACGGACGCGTAGCTGCTGTCCGGGATCACGGCCAGGGTGTCCTGCAGCTTACCTTGCGAGTCGTAGACCTTGCCGCCGGCGCGGATGAGCGCGGGGATCGACGCGTCGATGATGACATCGCTGGGGACGTGCAGGTTGGTGATGCCGTTGTCCGAATTGACGTAGGAGACGCCGGGGCGAGCCGCAAACGCGGCCTTGATGTCGGCTTCGATGGCGGCACGCTGATCTGCCGGCAGTTTGGCGAGCTTTTCGACCAAGTCGCCGAAGCCGTTGTTCACGTCGACCCCGAGCTGGGTCAACGTCGCGCCGTGTTTGGCGAACACGTCTTTGAAGAACACCTTGACGGCGTGTCCGAAGATGACGGGATCGGAAACCTTCATCATCGTCGCCTTGAGGTGCAACGAGAAGAGCACTCCTTCTTTCTTGGCGCGCTCGAGTTGCTGCTCGTAAAACGCGACGAGCGCCTTCTTGCGCAGCACCGTGCCGTCGAGGATCTCGCCGGCCTTGAGCGCGACTTTGATCAGCGGCTTGACGCCGCCGTCTTGGCCCACGAACTCGATCTTGGCCTCCGTGGCTTCGGCGACGGTGACGCTCTTCTCGTTGGAGAAGAAGTCGTCTTTGCCCATGGTCGCGACGGTGGTTTTGCTGTCACTGCTCCACTTACCCATCGAATGGGGGTGGGCCTTGGCGTAATCCTTGACGGCCTTGGGGGCGCGGCGGTCGGAGTTACCTTCACGCAGCACCGGGTTCACGGCAGAACCTTTGACCTTGTCGTAGCGCGCTTTGGCGTCCTTCTCGGCGTCGGTGTTCGCGGTTTCGGGATAGTCCGGCAGGGCGTAACCGCGTGCCTGGAGCTCGGCGATCGCTTCTTTGAGTTGCGGCACCGACGCGCTGATGTTCGGCAGCTTGATGATGTTCGCCTCGGGCTCGAGGGTGAGGGCGCCGAGTTGCGACAGAGCGTCGGGCACGCGTTGAGCCTCGGGCAACTTGTCGGCGAACACCGCGAGGATGCGGCCCGCGAGCGAGATGTCCGGGCTCACCACGTTGATGCCGGCGTGTTTGGTAAACGCTTGGACGATGGGCAACAGCGAGTAGGTCGCCAGCGCAGGAGCTTCGTCGGTCTTGGTGTAGAAGATGGTGGGAGCGTTTTTGGTGGTCATGAGCTGGGGCGCAGGCTGCCACCGTTTGGCGCGGGGTGGGAGTGCAATCTGCGCCGATTCGGCTCACGGGGTGGCTCGCCGCGCAGGGGACGAAAAGGCGCCGAAACGCGCGGCATTTCGCAGGGCGTTCGTGGGGCGGCGAGCCGTCGTCGTCGGTTTCTGGCGGCGGACGGTGGGAGGACTTGCTTGGCGGAGCGAGCGAGCGGTCCGAGAACTGGGGGCCGAGGTCGGTTCACGCTTCGGCGCGGTCACGGCTTTCCCACCACACGTGCCGCATCGGAATGAGCTAGGCTGTAGCGGCAACACGAGCGACCTTTCCCACGAGGTCGGGACCAGGGTAACGTTCGGACAGGTAACGTTCGGAGCAGGGGATGATGAGGAAACAGGAGAGGGGCGGAGCACTGGCGGCGGTGGATGATACGTACCTTCCGCTGGTCATCACCACGTTTCGCGGCAACATCGAGCTGGACATGGCCCAGTGGCATCATTCCGCGACTTCGAGCGTGCTGTTGCCACGACACCGTTTGGGCCAGCCCGTGGTTTACATCACCGACGCTCGACGCATGCACGTGCCGTCTGCAACGGTGCGCAAGTATTGGGCCGAGATCATGAAAGAAAACGAGGCAATGATGAACGCTCTGCTCGGAAACGTCGTCGTCATGGACGGCCCCATCATGCGCGGCGCTCTCACTGCCATCGAATGGATCACGACGCTCAGCCGGCGCATTCAGTACGTCGCGACGTTGGAGCGCGCGGTGGAAGAGGCCAATCACAGTTTGCGCCAACGTGGACATGCTCCGGTGACGCTCGACGGACAGACGTATCGAGTGGAGTGAGGGCCACTGCCACCGCGGGCGTGAACCGGGCGTCCCAACGCCGTTACGGCGCAGGGCAGTCGGGTTGGTCCCAACAGCCCAACGAGCCGAAACTTCGACCCGCGCCACAGTTGCACCCGGGGATTACCGCGGCACAGGCCGGTGGCAGACCACACACGTAGTGCCCGCAGCTTTCGAACACCCACTCTCCGCCCGTGTTTTCGCAGCTCTCTCGTTCGAGGGCTTCCGGGGTGGTCGTGCCCGCTCGTTCGGCACACGCACCGCCGACGCACTCGAGTCCGGAATTGCAGTAGTTGGGGCCATCACTCGGTAATGGGTCGCAACAGCCTTCACCGATCTCGTCGCAGCGCTCCGGGTGGCAACTGTCGAAGTCACAATCCGCGCCGCACGTTCCCTGCGAATCCGGCGAGCAGTCGTTGCCGGCATCGGAGCGAGCGCTTTCCGTGTCTGGAGAAGAGGCATCGGCGGCGTTGCCCGTCGCGCTGGGCGCGACCGCGGGCGAGGTCAGCCCCGAGTCTTGGTTCGAGATGGTGGACTCCGCGGAACTGGGCGTCCCACCGCTCGGGTCGTTGGACTCCGGCCCCGTCAGGTCTCGAGTGTGCGAGGTTCCGGGGTCGAGCGAGTTGGTTTCTGCGCCGCCGTCGTTCGCCGGAACACAGGCATCACCCAGGCAAACTAGGCCGGACCCGCAGCTCTCGTCGCATGCCGGCAAACACAAGCCGAGCCCGGGCGCCGGCGTGGAGCACAGAGCGTTGAGCGCTGCGCTATCGCCGGAGCTGCAAACGGCCCCTGACAAACCGCACGCACGCTCTTCGTCGCAGCGCTCGGTACAGACGCCACATTCACAGCTCAGAGCGCCACAATCCTGATCTCGGTCGCACGCTTTGAGCCAATTGGTCTCGGTGCCAGTCGCGATGTTCGACGTATCTGTTTCACCTCTCTGACAGCTCGATATGCTGCCTCCGAGGCCGAGGATGGCAAGCGCAAAACTGAAACGAACCAACGAAGATCTCATGACTGTTCCTCTACTGTCTCGTGGGATTCCTGGACGGTCTGCCCAACGTAAGTGATGATGCGTTGCACCCCCTCTGCAGGGCGTGGCAACGTCGCATTCAGGTGGTCTACTTGCTCGCGCAAGCCGCGGGCTTGTTCGCGCAACGATTGGAGTAGCCCCCGCGCTTGGTCGAACAAGGGGTGACCGGGCCACACCTCGACGCTGTAGGTGCTACCGCCGATGCTCTCGCCGTGTTCCGAACGCGTGGTCCCCGAGGCGAGTTTGGCGCAAATGGCGGTCACTACCGCTTGATAGTGATCGAACACGCTGGCTTCCCAACCTGCGGATTGCCCGACGGGCAAGACGCATTGCGCGGAGCTGTAACTGGGCTCTGGCCCCGCATGTCGCACCACGCGTCCGTCGTCGACGAGTCGATCGATGACGGGTGTCACCTCGACCTCGTCGAACTGAGACAGCTCGAGCAACCGGCTGTGGCTCAAAGGTGAATGTCGCGCGACGACGATCCAGATGAAGTTGTCGCGGCTCTGCTGAGCGTCGGTGCCGGCGTCCACCCTCAACTCATCCGGGGCTGCTGCGCGGTAGGTGAGTTGCTCTCCGCGGCCCTTGGCAAAAACCAAGCCCTCTTCGACCAAGTCGGTGAGAGCGCTTTTTACGGTCGTACTCTCGTCGCGGCAAAAGCGCATCAACACCTCGGCGCGGGTGACGGTACCCTGGGACTGGATGTAGTCGATCACGGCGTTCCAAAGTGGGCGACCGCGATCCGTCGCGCTCTCCGACAAGCGACGCATCTTGTTGTGGTACGTTCTGAGCGACAAGCCGAACAAGTCGGCGATCAAGGTGTTGCTCAAACCCTGGCGTTTGAGCTCGCTCGTGAGCTCGAGAAAGACTTGGTTGGCCGTGTGTCCGAGCGCGGCTCGAGCCCCTCCAGCCGTGGCGAGCTGGGCCACGAGCACCATCGTTTGGCGCACGATTGCGTCGATCAACAAGTGGACGTTCATTCTCTCCGAGCATGACGCTCGGGCAGGGCACCGGGTAGCGTAAAGATTTTCATGATGGGGCCGCCAGGTGCCAGACTGGGTCGTCGTGATTGGCGCCTCGGTCCCGGACGCCGTCAACGCCGGAACGAGA
>CBINDO010000357.1:0-8123 GCA_966249405.1 uncultured bacterium | reverse complement strand
TCCTTCTTCCCAAGTCTGACAGACGAAGGTCGGCGGCGTCGGTAGCCCGGCGGCCTCGGTCACGATGACGGTTTCGGGGACCCCTGTTTCGGTGGCTGCAGGGTCCGACTACACGTGCGTGCTCCTGGACGACGGCACCGCCGAATGTGTCGGTGCCAACGACATGGGTCAACTGGGGGATGGGACGGCCGAAGACTCGGTCGATCTCGTCACGGTCATCGGCGCGGACCTGCAACTACTCGACGGTGGAAGGCAGCACTCTTGCGCAGTTCGGACCGATGGCCACCTGCGCTGCTGGGGTAACAACGGCGCGGGTCAGCTGGGCAACGGCGCTCGCGGGAAATGGTCGACGCCTCGGACGACCCTCCTCGACGGCGCAGTGGCCGTGAGTCCGAGCAACCTGCACGGCTGCGCGTTGCACGACGACGGTAGCGCTAGCTGCTGGGGAGGCAACGGTAGTGGCCAGCTCGGTGACGGTTCGACTCGAACACGTCCAACTCCGGTGCCGGTAACTGGTTACGGCAATCTGGTGGACGTGCGCTCGGGCAATTCCTTCACCTGCATGTTGGCCGACGATGGTGAAGTCGACTGCATGGGGAGCAACTATGCAGGTGCGTTGGGCAACGGGACCACTGACGATTCTTCGACACCGGTCTCTGTGTCCAACTTGAGCGACGCAGTACAGCTCGGCGCTGGGGCGGAGCACGCGTGCGCGGTTAGGGAGGGCGGCAGCGTCGTGTGCTGGGGCTCCAATCTCTACGGTCAGCTCGGCGACGGCACGACCGACGACTCCTCCGTGCCCGTGGCCGTCACGGGCGTTGCGAATGCCGTCGCGGTCGCGCCCGCGTCGGAGCACACGTGCGCGTTGCTGGAAAACGGCGAGGTACGCTGTTGGGGCGGCAACTCCGACGGCAATCTGGGCGACGATACGACGACCGACTCCCCTACGCCCGTCGCCGTCGTCGGCCTCACGAACGCGGTCGAGCTGCACTCTGCCTACCGACACACGTGCGCTCGGACGACGACGAACGTGGTCGTGTGCTGGGGTAACAACGAGTACGGGCAATTGGGCGACGGCTCGGTGGTCGATCGCCCAGCGCCCGTAATGGTGCCGGGCCTGACGGGGGTCTCCGCCGTCGGCCTCGGCTACAACCACAGTTGCGCGCTGCTCGACTCGGGAAGCGTGCGGTGCTGGGGTAACAACTACCAAGGTCAGCTGGGCGACGGGTCGTTCACCGCGGCCTCGGCCCCAGCCTACGACGTCGTGGGCGTCACGGACGCTGTCGCAATCGGGATCGGTGGTTTTACGTCCTGCGCCATACTCGACGACGGTAGCTCCGTGTGTTGGGGCAACAACGACTCAGGTCAACTTGGGACGGGAGACTATCCCTTCGTGCCTGCGCCTTCCACGCTGGTCTGGCCTTGGTAGGCCGTGAACTCGGCGCCGGTGCCCGAGGGGGCACTGGCGCGATGGCCTGGTGATGGGTGGGCCCAGCAGCGTGAGACATTAGGCGGCTCCCGCCCACCCCCCGCCCTCGCTCGCCGAATCCGACGCTGAGGCGTCGCGTTCGGCGCACGCGCCCTCACACCGGTACCGGTAATGTTTCGAAGCGGAGACATTTCGCCGTCGTGCTGGTGGCATCTACCCGATTGCCTCGCGTGTCGAGTTCGACTAAACGTGCCGTCGAGTGAGGATGCAGGGCGAGGCCGAGATCGACGCCACGGAGTCGAAGCACCCCAGCCGAGGGCGCTCTACGCCCGCGTCTGCGCGAAACGAGTTCTGGAGCCGCCAGCTGGAGCGATTCGTGCCGGACCACCTCGACGACGGCGCGCAGCGCCAACGTTACCGTGCCGCAGTGCTGCAAACGTGGGCTGGCGTTGGGTTGACATTGGCTCTGGGTATACTCTACGCATCGGCTGGGTCGCCGATTTCCGGGTGCGGGATTCTGTCGTTGACCGCCGGATTGTTGCTCAGCCTCGTCGGGCTGCGTCGCGGGTTACCCCTACCGGCGATAGGCAACTTCCTGATTGCGCTCACCTGGCTCGTGACGGCTCTGGTTGCCTCACGCTCGGGCGGGTTCAGCTCGCCCGCCCTGGTTTGGTGCTTTCTGCTTCCCCTGTGCACCTACTCCGTCTTCGGGCGAGGCACAGCGGCGTTCTGGGCGCTGATGGCAGCCGTTCAATTCCTGGCTTTCTTCTTCGCGGAGGGGCTGGGGGTAAGGTTCGAGACCGACTTTTCGGCGTCGACTTTGTCGATGCTGCGCGTCTCCGGTTACCTTGGCACGGTGGTCGCGGGCGTGGTCATGGTGAGTTTGGTCGACGACGTTCGCAGTTCGGCGGTCCGCATGCAGGCGCGCGCCACGCGGTCGCTCGAACGTGAGCGACTCGTCGCCGACATCCACGACGGGATAGGTAGTCAACTGGGGGTCATCGCGACACTTGCCGGCAGCGGCAAGCTCGATGCACGGCAACTGGCCGACGATCTCACCGGTTGCCTCGACGACCTGCGTTGGATCGTCGATTCGCTCGACGCTGATAGTGGCCGCATCGACTTCGCCCTGGGCGAGGTGCGCGCGCGACTCGCGCCTAGATGCGGAGCCTTGGGTGTCGAACTGAGCTGGCGGGTGGCGGACGACCTGCGAGACGAGTGGCCGGCGACCAGCGTGCTTCAGGTCGTGCGCAGCGCTCAGGAGCTCGTATCCAACGCGTTACGTCACGCTCAGTGTAAACACATCACGCTGACGCTGAGCGACTCGCACCGAATCCCTGGTTGGGTCGAGCTCGTCGTCGACGACGATGGCGTCGGGTTGGTGCCACGGGCAAACTCCGTGGGACGTGGCCTCAAGAACCTCAAGTTGCGAGCGGAAAGCCTAGGCGGGCAGTTTGCCCTCCAAGAGTTGTGCACGGGCCTTCGCGCAGTGCTCGAATTTCCGCGCCCGAGTTGACGGGCGAACCTAGCCCGCGCTTCCACTCAGTCATCACCGCGAGCTCGAGGTGGCAAGCTGAGCAGCCCCGAGTGGAGTGCTTCGAACACCGCCTCCGAACGCGAGTTGACGTTGAGTTTCTTGTAGATCGCCTTGACGTACTCCGACACCGTGTTGGGAGACAGGTTCTGAATCGTGGCCACCTCCTTGTACGTCAACCCCTTAGCCAACCCTTCCAGGACCTCGAGCTCTCTTGGCGAGAACAGCCGCGCTTTCGAAAACGCCAGGCTCTGCTCCGAACCGTAAGCCGCCTGCTGCACTTGTCTCAGAATGTGCCGCGCGACGCCGGGGCTTATCGGCGAGCCGCCGCCCAAGACGATACGAGCGGCGTGACGCACCTCGTCGGGTTGGATGTTTGCCTTGAGCAGATAGCCGTCGGCACCAGCCTTGACTGCCTGAACCACCGTGGCGACGTCTCCCAGAATACTCAACACGAGTGAACGGCAATCGAGCTGCTCGGCCTGAATCTTCCGGATGAGCTCGGTCCCATCCCCGTCCGGCAGCACTAGGTCGACCAGTAAGACGTCTGGACGTTGCTCGAGGAGATCGCGCCCCGACGCAAGCGTCGTTGCAGTGCCCGCGACGATGAACTCTGGCTGACTCTGGTGTTCGTCTGCGATGCATCTCACCAAGTTGTCCAACAGTACCGGGTCGTCCTCGACGATCGCCACGCGCGCCGGTCGTTTCGTCGGGCCCGGGCCTCGCTCCGTGGCCGCAAACGAAGGCATGTTATCGCGCACTGGGTAACCTACCATCGACTTCGGGTGTTACCACGCTCGTACGGCCACGACGGCACAAACGGCACATGGTCGGTTCATCGCTGGCAACCATCGACCGCAAACCGCGTCCCGTGTGCAGCCGTTCAGGACACCCTTGGGAGTTGATTCGGCGGGGGCGGCCGACACCCGTGCGGCCAACGTTTCGAGTTGACAGGTTCGCCTTCGGCTGCGCGGCCCGGCGCCATACGCGCCTCTACTCGGCCAGAGGAGCGGCCGCGTCGCGCGAGGCGACGAGGCAAAGCGCGGCGCAATACCCGACGCAAAGGACGAGGAGCGCAAACTTGACGTGGGTGAGTGGCCCGAGCATCGAGGCGAGCGCATCGTTCGGCTCGGGATGCACCTGGAGCAAGCGATGAATGATCGCGTTCTCGCCCAGGTCACTCGACAACCAAAGCGGAGGGAGCAAGAGACCGAGTCGCCGTGCGTTGGAACCGACGCCCGCGCGTTCGCTCACGAACCGCACGAGTTGCACCAAGAACGCGCACAGCGTCAGAGGGAACACGAGGTCCGTGGTGAACGTCATGTGCTGGTACGATGCCCGCCCACGTGGCCCGAACGACTCGATCCGCTCGTAAACCTTTCGCACGTCATATGTCGGCTGCTGATCGAACAGCGGCTGACCGCCGAGGGCGTCCTCGACGGCTTTGGCGCCCGCGTGGGTGGACAACACGTGTGTGAGGACGAACAGCGCAACGAAACCGAGCAGCGGCACGAGGACGCCACGAACGCCGACCCGACGCACGACTCCCGTGTGCGGGGTCAAACGCCAGAACGTGAGCTGGCTCCCCAAAACGATTCCCAAACACAACACGAACGGAATGAAGAAGAGATGTTCGAAGGTCATTTGACATCGGAGTTACCCGGATGCGGAACAGCCCCCGGGCAAAGTCTGGCTCCGTGGTAGGCACGTCGGCGCTCGGCGTGACCGCCGCGGCCCACACTTGGCTCGTTTCGGTTCGGGAGCCGGCTCTTGGTTCACGCGGACGTGAGGCTGCGCCCTACGGCGTGCCGGAGGTAATCACCGGAACGCTGCGGCGGGCGTTCACGCCCCCAGCAGCACACCGTTCGACAAATGCAGCACGCCGCCGAACGCCAGGGCTGCGAGGATGACGCCGACGACGAGCATCAGCTTCGAAACGAACGGCGCGGCCTCACCGCTCGAGCGAGCCGTCCAACGCTGCTCGGCGTACGAAACCGTACTCCACGTGTAGGCGCCCAGGCCCGCCGCGAATGGCAACGCCAACCAGGGTATACCCGCAAAGCCAGCCCCGCTCTCGGCATCGAAGCTCGCTCCCCAGCCACTCGAAAACACCGCCGCCAAACGGTCGTATCCGTAACCTCGCGAACCCCAGAACACCCACGCCCAGGTCAGCGCCGTGACCGCCGCAAAGACCAACCCGAGCCCCGTGATCAGCCGCCCCACGGGGCCTCCCGAGGGCGCCGTGGCGCCAGGATGCCGAAACACCAATTCCGTCATGACAACCACGCTCGCGCCAAGCATGATGACGACGGCCACGGCCAGCGGCTCGACCTGCAGCGCCTCGAAGCCCCGCCTCCCCCGCGCCAAACACGCGAAGCCGACGACTGCATGCCAACCCAACCCCCCAAACAGGGTCCCCAAACGGACCATTCCGCCTACGTCACGTCGTGTAGCGCTCATTTGCCGTGACCAGTGGTAACTCATTTTTGGCCCAGGTGGGAAACTGGCGCGCGCCGTTGGTGGTGGCCGCCATTACGCTCGGGTGTGGTCCGAGCCTCGAAGAACAGGGCCCGCCGCCAGTTCCAGCGCTCGCCGATTCGGGCAGCGCCCAGCGTGCGTTTAGGGATCTGAAGGAACGCTGGCAAACCAGCGGTTCGGAGCAACAGCCGCAGTTGGTCGCGGAGTTTCGCCGTTTCCTCGCCACCTACCCGGAGGACGATCAGACGCGCCTGGGGCGCGTTTACCTAGCGTGGCTACTCGTGAACACGGGAGAGTTGGCCGAGGCCCGCGAGCTCATCGAGGTGACTCGTCGCGGCCCGCCCGGAGCGGCAGCAGACTTCGCACAGGTCGTAGAAGGTGCGCTCCTGGTTCGACACAACCAGCCCCACGAGGCGCTGAAGCTGTTGCGACCGTTACAAGGGAAACTCATCGACCCAGTCGAGGCCTTTTATGCGACGCAACAGCTCGTGCGTAGCGCCATGGCCGCAAACCTGTATGCGGAGGCGCTCAGTCACGTCGTCGACTGGCTGCTGCAAGCTAACCCCATGCAACGCCCACCGGTGCGCGTCGAGGTAAAGGCCATGGTCGGACGGGTGCCGCGCCGGTATCTGGAGCGGGCCCTAGAAACCGAGCGCCCGCTCAGCGGCGAAGAAGCCGCCGCGGCCCCCCAGCGGGTGACGGAGCAACAGTGGTTCTACGACGTGTTGACTGCCCAGCTCGGCGCCATCGCCGTCGCCCAAACGGATCGAGAGCTGGCCCGTCGCGTGCTCGCCGAAAGCCCTGCGCTGGAGACCGATTCAGAGGAACCGTCGGAGTTGTTGCGATTGGCTACCGGCGTCAGCGAGAGCGCTGCGGTGGTCGAAAAGACGGTGGGGTTCGTGCTCAACACGCGCAGCGCCGTCGGCCGGCGCCGCTCGAACCAAGTGGTATCGGCGCTCACCCAAAGCCTAGAGTTGCTGGCCAAGTTGGACGACGGTGATGCCGGCTCGAACGGCCCTGGTAAGCCCGTCGAGCCGGCGGCGCGGCGCAGGGCCGCCCAACCCGACGCCGAGACTTCCGAGGTCGAACGGCGGCGCGCCAAACGCAAGCTCGACGTGGTCATCACCGACGACGCAACGGATCTCGAACACGGCTTGGCCGAGCTCGCGGCGCGCGGCGCGCCTCTCCTGCTCACGGGCATGACCGAGGAGGATGCCACCGCTGCGGCTCGTTTTGCTGCGCGCGAGCGGATCCCAGTCGTTCTTTTTTTGCCGCCACGAGTGACCACCAACTACGCGTTCGTGCTCGGCGTCGGCGATTCGGAGCAACAACGCCTCGCTGGCGACGGCATCGATCCGGACGCCGCCTTGGTGACCGAGCTCGAGTGCGAGGTTGCCGCCGAGTCGACGGGGGTGAGCGGCTTCCCAATGGCGGAATGGGCATCCGAAGGACGTAGGTCGCTGTACCTGCTCGGTGATGCCGCGTGCAGCAAACGCGCGCTCAATCAACTGCGTCGGTCCAAGTTCAAGGCCGACGTGTGGTTCGGACTCGAGTCGGCTCACCTCTGGCCCGGTGAATCGGTGCCGGACTTCCACACGTTGCTCGCGGGGCGCTTCCCGTTTGCCGCCGGTTCGCTGCCACAGGCCACGGAGCTTGCCCAACGGCTTGGCCATCAGCCGACGTGGTACGAGACCTTGGGTCGCGACGCGGCCGTGCTGCTGGAGGAGGTGTTCGCAGAGTTGCCCGAGGTGCAGCTCCAAGACGACGAGGAGGTCGCGCGTTACCACGCGCGTGTGCTGCAGCGCCTCAAGACGTTCGCGAGCAAAGACCTCTGGTCGAGCAGCGACGCGCGCTTCGACGACGGGATGCGACTGGAACGAACCCTAGCATGGCAATGACTTCGACGCACTCTTCCGACCCCTCAGACGCCGATCCGCCGGAGTCGAACGCCCCGTCCCCAACGGATTCGTCGTCGGACGCGGAGCTCGCCGCCACGCACCCTTGGACCGTCGAGTTGCCGACGCGTCGCGCGACGTTGCACCTGGCCAAACGCTTCGCCAAACACGTGCGGATTGGTGACCTCGTGATCCTGGTGGGGCCGCTCGGCGCAGGCAAGACCTTCTTCGTGCGCGGCTTGGCGCGCGCCTTGGGGCTGCCCGCCGCCGAGCCCGTGACGAGCCCAACCTTCGCGCTCGTGCAGGAGCTCCCCACCGCCGTGCCGTTGGTGCACGCGGATCTGTACCGTCTCACCAAGCCCGACGAACTCGCGCAGCTCGGGCTACGTCAAGCCCGCGACACGGCGTGCCTGTTCGTCGAGTGGGGCGCCCCTTACCTCGAGGCTCTAGGCGGCGATGGCCTCGTGCTCGAGCTCACCCGAACGCCCCGATTGGCGCACCTCACGGCAACCGGGCCACGTAGCCGCGAGCTGCTCCAAGCGTTACGGCAGTGAGACGCGCCTGCAGCGGGCGAACCCCGGCAGCAGAGATCGCGCCGCAGGCCGGGTCCCGTCTCACTGCGCCTCGACGTCACTGCGCCATCAAGGCGTTTTGCTCGGCGTCCACGCGGTTGTCGGTGCAGAACCCGCAATTGGGGCCGTAGAAGAACTTACGACTCTCGGCGTCGCCCATCAAGTGAGCGCGAAACCACGCCGCGGCGGCCGACAGGGAGACGCCCCCTGCCCCT
>CBINDO010000356.1:0-8150 GCA_966249405.1 uncultured bacterium | reverse complement strand
TCACCTGGGTTCAAATGGTGATGGGCGGGCTCAACATCTTCCTGGCCGCTCCCGGATGGTTGCAGCTCCTTCACCTGTTGGGAGCGCAGGTGACGTGGATCTTCGCTATCTTGCTGTGGGCAGCGCTGGCCGCGGAGGCTTCGCGCGCCCCGGTGAGCGTGAGCTCATAGCAATGCTGGGTTGACCGCCGGTTTGGCCTGATCGTTGCGATAGTCGTAGAAGCCGAGCCGCGTTTTGTTGCCGAGTTGTCGAGCCGCGACAAGGTTACGCAACAGGGGCGCTGGGCGATACTTGTCTTCGCCCAATTCGCGGTGCAACACCTCGGCGATGGCGAGCACCGTGTCGAGCCCGATCAAGTCCGCCAGGCGTAGCGGACCCATGGGATGGTTGAGCCCCAGATGAATGGCTTGGTCTATCGCTTCTACGCTTGCGACGCCATCTTGGAGAGCGAAACAGGCCTCGTTCAGCATCGGGATCAGGAGCCGGTTGACGATGAAACCCGGCAAATCCTTGCTCACGACCGTCGTCTTGCCCAAACCACGCGCGAAGGCATCGGCGGCCTCGAGCGTGGCCTTGCTCGTTTGAACGCCACGTATCAACTCGACGAGCGGCATCAGCGGCACGGGGTTCATGAAATGGACGCCAACGACCTGTTCGGGGCGTTGCGTCGCCGCGGCGAGCTTGGTGATCGAGATTGATGACGTATTGCTGCACAACAGCGCGTGGACCGGAGCGAGGCGATCGAGTTTCGAAAAGAGTGCCAGCTTGACCGCGGGGTCTTCCGTGACGGCCTCCACCACGAAGTCCGCGTCTCGGGCCGCGTCGTCGAGTGTCGGAGTGTTTAGCGACGTCAGCGCCGTTCGGCAGTCTTCTGCGCTGAGCCGTGATCGCGCGACGAGGCGCTCGAGGCGTTCACCGATAGCCTGTTTCCCACGCTCGGCCAGCTCCAGATTGTTGTCCACCAGGTTTACGAGGTGGCCAGCCACGGCACACACCTGGGCGATGCCTTGCCCCATTTGTCCTGCACCTACTACGGTGACGCGGAGCGGAGCTCGTTGGAGGTTCGAGGTCATCTTCGTCTCTTTCATTGCAATCACTCCAGCAGGTCTTCTCGAGACAAACCGGCCACTTGGTGACTATCGCTGAGGACCGCGTCGGCGACGGCGCGTTTGCTCTCCTGGAGCTTGAGGATCTTCTCTTCGACGGTGTTGCGCGCGACGAGGCGGTGGATGAACACTGGGTTCTGCTGGCCAATGCGGTGCGCCCGGTCTGCTGCTTGTTGTTCGACCGCCGGGTTCCACCACAAGTCGAGCAAAAAGACGTGGTCGGCGGCGGTCAAGTTGAGTCCAACGCCACCCGCTTTCAAGCTGAGGAGCATGACCGACGGACCGTTTGGTTCCTCCTGAAATGCTCGCACCACGCCCGCGCGATCGCTCGTCGAACCGTCGAGGCGGTTGAATGTGATGGCGCGCTCTCGGAGATGTGGCTCGACCAAGTCGAGAAACCCCGTCCACTGGGAGAAGACCAATGCCTTGTGGCCGTCGGCCGTCACCTCTTCGAGGGCGTCGCACAATACCTCCACCTTGGACGAGTTGGTGGCCACTTGCCCCGGTACCAGCGCCCGATGGCAGGCCGCTTGCCGCAACCGGAGCAACGCCTCGAGTGCCTTCATGACGTTGCCGCCGCCAACCAACTGTTCCGCGACTTCCTTGCGCGTGGTCTGCAACAATGCGTCGTACAAGGTGCGTTCGGACTCGTCGAGTTCGCAATGCAGCACGACGTCGGTGCGCGGAGGGAGGTCGGCGGCGACCGACTTCTTGTCGCGGCGCAAAATGAACGGCGCAATGGTGCGTCGCAGCGCCGCCGTTGCTTGACCGGCGTCGGCGGGTGTCGTCTCGGCGTAGCGTCGACGGAACTGCTCGCGGCTCCCCAGTAAGCCGGGGTTGGTAAACTGAAACTGGCTCCACAGCTCTTCGAGGCGGTTTTCGACCGGCGTACCAGTCACCGTGACGCGAAATCCACCGCGCAAGGCGTATGCAGCCTGAGCAACTTGGCTCTCGGGGTTCTTGATGGCCTGCGCTTCGTCGAGCACGACCATGTCCCACTCGCGGGCTCGCAATTGCTCCAGATCCAGCCGCAGGAGCGCGTACGAAGTCAGTGTTACGTCCGCATCCCCTAGCGAGCGGCTCTTGCCGTGATAGACGTTGACCGTGAGCGCTGGCCGGAAGCGCGCGATTTCGTCGGCCCAGTTGAAGACGAGACTTGTCGGAGCCACGACCAAGCACTTGCCCTCGAGGTTACAGATGA
Organism: uncultured bacterium; assembly: GCA_966249405.1. Classification (GTDB taxonomy): domain Bacteria; phylum Myxococcota_A; class Polyangia; order Polyangiales; family Polyangiaceae; genus SZUA-265. The sequence continues at coordinate 5,843 of CBINDO010000356.1, read as the reverse complement.
CCTGCAGCGTCTTGCCGAGGCCCATGTCGTCGGCCAAAGTTGCACCCATCCTGGCGCGGCGCAAAACTCCGAGCCAGCGCACGCCCTGAAGCTGGTAGGGGCGCAAGGTAGCGGTCAAGTCTTCGGGAAGCGCCGGTGGAGCCAGGGCCGCCGGGTCGTAGAGCAGCTGCCGCAGAGGTTCCAAGTCTGGGGGAGGCGCCGTTTCGAGGGCCGTGTACAACTCGACCAACGCCGGTTTGACGACCGCCGGCAGCTCCTTCTGACCGCGCGCGGCAAACACCTGCTGCAGGGCAGTGCCGTAGCGGCTGAGCCAGTCCGCGGGCAAGGGCGCCCAGCCTCCTTCGAGCAGAGGCACGAGGGGATCTCCGTTTTGCCAAGCGCGGAGCACCGACTCCGCGCTCGCGGTGGCTAGCGTTCCGTCGCTGTCTCGCGCCTGGAAGACGAAGTCGGGGACGCCCGAATCGCCGCCGGTGGTGAGTGTGGTTGGCCCGATCCGCGGCTGGACCACGTGGCCGCGGATGAACGAATCTCGTTTGCGGCCGATGATCTCGCCGTCGAAGCGATCCAAACGGACGGCGAGCTGCGTCGCTTCGCTGCCGCTCACGGTGAGACGTCGCCCGGGGGTCAGCCCGAGGCGGGCTTTGATACGCTCGGCGACCCGCAGCTCTGAGGCCTCGTTCCGCACCGGCAGGTCGCCTTGCAGGTATACGAGGCGTCCGCCGTCGACGCGGCACGTCGCTGGCTCGCCATAGACGATGTTCGCGCGCACGCTCAGCGTTTCTCCAACTTGTTCGACCTCTACCACTTCACGTGGGCGAAGGTTGCGGTCGAGCTTGGGCAAACGCTCGGTGTTTACTGACAGCGTGAAGTGTTTGGACAACTCTGGCAGCACCTCGGTGACGAGGGTCGCCACCTCCGAGCCGCGATACACCTTCTCGGAAGGCAACTGCTGCCACGTCTCGCCGGCGGCCTCCGTGCTCTGCAGCAGGTGGAGGTTGTTGCCGGCGCGACCGACCCCCGGCGCAACGACCTCTTCGAGCCTCGGGTCCGGTTTCAGGGCGACGAGGAAACCGTCTCCCGTCTCTCCGACGTTGGCAACGGGTCGCAGTGGGTCGGTCGAGACGTAAACCGTGGCGCCGTCCAATTCGACGCTCGACCCGCCCAGGAGTTTGACGACCTGCACGCCGAGCTCTGCGTGCAGCGGACCGTTTGGACGCTGGCCGAGCAAGCGATCCACCGCCAAGTCTTGTTGCGAAGGGCTGAGCTCGACCCCTTCGGATTGGGTGGCGACGGCGCTCGCCAGCGAGCCGCGTAGTGGCTTTTGTCTCGACTCGTCCCAACGGATTACGCGTTCGACGCTCAGGAACCCGCGGTGACGAGTGAAACAATGAACGAGTTTGGCACCCTGTGAGCGCCCTTCCGGCAAACGCTGGCCACTCGCGCGCGCCTTGTTGAGGGCGATGGCAGCTCCAGCGGCGTGTTCGCAGCACGCGCTCCGGTTGCCGCAATCGCAGTCCCACTCCTCGTCTTCGACGTAGAGTCTGACCGTAAACGGGACGGCGCGTTCGGCGGCTTTGACACGGCAAACGATCTCACCGTCCTGCTCCGAAACGCCGGTAATGGCGAGTTTGCGCGCCAGCTCGACGCCCCGTGACCAGGTGTTGGGTGAACAAGCGGCGCGGATGGCGGACAAGAAATCTTCCATGCAAGACGGCCCGGTGGCGGTAGGTTCGACGACGCTACGCGGTCGCGGGTTCGGCGTCTACGATTGCCGTACCGCATTGTTCGAGCCGCAAGCTTCCGTAGGCATCCATGTCGAGTTCTTCGCGGCGGATCGGACACAGGAGGGCTTCGGCGCCTTCGAGGATTGCGTCGACCGACTCGAGGCGCAGGAGTGGACCGATGGCGCTTCGTCCGTCGCGGATGGCACGTGCGTGCCACGTGAGCATTTCCTTGGCGGGACCAACCAATCCCGTTTTGCGGCCTTCGAAGATCTGCTCGTAGCGTCGGATTAGAGTCTTCAGGTAGTCGAAGAGCTCAGCGCCGCTCGGATGGGGCGGCGGCTCGCCTCGGCTGAGCGCTTCGACTTGGGCGAAGATCCACGGATTGCGTAGTGCCGGTCGACCAATCATGACGGCATCACACCCCGTCTCGCGGCGCATACGCAGAGCGTCCGCCGCGTACCACACGTCACCATTGCCGATCACCGGGATGTCGAGGTGCGACTTGAGCAAACCGATGATGCGCCAATCGGCGACACCTTTGTAGAAGTCGCAGCGCCGTCGTGGGTGAACGGCCAGATAGTCGATGCCGCAGTCTTGGATCAGCTTGCCGGTTTCCAACACCTGGCTCGAGTCGTCGAAACCCGCCCGGATCTTGGCCGAGAGCAGTCCTTTGGTGTGTCGACGCATCTGCAGCAACACGCGCTCGAGCAGCTTCAGATCTTTGAGCATGGCTGCGCCGACGCCCTTGCGTACGATACGTGGCATTGGGCAGCCCAGATTGATGTCCACTACGTCGGCGCCCGCGGACTCGACGAGCTCGGCCGCTTCTGCCATGCGGTCGGCGTCGTTGCCCATGACCTGCACGCTCAGGGGAACGCCCGGAGACTTGACGACCGTCCGTGCGACTTGTCGCTTGCCCATCGGGCTTTGCGTGATGCGAACGAACTCGGTGCACACCAGGCCGAGGCCCCCGATGCGTGACATCACGTGGCGAAACTCGGGATGAGTAATGCCTTCCATGGGGGCCAACACCGTGGGTTTGGCGAACGGCCACCCCGATGCGTTGGCGCGTTGTCGCAGGGGCGGCGTGCGGTCTTCCGACAATGACGCGGTCACGCGGGGTGCGTTAATCGAGATGAGGGGCCGCTGTCACCTGGCGATTACCGCAACGCCGAACGACGTTCGCACCCTGGGGTTACGCTCGCAACGGAAGGCTGAAAAGGGGACGGTTCGTCGCCGTCGGGGCCGTTGCGTTCGTCGGAGTGGCGCTTCACCGACCACCGGGGCTCGACGGTCGGCCCTTCCCGGAGCGCGGCCTGTTCGCTACAAACCCGCTGTGGCACGAACGATGACTTTCACGCGGCTGATGGTGGCTTCTCTGTTGATGAGTGGCTGCCTATCGGAACGAAGCTTCCCTCCTCCCGCCGAGATGTGCGAGGCGCTGGTGGACGTCTGTGGTGACGAACGCATCCGGGACTACCCGGGCATCGAGGATTGTTATCGCATCGGTCGCGCCGGCACCAAAAACGCTCGGGACGAGGACCAGTGTTTCGCGGTCTACGACGAATGCGTGAGCGACTGCGAATACTATGCGTTTTGGGAGAGCTTCTACGATGATGCGGGTCCTACTTCCGACTCGTCTCCAGAGCTGTCGAGCGCGGGGAAGGGCGACGCCGCGGTCCTCGACGCGTCTACCCAAGAGTGAGGTCTGGTTCGTGAAACGTCCACACGACTTTCCCACTCGTGAGACCAGGAGTATCGATGCCCAAGGTTGATCCAAACGCCGTGCCCATTTCGCTGGGTTCGACTTACCCTGCGCCCTTCGATGAGCCATGCAAGGGGCGTCACACTGCCCGGCTGTCGCGAGCTTCGGCGATCACTCAGTTCGGGGTGAATTTGGTGACTCTGGAGCCCGGCGCGTGGTCGAGTCAGCGGCACTGGCACTCGCGCGAGGACGAGTTCGTATACGTCCTCGAAGGCGAGCTGGTACTGGTCGAAGACGACGGTGAGACGTTGCTCCGCGCGGGCGACGCGGCAGCTTGGCAGGGAGGAGCGGAGGACGGCCACCACCTGCAAAATCGCAGCTCGGCGAACGCCCGGGTCCTGGCCATTGGCTCGCGCGACGACGAGGATCGCGGAGAGTATCCCGACATCGACCTGCGCGCCGCGGCGAAGCGTTATTCCCAGGGCGGCTCTTTCACGCACAAGGACGGAACGCCGTATCCGAAGAAGTGACGACGCCCGTCGACCGGCGGTCCTCGCATCGTCGAGACCGCGGTCGAAACGTGCGGTACTGGCTCACCAACTCGGCTGCTTCTCGTAGGTCTTGTGGGTCAGAAGGAATTGACCCTCGCTGAATTCGTCGGCGGTCAGCTCACGGATGCCGCTGGGGGACATCTCGAGCACGCGCGTTGCCACCTGACCGACCATTTGACGGTCGTGGGTGACGAAGATGCAAGTGCCTTGGTATGTCTCCAGGGCTTCGGTGAGGGAGCGAATGGCCTCGAGATCCAAGTGGTTCGTCGGTTCATCGAGCAGCAGCACGTTCGGCTGAATCAACATGAGTTGCGCCAGGAGTAGGCGCACCGTCTCACCACCCGACAAAACCTTGGTGGGCTTGAGAGGTTCGTCCTTCTTGAACAAGAGGCGACCAAACAGCGCGCGCAGACCTTCTTCGTCCACCTTGTTGTTGAAGCCCCACAACCAGTCGCGTGCGGTCTGATCGGACTTCTTGATCATTTCGCTGTGTTCTTGGGGCATGTACCCCACCTGAGCCTCGTAGCCCCACTCGACGTCGCCGCTGTCGGGCGCTACTTCGCCCTTGAGCATGCGCAACATGGTCGTCTTTCCGATGCCGTTGGCCCCAACCAGAGCAATCTTGTCCCCGCGGGCGACGCTCAAGTTGAAGTTGCTGCAGATCCGAACGGGGCCGAATGACTTGCTCAGGGACTTGATGTTGAGCACGTTCTTGCCGCTCGGCCGAGACTGATCGAACCGGATGAACGGGCGCTGGATGTTGGAACGCTTCAGGTCGGCGAGCGCCTGTTTCTCGCGTTCGAGCTGACGTTCACGTGACTTCACTTGGCTCGCGCGGGAGCCCGCGCGGAAGCGCTGCACGAACTCTTGCAGCGACGCGACTTTCTTCTGGCGAGCCGCGTTGGCCAGCTCGACCGCCCCACGGGCTTCGGCTTTCGCCGACACCATGTCGTCGTAGTTGCCGTTGTAGACGATGATCGTTTCGTAGTCGATGTCGGCGATGCGCGTGCAGACCTCGTTCAAGAAGTGACGATCGTGGCTGATCACCACGAGCGCTCCTTCATAGGTGAGGAGGAAGCTCTCGAGCCAACGGATGCTTGCGATATCCAGACTGTTCGTCGGTTCGTCGAGGAGCAGCGTCTCGGGCCTGCCAAACAGCGCCTGGGCCAACAACACTCGAACGCGGTCACCACCTTGCAGCGTGTCGAGTAAGTCGTTGTGTTGAGAGGCCGGGATGCCCAAGCCCTCGAGCAGCTCGGTGGCTTCCGCCTCGGCGGTATAACCATCTTCTTCGGCGATGACTCCCTCCAACTCGGCCAGCTGCATGCCCTCTTCGTCGGTGAGGTTGTCGCCTTTTTCGAGCAGGAGCTCCTTGTCGCGCAGTGCTTCCCACAACTTGAAGTTGCCCATCAGCACGACGTTCATGATCTTCTCGTCTTTGTAGATCGAGTGATCTTGCTTGAGGACGCCGAGGCGCCCGCGTGCGGTCACGTGGCCGCCGAGTGGCTCCAACTCGCCGGCAAGGATCTTCATGAACGTACTTTTGCCGGCGCCGTTGGGGCCGGTGAGGCCATAACGCTCACCATCGTTGAAAGTGACTTCGACGTTGTCGAACAGCACCTTGGTGCCAAAGTTCATCGAAATGCCGGATACGGTGAGCATATAGAGCCAATCTCCTTAGGGCCGCTTCGGAGTACCACGGAGGGGTGTCGTGGACCTTCAAACCCGAGCGCAGGCCAGAAAAAACGAGGGCGCCTTCTATCAGACTCCACCCCGGGGGGGCCAGGCGGAGCCCAACTCCTCGGACGAACGTCCCAAACGAGCGACTCGATCGGGCTTTTCCTGAGAGGCCAGTTGGCCTAT
>CBINDO010000355.1:0-8151 GCA_966249405.1 uncultured bacterium | reverse complement strand
GCGCAGGCGGAGGAGCGCATCGACCGGCTGCGCAAGGCCGACTTGACCGTGCGCGTGCTGGGCAAGGACGGCAAACCCGTTGCGGGCGCCGACGTCTCCGCGACCCTGACGCGCCACGCCTTCAACTTCGGCACCGCCATCCCCGCCGAGTACCTGCTGAGCGACGAGCGCAAGCAGTTTAACGAGATTTTTTACCAGAACTTCAACACGGCCACGCTCGAGAACGATCTCAAGTGGGAGCCTCTGGCCGGCGATTGGGGCGGCAGCTTCACGATGGACCGTGCCCTCGCCGGCGTGAACTGGTTGAACGAGAATGGGCTCGACGTACGCGGCCACGTCATGGTTTGGCCGGGGTGGAACGAGCTGCCGCGCTACGTGAAGAAGCTCGCGAACGATAAGAAGGCGCTGCGCGCCGAGGTCGCCAAACACATCCGTGAAGTGGGTAACGCCACCAAGGGTAAGGTGGTGCATTGGGATGTGCTGAACGAGCCGTTCACCAACCACGACTTGATGGAGATCCTGGGCTACGAGGTGATGGCGGAGTGGTTCCGCATCGCGCGCGAGGTCGAGCCCAAAGCCAAGTTGTACATCAACGACTTCGGCATCTTGCCTGGCGGCGGTGGCACCAACGAGCACCGCGATCACTACGAGAAGATGATTCAGATCTTGGCCGACGAAAAGGCGCCGTTCGATGGCATCGCGTTCCAAGGACACATCGGCTCCTCGCTCACTGGGCCCGAAGACCTGATGAGGATCCTCGACCGGTACGGCAAGTTCGGTAAAGACCTGATGGTGACCGAATACGACATCACCATCGACGACGAGCAGCTTGCCGCCGACTACATGCGCGACTTCTACACGACCCTGTTCAGTCACCCGCAGATGAAGGCGATCGTGATGTGGGGGATTTGGGACGGTAATCACTGGAAGAAGAACGCCCCGTTGTTTCACAAGGACTGGTCTCCAAAGCCCGCGTACGAAGTCTACAAGCGTTTGACGCAAGAGCAGTGGGTGACGCGGGCCAAAGGTAACTCTGCCGCCAACGGCACGTACGCACTCCGAGGTTTTTACGGAGATTACGAAGTCACCGTGACCCACGGCGGCAAGACTCAAAAGACAACCGCCAAATGGCGACAAGACGGCGCAAAGGTCGTCGTGAAGTTGCCCTGACGCATCTCGAGATTCGGAACGAACCATGAACGACGCATCCAAGACTCAACAAGAGGTAGTGACACCCGGCGTGGCGTCCAAGCAGCCCCTGGTCAAGCACATCTATACGGCCGATCCTTCGGCTCACGTCTTCGACGGCCGGATTTACGTCTACCCGTCTCACGACATCGAGACCGGCGCTCCCGAAGACGACATGGGCAATCACTTCCAGATGGACGATTACCACGTGTTGTCCATGGCTGCGCCCGGCGAGCCCGTGACCGATCATGGCGTCGCCCTCGCTCTTGCAGACGTGCCGTGGGCGGATCGTCAGTTTTGGGCCCCCGACGCGGCCTACAAGAACGGCAATTACTATCTCGTGTTCCCCGCCAAGGACAAACAAGGGGTGTTCCGGATCGGCGTCGCGACGTCGAAGTCACCCACTGGTCCGTTCATCGCTCACCCAAAGCCGATCGAAGGGTCGTTCAGCATCGATCCGTGTGTCTTCGTCGACGAAGATGGTACGGCCTACATGTATTTCGGTGGGCTGTGGGGCGGCCAACTGCAGTGCTGGCGCAATGGTATATACAACTCAGAGTTGTCGACGCCGACGACCGGCGAAGCGCTGAGCCCCAAGGTTGGGGTTTTGAGCGACGACTTCACGAAGATCGTCGGCGGCGTCAAAGACGCCGTGATCACCGACGCCGCTGGCACACCCCTGCAAGCCACCGACGAGGACCGTCGCTATTTCGAGGGCCCGTGGATGCACAAGTACCAGGGCACGTATTATCTGTCGTACTCGACCGGCTCGTCTCACTATCTCGTTTACGCGACCAGTACATCCCCGCTCGGGCCGTTCACCTACCGCGGGCGCATCTTGAACCCCGTCGTCGGGTGGACGACGCACCACTCGATCGTCGAGTTCCAAGGTAAGTGGTACTTGTTCTATCACGACAGCATCTTGTCGGGTGGCAAGACGCACTTACGCTCAGTGAAGGTGATGGAGCTCCGGTACAACCAGGACGGTACGATCCAGACGATGGATCCGTGAGGTTTTCGTGGTGCGTATGAACAAGGGTCTTTACGCGCCGCGCCCAACGGTTTACGCCCGCGCCGACATGCTCGTAAGTGATGTCGTGATGCGTGAGACCAAGCGACTTGGCGCCACTTGGTGTGCCCTGGTGCTGGTGGGGGGATCGTTGTCTTGTAACACGATCCCCAAACGTGAGCTTCCGGCGGGGGGCGTCCCTCAAGCAGATTGCGTCAACCACTGCTTAGACGACGTTGATCCCGAGCCCGTGGACTGCGCGGCTGCAGAAGAAGGGGTCGAGTTTTATCCCATTGCCATATGGGATTTCGACAGCATAGCCTCCAACTTGTACGGCTATAGCGATGGCTCGCCGCAGTTCTTCCGCGCCGTAACCGCACGTGATGAAAACGGAGAGGTGGAGTACGATACGACCGGCATCCGCCTGCTAGGTTTTGAGCCGGGGGTACGCCGCGACGTTAAGCGGTGTGTCGGTGAAGAGGATGGTGCCAACGGCGTCTTCCACGTGCAAGGCGGGCCGTTTCGCGCGTGGGGCGGCGCAGTAGGGCGACACCTCAAGTGTCTCAACAGTGCCGGCGGCGACATCTATTCCTCCGATCAGTTCCGGGTAACTTATCCGGAGGGTGACGTACCTGATGCACTTAACAAGGGGTGCGGCTCCACACCCGCGTTTGCGTGCGCCAATCCAGACGACGCGCTTGCCTATTCGGCCTGCCCGGCGCGCGACCGCGTATCCGTCGAGCAGATGGCTCAGGAGGAGCTCTTCATGCGTGGCATGACCCTGGATGTTACGCAATGGGACGGCATCAGCTTTTGGGCACGTCGTACCAACGATAGTCAACCTGGCATTCGAGTTGCGTTGGGCGATAAGTACACGGACGACGATCTCAGCTATCTACAGTACCACCTGAACCCAGACGAGCCGCGGTTCTGCGAACGCAATCAGGAGTGCGGTTGCCCGGGTGGAAGGGAGTGCGTCAACGGAGCGTGCTACGACCCTCGAGTTGATCCGCCTCTAGATCCAGAGGACGTCACGATGCGCGAGTCCTTCGTCGACGGCACGATGATCCCCGAGCTCAACGAGGACAACGCACGGGGCTACGCCCCGTGCGGACAGTGGATCTGCGAGCGTGGCTTTCGTGCGTTCCGCTCAGCCGGCGGTGGCAGCCCTCGTGAGGACGTCGCTTTCTTCGGTTCAACCTGCAACGACTTCACTTTTCGCGGCGGCATAACCGATAAGTTCTGTTACGACCCCGCGAGCGGCCGTTTCCCCCACGAGAACAGCCACGTCTGCGGGGACCACTGGCTCAAGCCGGTTCACTTGAGCACCGAGTGGCAGTTCTTCAAGGTGCCGTTCAGTGACTTGCTGCAGCAAGGGTGGGCGAAGGAATCGTACGAGCTCGACCTGACCTCGGCCGCGGTCGTTCGCTTCATCTGGGGTCGCGGTTGGGTGGACATGATGCTCGACGACGTTCGCTTCTACCGGAACACGCACTCGAAGGATTGACCGACTTGTCCCGCTTGCTTGAATACGTGCGAATTCGAAGACACCGCGCTTGCGGAGCAGTCGTGGCGGCGCTCGTCGGGCTAATCGCGCCCGAGGTTCTTGCGCAAGCCGACGCGGCCGGCGGCGAGGTCACGCCTTCCGGCGAGGGGAATGCTGCGACCAACGTCGACGCAACGACTTCCGCGCAAGTTGCAGCCGATACGGGCGCCTCTGGGGACGCGACCACGAGGATAGCGCCGCCCGAGGGCGAGCCGTTGCCCGTTTACGTTCCACCCACCACCAGTCCCAAACCAGCAGCACCGCCGTCGGACGAAGAGCCTCCTCCGTCTGCTCCGGCAGAAGACGAGGACTCAATCCTGTATTCAGGGTACCTGCCAGGTTACCGTACCTCGATGCGTTTGGGCGAAGCGCCCAACACTCCGCGCGTCGGCACATTGCCCGGTGGCATGAGCGGAAACTTCAACGCGCCGATGCCGCCAAGTGAGTGGGTGTTCTCCTACGGCGGCTCGCTCACTGCCGCGCTCAAAGTAAGCATGGACGAGCGCAAGCTGCCAAACTCGCAGCAAGCCACGACCGTGTTCCACGTCGCGCCGGAGACGGTCGAGGTCTACAACTCGTTCCTAGCTACGCGCGCCGTCCCCGACAACTGGGCGAGCGCGCGCTTCGAGTACGGCAACGCTCGGGTCAAGGCCACGATAAGCATCGACACGTGGAACCCAACGGAACCCACGACGTACTACCAGCTGGGCTCACAATACTTCATCAACAACGCGTTCATGACGTACAACGTGGGGCAAGTCGCGGGGGCCACCGTCACCGTCGATGCCGGTTACATGACGACGCTGATCGGCGAGTTCAGCTCGTACATGAACCGCATGTACACCAACCCGCTGGTCGCCGGCTTGCGTGGTGCGGGAATGCGTACCACCGCTACTTATCCGGTTACCCCCAAGTTCAAGATCCACGCGCAACACCAGCTGCTGCTCGACCGGCAGGGCACCAACGACCGGCAGACGATCCCGAACCCCGAGAACGGCTACGAACGCCCCTATTGGGCGCATCCCATCATCAACGCCGTGGTAGGTGGCTTCAATTGGGAGACCAGCCCACGCCTCGAGCTGCGGCTGGCGTACGTCAACGCCTTCGCGACGGATAGCCGCTTGAAGCAAACGTACGACGACGTGAACACGCGCGGTCAAGACGAGGTCGCGATGGCTGATCCCCGTCTCGATGTCGTTGGTGGCTGGGCACAGGTGTTCTTCGATACTTGGGGTGTGCTCGGATTGGCGAGCTCACACATCATGGCCAAGGACGCTTATTCGATCCGTTCGGTCAACACGTACGCGAGTTTCGGTGAAGAACTGACGGACCGTTGGCTCGGCGTGGACTCGTTCGGTACGGGCAGCGTGACCATGGCGGCGTTGAACTACGAGGTCAGCATCGGCAGGTTGGTGAGTTATCCGGCGAAGTTCGAAGGTCACGGTCCGGACATCTTCATCAAGACTGGTGTCCACGTCGCCAAGTCGACGACCGAGGTCGAGTTGTTCGACAATCGTTGGCGCTACAAGGGCGGCATCGACGTTCTCTACACCTTCTCGCGTTACGTGGGCGTCGGTGCGCGGTTCGACCAGGTGTCTCCGAACTCGAAGGACACGCGTGAGAACTTCCAAGTGATCTCTCCGCGCATTCAGTTCAAGACCGATTGGACGAGCCGCGACACCTTCAATCTCATGTACGCCAAGTGGCTGTACGGCTCGATGACGAGAATCGAGGGCACGGGCGAGCGCACTCCAGCGCAGATCGACGACGAGTTCTTTGGGTTCAGTGTGAACATGTGGTGGTGAGCAAAGTCATGGCAACCGTTTCGAAAAAAGCTTCGAGAACATCTGTGCAACAGCGCGTCTTTGCGTCACCTCTGCTTCGCGGGGAGATCATGCCAATCAGCCGCGTGAAGCGCTTCGGTGGGTACAACATCTGCCGCGCGGCGGGCGCGGTGGCGGTTGGCGGTTTCACTTGCCTGTGGTCGGCCTTCGCCCTCGCTCAAGGTCAGGCGGGTGTCGCCGTCGGCGCGGGCGATAGCCGTTCGGGATTTGGCCTGAACCCGTCTTCACCCGTCGTGGGTGCACTGCCGGGCGGGATGACCCCGGCTTACGGTCAGAAGCCGTCGGGGGCTGGCGACTGGCGATTCGATTACCACGGCTTCTTCACCATGCCGATCGCCGCTGGTATCAGCCAGCGCGAGCAACCGTTGCCCGGAGAGTCGAAGACGGTGTTTCATACGCCGCCGATCGTGCCGGACGACTACGAGGTGTTCTCGCACACGGGCGTCGTCCCCACGCCGTTTGCGCAGCTCAACCTGTCGTACGGTAACAGCGTGTTCACTGGAAACGTGCAGCTTGCGGCACGCCAGGCTACGATCGCAACAGGATTCTTCGATCCGTCTTCTCAAGCCGGTATCAACGACCTCTACATCACGTATCACCCGTCGCTCGCGGACAATGTGAGCCTGCGGGTGAACGTCGGTGCGTTCACCACGCGTTACGGCGCGATGGGCGAGTTCGACGAAGGTCTGTACGGAACCACCCTCATCGGCCGGGTCAAGGGCGCCGGCGAGAACATCGTCGCCCAGTTGGGGCTCACCCCCAAGTTCACACTGATGCTCGAGCAAGGTATCGTCGGGACGACCAACAAGGCTCCCAACGACTTGACGCCCGACTACTGGAACGACTTTGCGGATTCCAACGTTGGTACGACCTTCGTCAATCATTGGCACGCGGGCTTCAGCTACGACCAGTTCGTCACGCTAGGCCTCCACTACATCAATGCCTTCTCGCAGGACGATCGCGCAGCGAATCCCATCGCCGGTGACGGCGCCATCAACTCGCTAGCGGGGGACTTGCGTCTCACCATGGGCCGGTTCGGCCACTTCTACTTCGCATTCAACAGGGCCGAGGCGATCAACGCTGGCGTCGTCGGCGGCGCGATCGAGATCCTCAACACCAAGGGAGGTCCTTCGCTCATCGACAACTACCTCGGAGAGCAGAGCGGGGGCGACGGCGTGCTCAACATCTTCGGCGCCCAGTACAACCTGAGCGTGGGCCGCCTGATCAGCTATCCGGTGCCCTTCTACGGCGATGGTCCAGACATCGTCGTGAGCTTGTTCGGAATGGGCGTTCAGGTGAAGAGCGACGACTTGAACTACGACGGCCGCTTCATGCGCAAGTTCGGTGGTGAGGCGTCGTACAGCTTGTTGTCATGGTTTGCCGCCTCGGTGCGCTTCGATCGCGTGGACCCGAACGACGCGGATCCGCAAAAGTCTTTCGCTGTCTGGTCGCCGCGGTTGATTTTCCGCACTGACTGGCAATCGCAAGATCAGCTCGTCCTGCAGTACTCGAGATGGCAGAACGGCACCCGCGTCGAGGTACGTGATGGCGCGCCACCTCAGGTGGACCCAACGTTGGATCCCGACACGGACATGGTGTCTCTCTCCGCCAGCATGTGGTGGTAAGGAAACAACGAGTGCAACCAATGTCTCGCCTCAACAAGTTCACTCGATTCGTCCTCGTGGCGGCGCTTGGGCCGATATTCGGAAGTTGCGGTATCGGTGTCTCCGCGCCGCGGCTGAACCCGGATGGCACTCCGGCGCCGCGCACCTATTGCCCGCGTGGCACGTGGGTGCCGAAAGAGGGCTTGATTGACGACTTCCAAGACGGCAACACGATGTCGTTCGAGAGTGAGGGGCGCGCCGGTTATTGGTACACCTCCGCCGACTCGGCCGGATCTACGATCGGTCCAGAAGAGCTAAAGCCTGTCGCCGAGGGCAGCGACGGCAATCTCGTGCTTCACGTATTTGGTGAGACAGTGAGCGGTGACCCGTCCGTAGCGTGGGGGGTGCAGGTCGGTGGCAACTTCACGCAGGGGGACCCCTACGACGCCTCCAAGTACGTCGGGATCCGGTTTCGTGCCAAGCGCGGCGAGACAGCGACTCCGAGCGTGCGTTTCAAGGTCGCCGACGGCAACACGGAGCCAGCGGGCGGTAACTGCACCCAGTGTTACAATCACTTCGGTCAAGATTTGTCATTGAACCCGGATTGGACTCAGTACGAGTTCTTCTTTGGGTCGATGCAGCAGCGACCCTACTGGGGTGACCCTCGACCCGCATCGATAACGCCGAAGCAGCTCTACGGCCTGAACTTCTCCGTAGAGGCAGGTGCCAAGTTCGACTTTTGGATCGACGATCTGGAGTTCTTCGCCTGCCGCTGAGTCTTGGAGCGACGACCAAGCCCCGCGGTCGAGGGGCGGGATTCGGACCGCGCCAACAACGTCGGCCTACCGACCTCTGAAGGGTGCGTCCAACAAGCAAACGGGACCGTTTTGGAACGGTCCCGTTTGTTTTTGGTGCGCCCAGCATGGGCGCTGTCTTGCGGGTGCAAGTCCCGCCGAAAGG
>CBINDO010000354.1:0-8229 GCA_966249405.1 uncultured bacterium | reverse complement strand
TCAGCCCCTTTTCGGACACGGCCGCAGTGACCAGGCCGAGCTCGGTCGGGGCCGTCCGCGATAGGGTCTACTTGGTCTCGAGCGCTGCTTTCGTCAGACTCGGATCGATGTACGTCTCGTAGGCTTGGGGTTGTTTGTACACTTCCTTCGCTACCTGGAAGTCGTTTACGACCTTGCTCGAGTGGTAGATGCTCATGAGCGTATCACCCTTTTCGTAGGCTTTCGCCGCTTCCCCCAGGCTCAGTAGAAATGTCCCACCCAGGAGCGGCTTGTACTCTTCGGCTGTCAACCCGACCCGAGCGCTCAGGATGCGCGCCGCCTCGTCCGCGTTCTTTTCGTCTTTGATGAAGTCGGCGATGCGTTTCCACACTTTGACGACCTTCGTCCAGTCGCTCTTGCGCTCGGAAAGGCTACTCGGATTCACCGCGAGCACGTCGTAGATGAGGCCGGGCACGTCCCTACTCGTGAAGATGGGCTTCGACCCAGCGAGTTCCTTGAGTGCTTGTCCGCTATTCGGTTGCCACGCCACGATCGCGTCCACCGAACCGCTCTTGAGCGCCTGCGGCGTTTGGTCAGTAGGTACGTTGACCAGCTGAACGTCCTTCTCGCTCAGGCCGCTGCTCTCCAGGGCTTTGAGCAGGAGTAGGTGACTCACCAACCCCAGCTCGACTCCGATCTTCTTCCCTTTCAGGTCCTGCATTTTCTCGATACCGGGTTTGGCGACCACCATGTCGTTCCCGTTCGAGTAGTCGTTGATGAGGATGGCGACGCTGGGCGCTCCGCTACTGCCCGTCACTAGCTGATCTCCGTTGGTCATGCAGACGGCGTCGACCTTGCCTGCAGAAAACGCCTCCATGGACGGGACGTATTCGAACCAACTGAAATCTACGGCGACGCCTTCTTCTTCGAACCATTTCTTCTGGATCCCAATCTCCCAAGCGACCCAGCCCGGCCAGTCGCTGTAGGCGATTCGGAGCGGTGGTCCTTTGGGTGCGGGCGGGGCAGGCTTGGTGTCTGCAGCGATCGCGCTCGTAGCAACGACGGCGGCAGCAGGTTCTTCCTTCTGTTTGCTGCACGCCGCCAGGAACAACGGAAGCGCCAACCAGGCGATTAAACGGATGATGGGTGTCATTGAATGAGCCTTTCGCTGACTATGGGCGTGGGGGGCCTCATTTTGCGGAACTAGCTACGAGGCCAATCATGCCCGTCCACCAGCCGTCCGTGGGTGAACCGCTGCGATTGAAGTAGATGTCCTCCGACGACATTTCGTATCGGACTTCGGGTCTCACGTACAGGTGATCGACGAGCTTGAGGTCCAACGTGCCCGTCAGCGTCGTGACGCTCACGTCTTCCAAGCCGCTGGTCCAGATGTCGCTGTCGATGTCCATCAGGTACTCGCCGCGCGCAGCCACGCCGACTTGCGGTGTGATTGCGTACGAGGCCGCGCCCATGATCCCGTAGTAGCTCGTGTCCTCGGCCCCGTCGGCGCCGCGATTGACGTTGTAGTCGAAGTTGGCGAGCACCGTCAGATCATCGAGCGTGAGCGAAGCGACCACGTCCAAGAAGCTCTCGATACCCCACGCGGAGTCGTCCCCGGTCTCGTAAAAACCACCCACCGATAGGTTGAAGACGTCACCCAGCTGCGTCAAGCCGAGCTGCAAGCCGAAGGCTGGGGAGTTGTTTTCGTCCGAGACGTTGTTGGCCCCGTTGACGACCATCGCGGTGACGTTGAAGTGCTCGTTGAAGGTATACTTGCCCTTGACGCCGAAGTGATAGAAGGGCTGCATGGCGTAATAGAGGCCGCCGCGGCTGTAGTTCAGGTTCCGCCAGCTCTCGGCCAATTCCACTCCGTAGATGGTCCCGAAGTAGCCCGCGTCGAGCGCCAGAGGCTCCGTAGGGGTGATGGTGACGTAGCCACCCAGGAACGAGTTGATGCCGGCCGCGCTCGTGTCCGTGCCGTAGTAGATCGGCACCGACGGCCCAAAGCGCAGTAGCGCCGTCGCGCCGACGATTCCGGCTTTGAACGTGGCGTCCAGACCTACGAACGAGAGCCCGAAGCCGTTGCGGTTCACGAGCGCTGCAGGTTCACCTGCCTCGTTGGTCGGAAACCCGGAGACCGCATCGTACGGAGCGTTGTTGTCGTACGCTCGATGATACGGTACGGGGGTTCCATATTTTGCGGAGTTGTACGAGACGTAAGTATCGGCAAACAACGCAAGGTCGATGCTCGGGCTGCTCGGTGCGGCTTCCGCCTCCTCGGCAGCCGCTGCGTCTGGAGGAGGCGGGACAGGCAGTGGCAAGGGCTGTTCGGCAGCCGGCGCCTCGGTCACCGCTGGCTCGGGCGTCGTGGGGACCGGTGCCGGCGTTACTTCGGTGGGAGGCGCTGCGGCGGGTGCTGCGGAGCCCTCCGAAGCCGCTGTGCTCGAGGGCTCGGCCGCTGCCGGCGGGGCATCTGGAGTCGGAGTTTGGGCAAAGGCCACGGACGTCAGTCCAGCGGTGAGAGGAAGTATAGAGGCGAGCGTACAAGAAAGCTTCATTGAGTTACCTTTCGTCGTGAAGTGAGGCGAGGAGCTGGTGGGTGAGCGCGCCCTGGTCGTGGCGACGATTCGAGCAAACCGTCGCCACGAGCTCGCCCGCGGCCAGCAAAGATGGAAGGTCTGAGGTTATCGTGGCACTTCAGCCCAGCGTTTGAACTCCGCAGTAAGAGGTTCGCAATCGGACTTCTTCTCCTGGTCGGTCGGTTCCGGTACGACAGCCTAAACGCTGTCGACTCGGCGACTATCTCGGGCGAAAGTTTCCTGGCGATTGCGGCGCGGTAAGATGTGCGCGCAAAACGTGCATCGGTCGGGATACGCTGCCAGCGCAAGCCGTTCCAGAGTCACGTGAGTCTTCGTTGTCCCGTCGCGATGCGGGGGGCGCCGGTCGGGTCGCACGCAGCTAGTGGATGGTTTGGCTCAAATTAACTTTGCATTGGCGGTGCGACGTCTGGGTGTTTGTGAAGGGTTATCGAGCGTGCGCCAGCGCGTCTGGGGTAACGCCGCTATGTCGACGTGTGGCAATCGCGGCCGCGCAAGGGTTCGCGGTTGTGCCTTGACCGCGGCAGCATCGGAGCCCGCGGCCTTGCTGCCAGTTTGGAGAACGTGCAGTCGAATGGGTCGTCGCCATCACGCGGCGCATCGACGGCTCCGACGATTGGCTGGGGTGCGCGACGTCGAACCGTGTGCCGTCGAGACTCTCGATGGGGACAATTTTGTCATCCCCGATTGGCTACGACGCGCTGCGCGATCGGCAGCGGGTGGCGAAATTGTCCCTCCAGATTTACACTGCGTTTGTTGGTTGCTGGATAATTCTGCGACCGATGGATGGTCGGGCAGGGGGGACAAAATCGTCGCTTCGTGTAGTCGATCTCGAAGTGCTCAAGTGAGGGCATGACTCGCACTCGCCATTATTCTGCTGCACTCCTCCTGACCCTGTCCTGCTCTTCGGAATCGCCGAGCAACGAGGGAATGACCACCTCCGGCGTGATGACGGGAACCCCATCCACGACCGTAACTGCACCGCCGGTCCAACCGGTTCCGCCGCCAGCGACGGTGACACCGCCCCAGGTAAACCCGCCCGCGCCGCAGCCTCCGGCTCAACCGCCAGCGGTTCAGCCACCGCCAAACCCAGTACCCACTGGCGCGCCGAGTTCCTCCACCACGACCGAGACGGCCACGACCCCCACCACGACCAGCGATGCCACCACTGAGGTCGTTTCGAGCGAGGCGCCGCAGAGCAGCGCGACCTCGGACGACATGGCACCGTCCACCTCGGACGAAGAGACCGGAGGAGGCTCCGTCGGTGAGTGCGTCAAGGGCTCCACCAAGGGTAACGAAGTGGTGTTCATCGGCGAGTCGTTCATCGCGGCTTCGTCGATTCCCGAGGAGACGACGACCCTCGCCATCCAGAACGGGTCGCTCGCGCAAGGAGACAAGTACCTCGACTTCTCCGTCAGCGGCACGCGCATGGGCGACGGCGCCATCCCCCGCCAATACACTCAAGCGCAAGCCGCCAACCCGATCCGCTTCGTGCTCATGAACGGTGGCGGCAACGACTGTTTGCAAGCCAACGACCCCAACGCTCCCATCCCTGCGGCAGAGAAGCTGTACGAGGAGATGGCCGCCGACGGCGTAGAAAAGGTAGTCTACTTCTTCTATCCAGACGCGGCAGGCATGTTCGGTGGTCCCAGCAGTCAGCTGCAAACGTGCCTCGACACTTACCGCCCGAAGATCAAGGCATTGTGCGACTCGCTCGAAGCGCCGAAGTGCTACTGGATCGACCTCGCAGAAACGTCGTGGGCCGGTAACGAGTCTGCGTACACCTCCGACGGCATTCACCCCAACGCGCAAGGATCCAAGGTAACGGCCCAGGCGATCTGGGACACCATGGCCGAAAACTGCGTCGCGCCGTGAGCACTCGTCGGGGAGCGCAAAGTATCGATCCGATGGCAATCCAAAGGGCGCCAAATCCTCGCATGGTCCGCTCGTTACTCGACCCCGTTCACGCCACCAGCAGAGCCGCTCTGGATACCCGGAGCGGCTCTCGCAACCAAACCTCGGCAGGCCAAGTTCTCTCGAATGCGAGCAGGCTGCGCGCGCGATCGCGAGCCCGCCTCGACGGCTTCGCGCGGGTGCGCCACGTCTCGTGTTGGCTCGCGTTCGCGACGTGTCTGCTGAGCTGCACCAAAGGCACCCAAGCGCCCGGCATGGTGACATCGGGGCCGTCCCCCGGGACGGTGTCCCCACCACCGAACGTCATGCCGACCCCGCACCAACCAACCGTCACGTCGACGTCTCCGAGCGCGTCGAGCACGGCGGCTTCGGACGCCTCTTCGGCCGAGGCAACCAGCGTCGCCAGTGAATCGTCGGAGCACGGAGCTTCTTCGATCGCGAGCAGCGCCGCGTCCGCCTCGGGCTCCCCAGGGGACAGCAGCGGAGACCTCGGCGATACCTCCACCTCGAACGCGTTCTCCATTTCGAGCCCGGCGCTCCCCGCCGCTGGGGCGTGTTCGGCGAACGATCCGCAACCGTGCCCCGTATTCCCGGGGGAGAACACGAGCTACATGGGCGGTATGAATGTCTCTCCGGAGCTCGCGTGGACGAACGTGCCCGCGGGGACGAAGAGTTTCGCACTCAAGTTCACGGACGTTTCCTTCGGTCAGACGCATTGGGCGATCTGGAACATCCCCGGAACCCTCCTCTCCGTGCAGGCGGGCATTCCCAGTGATTCTCCGACCCCGACATTCCCCGAGGGAGCCACGCAGACCAACGCGACGTTTGCGGACGGGGACGGCTATTACGGGCCGCAGGCGCCGTGTAACGTCTACGAGTTCGTGTTGTACGCGCTCGACGTCGAAACGTTCAATCCCACTCAGCCTGCATACGTGACCCTCGTCGTAGACGAGCTCGAGGCGCTGGGCGACTCGATCCTCGGGCGGGCTACGCTCGCGGGGCGGAACTTCGTCGCCGAAGAATGTGAGTGAAAAACGCCCGCCGCACCGCGACTGGGCGTGCTTTCTCTCCCGCGACCCGTCGCTAGCTCCATTCTCCCGCGTCGAGTTCGCCCGGTGCTGTCTGGCGCTTGGCTCCCGGGTCTGGCCGCGTTAGGCTTCGTGCGCCATGAAGAGGATCTACCGCCAGTGCTCGGCCCTGTTGCTCGGGGCTGGTTGTGCGCTCGGCTGCTCGCACGACGAATACCTCGACGAGGGGACGGTCATGCTTACCCAAAGCGAAGACGGCACCCTGCTGGTCGAGGTCGTCGCGGACGCGTGTTATTCTGCTGGAGGCAGTGAGCTCGAGTCCGCCGCGTGTTCGGTCACCGTCGCCGACGCGACGTTGATCGTGCGGAGCCGCATCATCGTCGAAGAGCAGAAGTTGGGGACCACGGATAGCGCGTGCAGGTTGTACTCCGCAAAATGCGCCGTGCCCGAGTTGTTGCCTGCCGGGCGGTACACGCTGCGCCTGGGTCAGCGGACAGGCAAGGTGACCGTGCCGCTCGAGTCCGACTGTGTGCCTTTGGGTGACGGTCCCGCGGCCGCGCTCTGCCGTGAGTGAGCGGCGCTGTGACTGAGCGGGCTGCGGTGTCTCACCCGAGCGAACCCCGCGGGGCACCTCGCGACGCAGCGCGGGCCTCGAACTTGCGCTCGCGTGAGACGTGCGCTCGCGTGAGACGTGCGCTCGCGGGAGACGTGCGCTCGCGGGAGGTAGCTCTCCTCGGGAATGTGTTCGCCGGACCGAGTGTGACGCGGTCAACGTCGGCGCAACGCGTTGGCGAGCACCTTCTTTTCGCCCCAACCCGAGAACACGGCGATCACCTTCGGGATCTCACCGTCCGGTAACACGCTGAGGACGGTGCCGTTGCCGAAGCGTTGGTGCACGACGCGCGTGCCCTTTTTCCAATCGAAGCTGTCGGCCGCGGCTTCTTCCGCCGAGGTGTCGTCGAAGGCATCGAAGTCGACGTGCCGTTCACCCGGTTCGGGTTCGGGGGCGGGAGGTGGCGACTGGTCGAACTCGTCGTATTGGCGTGGCTTGCGATAACCCGATGTCCCACCGCCGTAACTCGGGCTCGGACGCGCAGAGCTGCCACGGCCGTAACCGCCGCTGCTCCCGTAGCCGTAACTCGAAGGTGATCCGTAGCTGCTCGCGCCGTGGCCGCCCACGCCGCGGCCCGGCGTGGCGTACCCGCCTGCGCTGCGCGGAGCCGTGCCGAAGGCCGAGCCGCCGAATTTCTCGGCGACGTCCGACGGAATGTTGGCGAGGAAACGGCTCGGCTGCATGTAGTTCGAGTGCCCGAACAACGTGCGCACGCCGGCGTGAGTGATCGTGAGGCGCTTCTTGGCGCGGGTGATCGCGACGTAGGCGAGGCGGCGCTCTTCTTCGAGCTCCTCCGGGGATTCGCCGTCGAGGCCGCGGTAGGGGAACATCTTCTCCTCCATGCCCGTCAAGTACACGCTGTCGAACTCGAGGCCTTTGGCGGCGTGCACCGTCATCATCGAGACGGCGCGGATGTCTTCGCGCGTGTCGATGTCGGCGATCAAAGATACGCGTTCTAGGTAAGCGGCGAGGCTCGGTTCTTCGCCGGCCGCTTCGGCGTCGAGTTCGAACTCCTCGAGCGAGCCGAAGAACTCGTGGATGTTCTCGAGGCGCGCGTCGGACTCGGCGGTGTCGTCTTTTTCGAGCGCCTTTTGGTAGCCCGTGCGTTCGACGACGGTGCGCGCCAAGGCGGACGGGCTCGAGTCTTTGGCCGACGCGCGCAGATCGAGGAGCAGCTGGCGGAACTCGGCGAGCTTCTTGCGCGGGCCGCTGCCCATCGTCGAGTCTTCGATCGCGAGTTCGAGGGCTTGGAACGCGCTGCAGCCGTTCAAGTGGGCGAGCTGTAACACGCGTTCGACGGTTTGTTTGCCGATGCCGCGCGCCGGTGTGTTCACGATGCGGAGCAAATCCGCGTCGCTACGCGGATTCTCCACCACGCGCAGGTAGGACATCACGTCTTTGATCTCGGCGCGTTCGAAGAAGCGCATGCCGCCGATCACTTGGTAGGGGATCTGCGCCGAGCGCAGCGCCTCTTCCAGGACGCGTGACTGGGCGTTGATGCGATAGAACACGGCGATCTCTTCCGGCTCGGTGCCGTTCTTGATGTCGCGCTGGATGTTCTCGACGACGAAACCCGCCTCGGCGCGTTCGTCCGAGAGGCCACGCACGTGGACCTTGGCGCCCGCTTCCGCTGCCGTCCACAGGGCCTTGGGTTCACGCTCCTTCGACGGCGCGATCACGCCGAGAGCGGCGCTCACGATGTTGCCAGACGAGCGGTAGTTCTGCTCCAGCTTGACGACTTCGGCGTTGGGGAAGTCGCGGCGGAAGCCTCGGATGTTTTCGATGTTCGCGCCGCGCCAGCTGTAGATCGATTGGTCGTCGTCACCCACGACGCACAAGTTGCCGCGGTGAGCGAGGGCGCGCACCAGGCGATACTGAATCGCGTTCGTGTCTTGGAACTCATCGACGAGCAGGTAGTCGAACTTGTCGCGCACCTCACGTCCGGCGATGGTGTCGCTCTCGGCGATGCGCATCATGTGCAAGATCAGGTCGTCGAAGTCGACGGCGTTGACCGCCAAGAGCGCCCGTTCGTACGCGGCATAGAGATCGAGCCAGGTTCGGTCTTCGTGCAGAACCAGCTTCACTTCGTCGGGGCGGA
>CBINDO010000353.1:0-8276 GCA_966249405.1 uncultured bacterium | reverse complement strand
CCGTTCGCGCGCCTCTTGAAGGTCTTGCCAGGCAGCCTCCAACGCCGCCTGCAACTCGCTCTGGTCACTTTCGACATCCACCGGCGATTGGGGGACGATGAGCTCGTCTCGAGTCCGCTGCTTGTTTGCCTCCCGCAGCCACGTCGCTTCCCGCTCCGAATCGCGGAGCTGTTCTCGCAGCTGCGCGAGCTCCAGCTCGCGTTCTTGGAGCTGCGACGTGAGGAACGCGACTTGACGCGCCGCGGCGTTCGACTGTGGGAAGCCAGACTCGAACTCCACGGCCTGGCCCGAATGAGCCGAGCCCAGGGTTATTCCCGTGCCTTGACTCACGAAGCCACTAACGCGCGGTGCAGGTGCCTCGGAGCTCGAAGAAGGCACGGAATCACGGACGGTGTTGTCGACAGGTTTCGCCATAAGGTCCCTCGATGGATCAACGGGTCACACGTTGTCTGTTGCAGCTCACTGCTTCAGGTACGCAGCATTTCGACCCCTTGCCCCCACAAATTACGGACGCATGCTGCAGCCCCTAAAGCCACCGGCCCCTCCAGAACCGACGTCACGGAAACTTGCCGCTTGGGTGGCCCTCTCGCCAATAGTGAAACGCCGCACTGGCCGGGAGGCCGATGCGGCGTCGAACTTCGCTGACTTCAGAGCCCGAAATGGGGTTCTTGGGCATGCAGCACGGCGCTGCTGCGCCGCAGCAGGTTTACTTGCAGCCGCACGGCGGCTTTCCAGGAACGAAGTAGTAGTAGGACGCCACGTATTCGACGGGTACCACGGCCCCGACCGTATCGGCGGTGCACGTCGCGGCGTCGGGTGCCAACCCACCTTCGGTATCGAGACGCTGAACATACGTAACGTCTTCCATCTTGCCCTCGCCGCTGTGGCCCGTGGCTTCCAGCAGCAGCCATGGGATCGCTGTTGTGTCGGGGGTAAACGCAGCGAGCTTCGTTCCCACTACCAGGCTGCCGTCTTTGTACTCCCAAGTGGGGCCGGCATAGTGCGAGCCCACTTCTTTGCCGCGATGGTTGTACAACAACGCTTCCGGAGCCTGAAGGGTCCAGGCGTAACCAGCGCCTGACGCTTGGCAGACGTAGATCTGCGAGCCCACTGCATCGAGCTCGAACGCGAGCCGGTTGCCGCTCGGTACGGCAATCGACTCATCCACCTGGGGCGCGCACTTCGACGCATGTCCCTTTGCCGAGAGCAACCCGAGCGAATTTTCCTCGGACAGGTGCGACTGCAGCGCTTCGGGCGTCGCCTCGGAGTCCGCCCAACCATTCACGTCCTCGTCGCTCGCGGGCGCACCACAAGCCGCGACAAGGCAAACTACGCTCATTCCCAACAGACTCGTTCGGATACCATTCATGATCTTACTCCCTTCGGTGGGCATGGGGAACGGAAGTAGTGGCCCCGAACCCACATAACGGTATTACGAGTAACTCGCGGTGAGGTATCTGCGCGGTCAGTCTTTCTCTCGAAGTCTGAGCACGACAACGCCGAGCAGCGCGCCGGCACCACCCAGCAGAGCCACCGGCAACACGTGTCCCAGCAACAAATGCGGGATGAACGCCACCGGACACCACAGGTCGGTGAGCAGCGTCGAAGTCGCCCCAATCGCCACCCCCGCCGAGAAACCCGTCAGCGCCGGGTGTTTCGGGTCGCTGCTACTGCGCGTCAGCAGAAACGCAAGTAGCGGCACGGCCGCGATCGCCAACGTCAGAGCTAGGCACTTGAGGCCAGGTCGCGTGGGCCACTCGTCGAGGGCGCCCTCGAACTGCATGCTCCAGAACACCTTCCAGACCAGAATCGAGGGGACGGCGCCGAGCGCGACGGCGAGGAGCACCTGACGACTGCGGCCCAAGGTGGAGCGGCCGCGCAGCAGGAGCGCCCAAACGCACACCGCCACGATCGACGCTGTCCCCCCCGCGGTGCCCACCGACAACGCCAGCGGACGCCCGGTGGGGCGAGGTCCACCTGCGCTCACGAACACGACGAGGGCGATCACCCACGACAGTGTCACGATCAGCGTGACGTGTCGCGCGCGCTCGCGCCGTGTTGGTGCCGGGGTTCGGCGCGCCGCCGCGAGCAGTCGCTCTTTGACCAAAGGGTTCGGACCCGACTTTGGTGGCGGTGCGCTCGGGACCGAGCGTGACTCATTCATCTGCGTCTCCGCTCGAGCTGAGGGCATTGGCGGTGTCCAGAGCGGCTCGCAGCGTGCGATTGGCGCGCTGAACGCGCAGCTTGACGCTCGCGACCGTAGTGCCCAGAGCTTCGGCTGCCTCGGCGTGGCTCATCTGAGCATAATAGACCATTTCGAACGCTGCTCGTTGGGGCGGAGATAAACGGAGCAGTGCGCTATCGACGAGGATCTCCAGCTGCTGGCGACTCGCCACATCCTCCTCCGGGTTGGCGCTGGCCAAGCCGACACCTTCATCCGAGCAACCGTCCTGCGACAATACTTCGAGCTTCTTGCGACGTTCTTGATCGACGTGGAGCCTGCGCAGAATTGCGAACGCCCACGGGCTAACACAAGAGCCGGAGACATAACGCCCGCGCGCACAGTGGAGCTTGAGCAGTGTTTGCTGCACCAAGTCCTCTGCCCGGGCGACGTTCTTGACCTTGCGCAAGATGAACGCGTACATCCGTGGCGCGAGCGCTTCGTACAGGTCCGCGAAGGCCGCGTCGTCCCCACGAGCGTACCTATCCATGGCCGCATCGGCGCGTGGGTTAGAGGAGTGCCTGTTCTCGCCAACCACCGGAGCTGTGCCCATACCACTGGAAAGAAGCGAATGGGAATGGGACGATGTTGCGGCTAGGGTTAGCGCCATGTCGCGAAACCTGGCGTCAACGTTCGCTGCGCGAGACCGCGACAAGCGTTGACTCGAGAGTGCGCACCTGCCGGGGCCGCTCGGCTCGACGTATGAAGTCGTCCCACGCAGCGCGGTTCGACTCGACTCGGCAAAACGGCGGATGCAACGACGGCTGAGTTTTGGCTCGAAACCGGCGCGAAGCTGGCGGTGTAAACTTCATGATGCGACTCCCCACGCGTTGAGATGGCCGCACTCGTGGTGCGACACACCGCCAGATACGAGCGAAGTGCGCCCAGGTATCGCACGCACGGCGCGTCCCGACCGATTAGCCGACGACCGGGTGCGACTCCCAAGAAGTCGTCGAGAGACCCCAGTTTTCGCGCAGTGGGCTAACGCGGGTCGCAATCTCACGCGTTGCTGCTCAGACGACCAAGGCGTTCGCAGCGCTTTGCTCGTCGCCGAGCGGCGGCCCCTGCTACGAAGGACATCGAGCGACAGCCCTAGCCCACGCCGGGCGAAACCCGGGGCACCGGGAATTTTTCCGTTGACACGAACCACGGATGCCGATAGCTAGCCGGCTCCCAAATTCCGGGTCATTAGCTCAATTGGTAGAGCAGTGGACTCTTAATCCATTGGTTGAAGGTTCAAGTCCTTCATGACCCACTACCCCTCTTCGTTGCGCCCCTTGGCGTCAACCCGAGGGAGCCCTGACGCAGCACGCCCACTCTACCGCTCGGCAGAGCGGCGTACTTCGCGCACGAAACCGAGGCCCGCGTTCGGCGCGACGTCGAAGTAATACGTCCCCTCGCCGGAAACGGCGGGTCGTAGCTGCGCGCCCACCGGGGAAAGGCTTTGCACCACGACTTCGGCGCCGAGTTGAAACCCTTCCGGTGGATTCTGCGGCACCGTGGCCAACGCTAGGTATCCCCGCTGCTCCTCTCCGAACTCACCCGCGACGGCGAGTTCGCAGGCGGTGTCGCAGTCGAGGCTCAACGCGGTGGGTTCTCCCGGGAGCTCGGCGCTCCACGACGAGAGAACTCCGGCTTTGGAGTCGAGGGTGGCCACTCGCAGCGCAGCGTGCTCGTTGCTTTGTTCGAGCCATGCGAGCACCCAGCCGTCCTTCCATGGCGCAAAGCGAGGCGCGAACTGAGCGGTGTCTTTGACTGCCAGGAACGGGTTTGCGACCGGAACTTTGCCCTGCGCATTCTGCAAATTCACGGGGTTGAGCTGCAACCACTTCAAGCTTTCGGTGCCATCCACGTTTTCGGCCAGGACCACTAGTACCCCGCTTCGGGTGACCGCCAAGGCGACGTCCGAGAAGGTGCCCTTGGACTCCGCGACTGCGACGTCGGGCGACTGACGGATCAGCTTGCCGTTCACGTGCGACACGTACACTTTGTTGCTCTGGGGCTCTTCGCGGATCCAGCCCACGTAGTACGAGGCGTCCGCTGCCGTTGCCGCGCCGAGCGCCAGGATTTCGCCGCCTTGGGTTCCATTCTGGCGGGTGAGCATCGACTGCCGTAACTTCTGACCCGTCTTGTCGAGGGTCGTGAGGAACACCTGCGGCTTGTTGTCGTCGATCGCCGTCCACACCAGCAGCGCCTCGTTGCCGGCAGGTGCTACTTCGAGGCCCGCAACCGATCGCGCGCGAATCGAGATCGACGTCTCCGTGGCGGCGCCGTCCTTGGTCGGAGAGGTCTCCGCTTTGGGGCCATACCAGAGCGCTTTGAGCTGCGCCTGCACCGGAGCCATCCTACCGTCTGGAGCGGGAGTCGACGGGATATCGTAAGGAGTGTTGGGATCGAACGCGGTGAGCGTCGTTATCAAGGTGCCAGCTCCGAGCCGCGTGGCATCGAGAGCGGCCAGCTCCTCGGAGGCGATCAGAGCCTGCACCGTTGCTTGGGGGGCTGGGCTTCGCGCATTGGCGTGGCTGTTGATCGGCGCGCGTTCGGCGGCTGCCGTCGTGAGCACGGCGATGTTCGTCCGGTTCCCGAAGTTGGCCGCGAGCGCCGCGCAGTTGACGCTTCCACACTGAAAGTCCCACACCAGGTCCGCGTCCGCACGTTCGCTCCACGTGAGACGTGTTCGAAGCGACAGCTCCGGGCCGAGCTCGAGCGCGTCGGCGTAACCCTTGCAGTCACTCGAAGCGTCGCACGGCGGCTGCATCACGACCACGCCCGTAGCCGTCGTTTCCACCTGCGGCACCACGAGGTCGGCGGCTGCCGCTGCGCGGGGTCGCGGCGGCAGCTCTAGCGCCAGGGATTCACCTGCGAGGCGCCCCTCGGAGTCCACTCGGCCGAGGCGTACCACGCCCGGTTCCTGAGCCGTGTTTTGCCACAACAACACCGGACCATTGGGCGTGCTGCGCAACCCAATCAACGTGCTCGCGCCGTAAGGCCGAGTCACCGGACGCGGATCGGAGTGTAGCCCGCCGTCGAGGGACACCCACGCCGAATACAGCGCCGTTTCGAGCCCGCGGCGGTCGGAAAACGCGACCAACACCCGGTCACCTGTCGCGACTAAGTCGATATCGGCCTCGGCGCTGTGGTTGTCGAGCAAGATCTTGGGTTTGCCGGGGGCACCCTTGGCGTCGAGCGCCACGAACTCGACGTTGCTGTCCGAAGTGACCACCCCCAACATCGCGCCTTTGCCGTGACGCGCGAGCTGCCAAGCACGCGCGTTCTCGTGCAACGTGAGCACGTCGGTCTGACGATGTCCGTCCAAGTTCACGGACGCGGCGAACAGCTCGGCGTGATCGCCGAGGTCCTCTGCCCAGGCGACCAGCGCTCCGTTCTCCAGCGGGACCACCTCGATCCAAACGATGGGGTCGCACTCCTCCACTAACGTTGCGTTGCCCGCCAGCATCGTCCCAGCGCTGGATACGACCAGGGTCGATAAACCGTAGCTCGGTGCTTCTGGGTCCGAATCTTCGCTTTCGAACGCCGCCACGACCATCCCACGTTGCGGATTGACCGCGCGCAGTCTGAGGGTGGTCAGGCCCACCGGGGCCTCCATCAAACGGCGCGGTGCCGCTGAGGGCGCGCCGCTCTGGTCGAAGGTCGCCGTGTGCCAGTGGAGGTCTTCTCCGAGGGTGGAAGCCCATGCTGCAACCCAGCCGTTGGGTGCGGGCATCAAGAACGGGCCGACGGAACCGCTGGGCAGATGAATAGTCGCGGGCGGTGGCGTGGGCACCGCCACGCGCGTGGTTCGGGCGCGGTCCGGCGCCGCGGCTCCTGGGCCTGTGGAAGGCGAGCAGGCCCAAATCGTGGCCAAAGACAGGGAACACCAGAACCGGCGGCGAACGAACATGGCCCAACCCTAGTGCGGCTGCCTGCACGGCAAAACAGGTTTTGTTTGGCGGCCTTCTTGACACCCTCACGGGGGTGGCTACGTTCCGCCCGCACTCGGCACGGCAGCTTCTCAGATGTCGTGTTGCGAGCGATCGACTCGCCCCTCGGTGTTCTTCACCGGGGGCACCAACCACATCAACCTGAATTTCCCAACGAGCCAAATCAGGGAGGCTTGACAACTATGAGCAGCATTCGTCCTTTGCAAGACCGCGTCATCGTGAAGCGTGTAGCTGAAGAAGAGAAGACCAAGGGCGGGATCATCATCCCGGACTCCGCCAAGGAGAAGCCCGTTGAGGGCCAAGTCATCGCCGTAGGTAAGGGCAAAGTCCAAGAGGACGGCAAGGTTCGCGCTCTCGACGTGAAGAAGGGCGACCGCGTCCTGTTCGGCAAGTACGCCGGCACCGAGGTCAAGATCGATGGTGAAGAGCACCTCATCTTGCGCGAGGACGACATCCTCGGAGTCATCGAAAAGTAACCTGGGCGTTCCCGAACAGATTTGAAGGAGACTTACGAAAATGGCCGCAAAAGAAATTGCATACGATGAGAAAGCCCGCGCGCTTATCCTGAACGGGGTTAACGCTCTCGCTGACGCAGTGAAGGTAACGCTCGGTCCGAAGGGCCGCAACGTCGTCATCGAGAAGAGCTTCGGCTCTCCGACGATCACCAAGGACGGCGTGACCGTCGCCAAGGAGATCGAGCTCGAGAACAAGTTCGAGAACATGGGCGCTCAGATGGTCAAGGAAGTTGCTTCCAAGACGAGCGACGTCGCAGGCGACGGCACCACCACCGCCACCGTGCTCGCACAAGCCATCTTCCGCGAGGGTTCCAAGCTCGTTGCAGCTGGTCACAACCCGATGGAAATCAAGCGCGGCATCGACCGTGCAGTCGAGGTCATCGTCGAGTCGCTCCAGAAGCTCTCGAAGGCCACCAAGGACGCCAAGGAGATCGCGCAGGTTGGTACCGTTTCGGCCAACGGCGACGAGACCATCGGTCAGCTCCTCTCCGAGGCGATGGAGAAGGTCGGCAAGGAAGGCGTCATCACCGTCGAAGAGGCCAAGAGCGCCGAGACGTCTCTCGACGTCGTCGAGGGTATGCAGTTCGACCGCGGTTACCTCTCGCCGTACTTCGTGACGGACGCGGAGCGCATGCAGGTGCACTTCGACGACGCCCACATCCTGATCTCCGAGAAGAAGATCAGCAACATGAAGGACCTGCTCCCGGTCCTCGAGGCGATTGCCCGTCAGCAGCGTCCGCTGCTCATCATCGCCGAGGACATCGACGGTGAAGCACTCGCCACCCTCGTCGTGAACAAGCTCCGTGGCACCTTGACCTGTGCAGCCGTCAAGGCTCCGGGCTTCGGCGACCGCCGCAAGGAAATGCTCAAGGACATCGCCGTCCTGACCGGTGGTCAGGTGATCAGCGAGGAGCTCGGCCTCAAGCTCGAGAACGTCACCATCAGTGACCTCGGCAAGGCCAAGGCCGTCAAGATCGACAAGGACAGCACGACCATCGTCGACGGCGCTGGCAAGAAGAACGACATCAAGGCGCGTCAGCAAGAGATCCGCACCCAGATCGAGAACACCACCAGCGACTACGACCGCGAGAAGCTCCAGGAGCGCCTCGCCAAGTTGGTCGGCGGTGTTGCCGTGATCAAGGTCGGCGCTGCTACCGAGACCGAGATGAAGGAGAAGAAGGCACGCGTCGAAGACGCTCTCTACGCAACCCGCGCGGCTGTCGAAGAGGGTATCGTCCCCGGCGGCGGTGTGGCTCTGCTCCGCGCTCAGAAGGCACTCGACAAGCTCGAGGTCTCCGACGAGCAACGTTTCGGCGTCCAGATCATCCGTCGCTCGATCGAGGAACCGCTCCGTCAAATCGCAGCCAACGCTGGCGAAGAGGGTTCGATCATCGTGCAGCGCGTCCGCGACGCCAAGGCGTCTCACGGCTACAACGCTCGCACCGGTGAGTTCACCGACCTCATCGCCGACGGCGTCATCGACCCGACGAAGGTCGTTCGTTGCGCACTCCAGAACGCTGCCAGCGTCGCTGGCCTGCTCTTGACCACCGAGGCGCTCGTTGCAGAGAAGCCGAAGGACGACAAGGGCGCAGCCGCAGC
>CBINDO010000352.1:0-8293 GCA_966249405.1 uncultured bacterium | reverse complement strand
GGCGGCAATCGCGATAAGGTCAACACAGCCGAACCGTGGGTTTGAGTCCAGCCCTGAACACCCGAGCGCGCCGCGGGTGGTGAAGGGGTCAAGCGGCACCACCTGCTCGGGTGACGCGGCGTTTTCCCCCGGCAGTCGCCCGGTGCTTCGGGTTCGAAGAGTGATATTGCGGTGAGCGCGGCAATTTCGATGATTCGACTTGCCTTCACTCGTTGATACCAGGCCTCGTGGCGGCCTTGCCCCAGGGGTCGCTCGGGGGACAGAATTGCCCCTTCGTGCGAAGCTTGTGGGCGCGTTACGGTTTTTTCCATGAGCACGTCCGCCTACAAGCCCATCCAGAATAACGGCTCGGCCTTCCTCACTTGGTTCGGCAAGTGCGCACCCGTGTTGTCGCTGCTTTGGGGTTGCTCGGCGGACGGCACGCCGGCGGCTGGATCGAGCAATCCCAACAGCACCGCGACCACGACGGCTCTCGACACTTCATCCGCGTCTAACTCCTCGTCGCCGTCGACCTCCCCAGGCCCGGCAGCGACGTCGACCGTTCCGACGCAGCCAGGACCCGTCGCTACCAATACTTCGTCTTCGTCGAACTCCCCCGAGACGACGACGTCTGGAACCTCGACGGCTGCTCCAGACGCCGAGAGCTCTGGCGAGCCGCTGCCCCAAGCGACGGAGACACCGCAAACATCGAGCTCCGAACCAACCGCGAGCGCCCCCAGCAGCGAGGCTAACGTCAGCTCAGGCGTCTCGCCAACGGCGGAAGAAGCCACCATCGTGCCCGACCCGTCGTGGGCGTGCGGAGTTCCCGACGGATTACCACCGCCTCAGCTCGGCGCCCCCGTCTTCGAGGCGACGGTCGAGCTCGGTGACACCCACGAGTTCGGTGAGACGCCGTACGGAACGCGCCGACTGCGCGACGTGAAGGGCGCAACCTTCGAGGGTGAGAGGATCTCTGGCAGCTTCCTGACGGGCGGCTTGGAGTTGGAGCTCGAGCTGGCCAACGGCGCGCTCGAGCTCGAGCAAATCGACATCTTGAGGACCAGCGACGGCACGCTCGTCTACATGCGCAGCTGCGGTTTTGCGCCGAGCGGTGAAACGGTATCGCGATTCGTGCCCGACTTCGAGATCAACAACTCGAGCGCGCACGCTTGGTTGAACAGCGGCAAGTACGCTGGCACGCGCACGGTGGACGCAGCGGGCAAGACGATCACGCTCGCGGTGTACGACATGAAGGACGTCGCGCCGGGCGAAAGCCGCATCCAACTCGAGGATCCGGCGGGTGTGCCCCATCAACCTTGGGATTGTGCCACAAGCAACGCTGGTCGCGGAGCCACCGTGTTCACGGAAACCGTGACGTTGGGCTCGTCACTTTCCGTCGGCGCAAGTAAACGCGGCACGCGCAACATCATCCCGATCACCGGCGGCACGGTTACGGGTCGTCTCACCGGGAAAGTGGTGCCTGGAGGCGCGGACTATCAGCTCATCGGCGCGACCACGGTCTTGGACGCGCGCTACAGCCTCGTCGGGGACGGTGGCGATTACGTCCTCGTGAGAAACTGCGGACCGTTTGGCGCGCTGATCCCGCAATTCGAGGCCGCCGTGGATGGCCCCTACGCCTTCCTCAACACCGGCAAATACCTGAGTTCCGACCCTGGAAGCGCGGGCGGCGGAGTGAGCATCACCTTCTACGAAGCCCAGTGAAGCGCGGCTCGTCCGACCGAATGCCCTCACTCATGCCGCAGCGCGTCAGCTCCACGGGGCACGCTCGGGCCAAGGGGTGACGTCGAGAATGCAGAGTCCGCGCAAAGAGACACCCTCGGCGTACGACCACCGTGGCGTTGTGCCTGGCACCGGCGATTCGCGGCGCTGTCGAGGCGGCTCTTGGGTACCGTTGTAAGGTGGCAACACCACGTGAGCGCTCACGTGGGCGCCTGGCGGACCACGCTGGTCCCGTTTTTTGCTCCCGTGAATCGGAACATGAAAACCCCCTCCTCTCCTTCATTCTCGCTCGCGCAACGTGCGGTATGGGCTGCCCTGGCTACCGCGTCTGCCGTCACCGTCGTGGTCAGCTGCGGTACCTCGCAGCCGGACGGCATGGTGACGAACAACGGGTTGCCCGCACTGAGCTCGACGAGCACGCCCTCTACGTCGGGGAGCGTGACGCCGCCCGGCCCAGGACCGGCCGTAACCCCGAGCGCGACGGTGCCAGGTACCGTGGTGACGCCCACGCCGGTCACGCCTGGTAACACGGTGATCACTCCCGTTACCCCAGTAACACCACCCGCTGGCACCACCGACCCTGCGGTGAGCAACGGTGAGGGTACCTCGCCGCCGGAGGAAGACTGCGTCGACGTCGAGCCACCGCCCGATCCCGAGTGGCCGGATGCTACCTGCCAGACCTGGGCGACGGAGACGACGGAGTGCGAAGCCGCCTGGTTCGCCGAGTATTGCGACATCAGCTGCGGGCGCTGCGTCCCTGCAAGCGGCATCCCTGAACCAGAGCCGGAGCCGTGTGAGGACAAATTGCCGCCGCCCGACCCCGAATGGCCCGACGCCACGTGCCAGAACTGGGCGACGGAGACGACGGAATGCGAAGCGGATTGGTTCGCCGAATATTGCGACATCAGCTGCGGGCGTTGTGTGCCGGAGGGTGGTAACCCGACCCCGGAGCCCGAACCAGAAAAGTGCGAAGACCTGGAGCCTCCACCCGATCCCGAGTGGCCAGGTGCCACGTGCGCGGAGTGGGCGAGTGAGACGGAGGAATGCGGCGCAGATTGGTTCGCCGAGTATTGCGACATCAGCTGCGGGCGTTGTGTGCCCGAAGGAGGCGTCCCCGAAGAACCCTCGGGAGCCATCGACTGCTCGGGTGAAGGTCTGCCGAACGTGGTTGGTGGTGATGGCTTCGCCACCCGCTACTGGGACTGCTGCCAGCCGCACTGCGCGCAGTTCGATGGTCACAAATGCAGCCAAGATGGCACGACCCGCACTGGTGACGGCACGAGCTCGTGCAACGGCGGAGGCTCCTTCGCGTGTTACGACGAGGCGCCGCGCGCCGTTTCCGACTGCCTCTCTTACGGTCACATCGCCAAGGCGAACCCCAATTGCGGCGCCTGTTACCGCCTCCAATTCACTGGCGAAGGTTATCATACGGCTAGCGATCCAGGCTCACAGCTGATCAAGGGAAAGCAGATGATCGTCAAGGTGACCAACACCGGCAGCGACGTCGCGGGTAACCAGTTCGACTTGATGGTCCCGGGGGGCGGCGTGGGCCAGTTCAACGCGTGCAGTCGGCAGTGGGGTACCAACGACCTCGGCGCTCAGTACGGTGGCTTCTTGACCGAATGTCAGGGCTCGCACGCTCAGCGCAAGGAGTGTGTGAGGACGGAGTGCATGAAGATCCCAGCTGGGCCAGCTCGTGACGGCTGCTTGTGGTTCGTCGATTGGTTCCAGGTCGCGGACAACCCCAAGTTCACGTCCCAACAAGTGGACTGCCCGTTCTGACGCCATCAGTGGGCGGCTGGATGGCGGTGAGGCCAAGCCAGCTGAACGGTGGGATCGCGCTCCACCGCTCGAACAACGACAGTAATGGGCCGTCGCAATGCCGGCCCAATGCAAGTTCGATTGGCCCACTTCGGCACGGCCCTGGCGTCCGCCGTGCAGGGGCTCAACTGCTTCCGGCTCGCTCGCACGGTAAGGAGTTGCGCCTGTAAAGCAACTGTGAACTCGCCACCTCAAGATTCGTGCCTTGGGCCGTTATTGGGTTCATGGCTCCGAGTCTCTTTGTTGCACGGGTGCACGTCTCGACGGCGCTGGCACGGGCCGGCTCTCGACTGCGCGCGCTCGCTGTGCTGGCAGTGTTCGCGTTCGGCTGCTCAGACGTTCCTCCTCCGCGCGCAAAGCTGGGCGACGACGACAACAAACCGGCGTCGGATGCTGGCGCCCTAGCGCCGGGTCCCAAGAACTGCGCAGTCCCCTCGCCGGGTTGTGAGTGCCAGAGCGAAGGTGAGCTCGAAACGTGTGGAAAGGTGCACCGTACGGTCGACGACTACACGGCGTGCGCCACCGGCTACTACCAGTGCCGCAACGGACGTTGGAGTGAGTGCGAGGGCGACCAGATAGCGGACCTGGATCTATCACGCGTTGCGCTGCGCCGTTTGGCGTCCTTGCCGGAGGCAACCCCGTGCCTCGACAATCCCTGCGACCCTCACTGTCAGCTGTTCGAAGACGAACCCGAGGAGATGCTGACCGAAGGGGGGATCGTCGTGGAGGGGCCCAATGGAATCGAGCTGAAGGCCGTACCCCCCGCTTCCAACACTGCGGCGATCGCCTGCACCTCGATCCAGGTCAAACCGTCGCCGCAAGACTTTCTGGTCACGTCTTTGGGCAACGGCGTTCTCAATCTCACGAGCCCCCAGCTCGGGTTGGTCGGGGAATACTTCGACGACCGTCATCCGACGGGCATCCCAAGCACCGCGACGCCAAGGGTCGTGCGCATCGATCCGCAAGTGAGCTTCTCGTGGGGTAACGCCAGCCCCGTCGCTGGAGTACCTTCCGACGGATTTTCGGTGCGCTGGAGCGGCTACGTGATCCCAACCCAAGCGGGGAGCTACCGCTTCTACGTCACGGGTGACGACGGGGTGAGGCTGTGGGTCGGTAACACCCAGCTCGTCAACGCGTGGGTCGACCAATCCACGACCGAATACACGAGCTCCGCGGTAACCCTGCAGGCCAACGTCTCCTACCCGATTCGGCTCGAATATTACGACAACACCGGGGGAGCGACTGCCGCGCTGAAGTGGAGCGGCCCCTCGACGTCCAACGTCAAGCAAACGATAGCCTCGGCCGACCTATCCACGTTGCCCCGCACGAACTGCACCAGCGGCACCCTCGAAGCCGAGTCCATGACCTCCACCACGGGTGGCTCCGTGACCGGGGGCTGGAATATTTGGAGCAATGGCAGCATCTACAGGAACTTCACGTTCGGAACGGGCCCCCACACCGTCACGGTGCGCGCGTACAGCAGCTACGCCGGCAGCGCCTGGGGCCACATGGTCGTGTCGATCGGCGGCACCAACGTCTACGACACGTACGTCAACGCGTCGTCGTGGACCGACTTTACGTTTCAATACACACCTGCCACCTCCGGCAGCAAAGAGGTGCGGGTAACCTTCGACAACGACTACTACAGCAACGGCAACGACCGCAACCTGTACGTCGACAACGTGACCATCGGCTGCTCCGGGGGCGGCGCGACCACGCGTTCACTCGGGTATTCGGGTCCGTTGGCGGTAACGCCAGCCCAAGCGCAATTCACGGTCGAAGCGCTGCCTAGCGGGTGTTTCGCGGGCGCCGTCCTCGCGGCGTGGGACCTCGACCAACTGGGAACCGCCGTCATTGCGCAATCCGGCATCATGGAAGTGGTGGCGCCGGTGGCGGGCACGATCGGCGTCAAAGCGTATGCAGGCAGCTTCACCGCGTCGGGACAGGCCCGCGTCAAGGTCAACGTGCTGGAACGTTCGTCGGTGAACGACGCGACCGTCACTGCGTTCAGCGGCACGGCAAGCGGCGCCGATCCGATGACCGTCTTGTATCCCTACATCGACACCGTGTTTCCCTTGGGGCTCAAGCCACCGGTGATCCAATGGAACAAGAACAACCAGTCGGCTTCGGCCGTCAGAGTCTCACTGCGCTGGCCGGCGGCCGGCACGCCCGAGTTTCAATGGGCGACCATCATCGCTGAGCCAAACCCAACTCGGTTGACGATCCCGAGCGAGGTTTGGAAGGCCTTCGAGCAGACTGCCAAAGGCGACTACGCCGCCTACGTCGTGCAGCGCATCGTGGGCGGAGTACTCAAGCAGGAAGTGGTGCGCCCCATACGGTTCGCTCAGGCTCCGCTGCGTGGACGTATCGTTTATACCGAATACGGCCGCTCCGATCACCATGCCTACATCATGGGCGTCGACCCGGGTGGCTCGAGTGCAGCATACAACATGTTCGGAAGCACCTCCGGAGCTTGGGGGTGCCCAGTTTGCCATTCCGTCTCGGCCAACGGCGAGTTGTTCCTCACGTCGGACTCCACTTGGTCCAACACACCGGGCTTCTCGGAGATCGAGTCCAACGGCAGCTTGAGTTACCTCTCGGACATGCCCAACAGCAGCACTTACAAGCAGAGTGCCAACGACTGGCGCGGCTTCGGATGGGCCCCGCTCACTCCAGATGGGCAATACGCTCTCTCGGCCAACAACGTCTATGGCAACACTCAACAGCAGGTAGTCGGCATCGACAGCTCGCGAGCCGTGAGTGTACCCAGCACCATGGTCTCCGGCGGCAACGGCGGCGGTCTCAAAGCGGAGTACTTCGGCAACACCCTCCGCACGGGCACGAGCTGGACGCGCACCGACCCCAGCGTCAACTTCGATTGGGCGGCAAGCAGCCCGGCGACCACGCTCCCAGTCGACGGGTTCTCCGCGACGTGGTCGGGCAAAATTCAGCCGTACTTCAGTGAGACGCTCACGTTCCACCTGACGAGCTCGGATGGCGTTCGATTGACGGTCAATGGTTCCGTCCTGATCAACGCCATCACCTACAGTGGTTCGTCGACCACACGTACCGCGACGTTCAATGCAACCGCAGGCCAGAAGTACGACATCCTCTTGGAGTACGCAGAGTCGGGCGGCAACGCAGCCGTGAAGTTGGAGTGGTCGAGCACCTCGCTTCCCCGCGAAGTGATCCCGCCGAGCCAGCTGTCTTGGGACGACAGCACGCGCGGAGTTTACGTGCGTTACTACAGCGACACGACCCTGACAAACCAGGTTTTGGCGCAGGTCGAACCGCAAGTCGCGGCGAGCTGGGGCAACTACAGCCCGATGCCGAACGTTCCAGTCGACAACTTCTCGAGCCGATGGCTAGCGGACCTCGAGGCCCCGGTGACTGGCACCTACCAATTCTGCCTGACATCGGATGATGCGATGAGCGTCAAGGTCGGCGGTACCACTATCCTCAATGCGACGAGCTCGGCCACGAACCTGTGCTCGAGCAGCGTCGCGCTGGTCGGAGGTCTCAAGTATGCGCTCGACGTCCAACACAAGGAGTCGACGGGCGCAGCGAGTCTCAAGCTCGAGTGGTCGGCAACCGTTGCGGCCACCACGGTGCTGGCCAAGCAGGTGATCCCGCCGGAACGTTTGTACCTTCCCTCCTCGTACACGGTTCCAACCAACGGGCTGCGCGTCAGGTACTACGACACCCTCGACTTCAATCGTGGTCTTGCGGCAAACCCGACCAGCACCTTCTCGGCAACGCGTATCGTGCCGCAAGCCAACGTCGACTGGGGCACGTCCGGCAACTACCGAGCCGAGTACAACCAACTGACTTCGAACGCGAGTGTCAGCGGACGCTTCACAGGCCGTCTCGAAGCCTCGTGTACCGGCGTAACCGAGTTTCGGATCGACGTCGACGACGCTGGCGCCTTGTGGTTGAACGACATCCGAGTGGTGAACCGCACTTCGGCGGGCACCGCCGAAGGCGCGATGTATCTCACCGCCGGCCAACGTTACGACCTCAAGTTGGATTGGACGAACAACTCGGGTGGGGCCAAGGCGCTGCTCTATTGGAAGCCTTGCGGCGCGGGCAGCTTCACCCTGGTTCCGTCATTGAACCTCCTCCCCACGGGTGATACCGATGCAGCCGGGTTCACTCGCGCCGGCGGAGACAACGGCAGCGGCGTCGACTACTTCGTCTGGCAGTCGACGCGAGCCAGTGGGGTCGCGCCTACGGACGTCACGTCGACATCGCCTGGCAAATGGGGCCTGGGCGGAGCCACCATGATGGTTCCCTCGTTCGCGCCCAACGGTTCCAAGCTCGTATTCGTCGACGGCGACCAGGCAGGCGGCGCTGGTTGGCGCAAGGGCTTGAGCGTGTTCGACTTCGACCAAACCAACAAGATCTTCAGAAACCGCCGGACCGTGGTGAACACGTGGCCGTTCGGAGAGGTGATCAAGTGGCCAATCTTCGAAAGCGACTCGCGCAGCATCATCTACTCGTCGTCGCCGGCAGGTAGCTACTGTTGCCAGAATTCGTGGACCGTGTACGGATACATGGCGCCCACGGATTACTACGAAACGCCCGGCAGGTTGATGTCCGTCGACAGCGCGGCAGCGACCCCCACACCCGTGTACCTGGCTCGGGCAAGTCAAGGCGAGCGCGCCGTGGACGCGAACAAGGCGTGGCAGCCGACGATGTTGCCCGTGGCGGCAGGTGGCTATCGGTGGGTCGTGTTCACGAGTAGTCGGCCGTA
>CBINDO010000351.1:0-8317 GCA_966249405.1 uncultured bacterium | reverse complement strand
TCGAACCTTGCGCTGGTGCTTCAGGACTTGGGGGACTTTTTGGGAGCGAAAGAGCGGCTGGAGCAGGCGATAGCGATTGAGGAGGGCCACTACGCGGCGAATCATCCGACATTGGCTATCCGCCACTCGAACCTGGCGCTGGTGCTGAGGGACTTGGGGGACTTTGGAGGAGCGAAAGAGCGGCTGGAGCGGGCGATAGCGATTTGGGAGGGCCACTACGCAGCGAATCATCCGACGTTGGCCACGAGCTACTCGAACCTTGCGCTGGTGCTTCAGGACTTGGGGGACTTTTTGGGAGCGAAAGAGCGGCTGGAGCAGGCGATAGCGATTAACGAGGGCCACTACGCGGCGAATCATCCGACGTTGGCTATCCGCTACTCGAATCTGGCGTCGGTATTGGTTCACACCAACGAACGAGCACGCGCCTGTGCGTTGTGGACACGGGCGCAGAACATCCTCGAGCAGCACTTTCCAGCGACGCACCCACACGTACAAACGGTGGTCGCGTGGCGCGCGAAGTACTGCACGGACGAGCCGCCCACCGTCTGACATTGTTATCCGCCCGTAGACGCCGCTCACGAGGGGCCACTTGACATTGCGTTCTGCCAGCGTTGCTTCGAGCTGCAGCAGAGCTAGTTGGTCTTTGGGCCGAGAGAGCTTTCTCTTCACTTCGATCAACCGCGGTAGCGACAAGGCCCTTACGGGGACGCCGTCGAGTTCCATCCAATCGAAGTACCGGTAACGTGATGCGTGTCTCTAGCTGGAGATATCCCTCGCAAAGTCTTCTTGGCGATGCCGTTCCGCTTCTAGGTTCTCGCTGGACACCAGAGCTTCTACGTGGCTACGGTGCTCGAGAAACTGACTCGTGGTCATGAGGTCAAGCAGCGAGCCGAGATATGCAGCGCGGGACCGATGCACTGGCACAGCACTACCAGACCAAGACATCCCAGACGGAAGCAGCGGCAGCAGCTCGAACGCTTCGAAAGAGACGTTGCATTCGAGAAATGTCTTGACGCGCCCACGCCGTCGCTCTTCGGGCCACCCAGCGATCAACTCAAATAGGGACTGCATGAGCGTCCCGTCATCGGCGTGGTTCCGTATCACTTCGTCAATGAACCGCTGTTGCCGCTCCCACACCTCATGTGCTCCCTTTTCAGAAACTTTGACGAATAGCGACAGCGCTTGGCCATCGTAGCGCCTCCGCCCGTCGCCTTGCCAAGCCAGAACGCGGTTGAACACGGCCGTGTAGTCGTCGCGCATCCAGACGGCGTTGTAGTCGCGGTGGTCTTCGTATCGGCCGAAGCGATCACGACATGTCTCGAGGTATCGATCGATGAAGGCTGGGTCCTGATCCTGAAGGATGTTGAACCACTTTGCGTAATGATCTACGGACTTTTTGAAATACGATGCACGCAAATAGAGCCGTTCGAAGAGCTCTGGTGCCTCTCGATAAAGCCGCTCGCTTGCTCCATCCACATGAAAAAGACGTTCCACAACGTCCGGACTGACGGACGATTCTGTCTCTAGACGCGCTTCGAGAACTTTGGCAACATCGACAACGAGCAAGATATCATCATCAGTTCGCTCAATCACGTTCCAGAGTCGAATCGGCAAGGCGTCAAGGGGCACATGCTGAAGTAGTTCCAGCAATGTCTCCCTGTGCGCGCCTGTAAGTGATACACTTGGCATGCTGAGAATTAGCATCAGTCGCCACAGGTCTCGATTCGCGTACTCATGGCGCTCCACAAGCAGGGCAGCATCGTCAGGTCCCAATATGGCCAGCAACTCGCGCATTGGTGGATGGGACAGCACCAAAGGATCGCCCATGGCAAGATAGTCATTTACGACGGACGCGAACAATCGCCCATCTCGCTCGGCCAGCATCTCGAAGAGCAGGCTCAGCTGCGACCGAGCCCAGTCTACGTGCGACGGGATGGGTGATTGCTCCAGGAATCGGGCGCAAACCTCGACAAGGTGAACGAAGTCAGTCGCGCTATAGTTGTCGATCAACGTCAAGAGTCGTTCGCGTCGCTGTTGCTCTATCGCCTCGTAGCTGTCGTCCAGATCTCGTGGCCGGTGAAATATGGCCTTGATCAGAGCTAGCTCCGGATGACTGAGCTGTGAACGCACATCTTCGTCCACGGCGATGCCAATTCGCGACAACCGATCCAGGTAGCGATTACTTTCTGCTCGCAGCGCTAGATGATCAACTGGAACCACCCGCCCTAGGCCTGCCCCAATCCGTTTGGCGTCTTCGCCTATCACAGCGCTCGGTACACTTCGTGAAAGGCTACGAGTGTATTGGTCGAGAAACGCAGTTAGTTCGCGATGTAAGCCTAATCGGGCCACCGTTTCAAATAGCTTGTCAATCAATCCGTTGCGCAATCTGCGCCATGACCGTGACTCCCCAAGCGAGAATCCGATACTTCGAAAAGTATCGTCTCGCCCAACGATGTCCGAGTGAAACTCGAAGCGCAAGTATTCGGTCGCAATGCTCAGGTACAGATTTGCCATCGCATCCGAGGGGTACTTCGACAGGGCTGCTGTCATTGCATCGAGGACGTTCGCTTGTACC
This sequence comes from uncultured bacterium, assembly GCA_966249405.1. Taxonomy (GTDB): domain Bacteria; phylum Myxococcota_A; class Polyangia; order Polyangiales; family Polyangiaceae; genus SZUA-265. The sequence goes on along the minus strand of CBINDO010000351.1, from coordinate 5,742 downwards.
GAAAAGTCAAGCTCGTGTGAGTAGTGCCTCATGCCGAAGCGTCCAAGGATCACTTGGCGGACACTCTCCGCGGCTCCCGGAACCTTTTGCAGGTAGTCCAACATAAGCTCAAGGGCGATGGCCCTTTCAGCTTCGTGACAATCACAGAAGCCACCTAGAATTTCGAGGACCGGTGGCACCCGCGAGAAGCTTCCGACCGCAGAAGATGTCAGAACTTCCTCACGCGGAAGCTTGTTGATGATGCGTTGCAGGTAGGCAAGTACTGCGGTTCTCAACTCAAACGGATGGTGCTTCATCAAGGCGTAGAGGCTAGGCCGATCATCTTGCTGAATGTACCGTCGCCATGCGCGTTCCAAAACCGGCGTGGTCGCTTTCAAAATCGCTTGTTGGTCAAATGCTTCCAGGCACGGATGGAGAACTTCCACGATTTGGGAGGTCCGAAAAGCAAAGTACTCGTCGAACAACGAGCCAAAGTCTATCGACTGTTCGACGAAGCAAGCCCTGTAGAAGGCGTAGGTGGCAAAGATCTGATCCGAGATTCTCGCAATCCTACCTTCGTGAATGTCTACGAGTTCGTATTCAACGAGTTGCTGTACCAAGGTCCAGAAATCGTGTTTGTCGATCCGGAACGTTGCTTCGAGCTTTGCGAGCTGGCCTTGATCGGAGCTGTCCACGACTCGCAGGAAGCCGAGAATTGCGGCTACCTTCATCAGCCGCCTTTCCTTCGCGAAGAGGTGATCTCTGATGCGGCCAAAGTATTGCTCGTAGAGCTTCTCGATGTTCTGAATCGACTCCCAATTCTGCTCCTCCTTTAGAACTGCTCCTACCATCATGGCAATCCTGGGGTTTCCCCGAGCCAGGTTGCGGAAGCGCTCTTGCAGTAGCTTGGACGGTGAAGCGACAAAGCAATTTGTGAGCAGGGTATCAATCTCCGAATCCGTTAGACGGACGACATCGAGAACCTCGGGACGACTGAGCTGCTCTGCCGTCCTCACAACCCCTGGTTTGGCGTACCTCCGAACGGTTGCGATGATCTTGAATTCCTGGTCCTCTCGGGCATCGATGACGTGCTTGACTAGGTAGTCAAACGCGCTTCCACGATTCGCGTCATCTGCCAAGATTACGTACTTTCCTGATGGACCGAAGTATCCGCGAATGTCATCGAACGCGTCCACCCCTCGGTCTTCGACGCAGTATGGGCGCCACCCGGGGTTTTCGTTGGTGAACCTCGTCAGGCACTCTAGCGCGAGGCGGGACTTGCCAACACCGGGGTTGCCTGCGAGCACTACCACTTTGGCGGACCGAAGGGCCTCGAGTGCAAGCTGAATTTCCCGTTGGCGTCCGACTAGCGCTGTGTCCAGAGGTGTCGCTAACTTGTTGCGTTGGCTGCGCGAAATGAACTCATCGGTTGTCGTTATCTGCCCCGTGTCTACGGGTACTTCGAGAAACTCACGAGCCAGCACAGGATACTTAGTGAGCAAGTTGAGCGCCAGCGTCTGAAGCGCGAGCAGTCGAACCTTTAAACCGTGTCCTTCGGCGCGTGCCCGCAACGCAGCAATGGTCTTGGCAGACAGCTTGCTCGATACGCTGAAGACCACCTCACGGATCCGGGCGAGCGGAACCCCCGTCTTTCTTGGGTTGGCGCATTTGTCCAAGTCGTCCAGCAACTTCTTGCGAAGTTTCGGGCCTCCCATCGTCGTGTGTTCGAAGAACGTGTAGGTTCCGTCGTCTTCAGGATTCAGACTATCAGGGGTGCCCGTGGCGACCTTGTTCCTTCCAATGACAGAGCCCACGGGGACCAGGTTTCGATAGCCATCCTTCACCAGGTATGCGTCTACCAACTTCTGATAGGCGCCTCCGTCTAGTTCCCCCAGTTTGTTCTCGATCTCGTTGAGCTTCGACATACTGGTTATGAGTCTCGGATTTTGACGTCCGACCGTCACGCATAATCAAACTCTGGCCTCCAAGGAAGAGCTCGACTTCCGACCGTACTTACGGAAGCGCAGCAGACCGGTCTCGCACACTTGCCCGCCACAGTTCCGCCCGACCAAGAGTCCACTGGCTGGTGCTCTAGCAGCACGGAACCCCGGATATTGCGCACTCCACGCTACCCGCGCACCCGCCGTATCTCCGAAGGCGTCATCGGCCCGCGAAGGAACGAGAGCGCCCAGCGCGGTTGCATGAGTGTGACGTCTTCGGAGGCCCGCGCGTTGCGCATCACGAACCAGCGAGGAGCAAGCTGCTTGATGGTGCGGGTGAGGGTGGCGGAGGATTGGTCACCTTTGGCGCTGTGTTGCGCTAGCCCTTCGACGACGCGACGGCGATCGGCGTCGGTTTGGAGGCGGCCAACCCACCAGATGCCGGCGTTGCTCAGCACGCGGTAGTCGATGTCCATGGGGTTTTGCGTCGCGAGCACGACGCCCACGCCGTAGGCGCGGGCTTGTTTCAGGAGCATCACGATTGGTTGTTTGGTGGGAGGGTTGGCCGGGTGGGGCGGCACGAAGCCGAACACCTCGTCGAACACGAGCAGGGCCTTGAGGTGTTTGCTGCCGGGTAAGCCGCGTACCCAATTGAGCACCTCTTCGAGCACGACGCCGAGTACCATGGCGCGCTCTTCGTCCTCCAAGTGGGCGACGCTCAGAATCACGGCGGGTACCTGGTTGGTCGTTGGATCTCTGCGAAACCACGATTCGACGTCGAGCGGCGCGCCGTCGCGCCACGCCGCGAAGGTGGGTGAAGCGATCAACGTGTTCAGCGACGCGGCGAGCGCGCTCCGCTCCTTGGTCGACATGAACGTGTTTATCGGCAACGCGCCGGCCATTGCAATGGGTGGATCGAGTAAATCTCCCACCAGATCGCCGAGCCCAGAGGGCAACCCGCCCTCGATGCGGTTTTCCGCGAACAACGACAGGATGACGTGAGCGCGACTCTTCGCCGGGTCCGGATCCAAGTCCAGCAGCCGCAGCACGAGGGAGATCCCCGCCGAGAGCGAGGCGCGAGCACTCTCCGGATCACGCTTCCAGTTGGCCGCGGCGCTCTCGAGGGAAGACAAGATGTCGAGAGGTTCACCCGCGGTGCTGCCCGGGGTTATCACCCGCAGCGCGATCTGGTCGCGGAACGTCTGGACGTCGTGTTCGAGGACGTCCCACGCCGCGAGCGCCTCGCGCCGTTCGGTGGCGAGATCGGCGGCGATTTCACTTTTGCTCCGCGTGTCCCCGGGGCTCGGCTCCACCCACGGCTCGAAGGAGCTCGCGTCGAAGTCGGGAAAAGACAACGCCAGGTTCCGTAAATCACCCTTGATGTCGATCATCAAGACGGGCACCCCCGAACGTAACACCTCTTCTGTCAGCACCATGAGGTGGCCCGTCTTGCCGCTACCACTTCCGCCAAACACGACGGCGTGAGTGGTGAGATGATGCAGCGGTAGCTCACAGGCGCGGCTGCCACGCGAGCTCAGCTCTTGAATGTTTCCCAAGCGTAGTTTGCGTTCCGACACGTTGAACTCCTCGACGGGCCGCCACGAACTCCGCGACGGCCCGCTCCGTAATGGGTGGTGATGAAAGCTGCTCTCGCTGACGCCTACTTGTCCTCTGCCTCTTCAGCCACGATCGGTGAGGAGCCCGGGAAGCCAGCGCGTGTCTCACGCGCGGTCGCGTCGCGCGACGAGGCTACGCGCGTTGCGTTGGTCACGCCGTCCGTGATCGCCGCGGGCGTGGGGATAACAGGAACGGCGGGGACGTCATCCTCGTCGTCCTCCACCTCGGCCGGGGCCGGGGGCTCAGGTTTGGCCGGCTTGGCACGGCGACCGCGATCTTCGTACAATGACGGGGCAACCGCCTTCAGCAGCTCTTCGGCGTCGGGCCGCTTGCGCAGGGCGTAGATCAACGCGTCGCGTACCTCGTTGTAGGTGAGCAATGCCAGGGTATAAAACTGCCGATACAGCGGCGACATCTCGGCGCGCTCGGACTTGCGGCTGTCTTTCTCACCGATCACGGTGAGCATCGCGGTGGCCTCGGCTTGAATCGCGATCAGCTGCGGGCGTTTGAGTGGCGTTTGCCCATCGAGCTCACTGCCCTTGTCGAGGAACAGGTTGGTGAGGCCGACCACATCGTAGGCGAGATCTTGATGACTCTTGCCCTTGATGAGCTCGTTCACCTGCGCCTCTTCGAAGAAGCCGGAGCTGGCCAACGCCAAGCCGTGCCGATGCATCATCTGTCGGTTCGCCACGAGGGTGGCAACGGAAGCCGGCGGCAACTTGCCATTGGCCGCCCGAACGCGCGTGTACATGTACGCGAGGCCGTAGGCGCAGTCTTTCAAGCGATCTAGGTAGACGATCTCGAAGTCGCCGAGCTTCATCAGCTCGAGGCGGAACTTCTGCATCTGCGGTTCGGCGACGAGGATCGTCTCTATCATGTTGCCGACGGCGTGCTGCACGTCTCGCGTCTTCTCGGGCGGAATCGCCTCCGCTATCGGCTTCATGCGACCAAACGCCGCGTGCATGAGCAGCGCAGAGACGTCCGAAGGCGCAGGCCCGTTCGTCGTCGTCATGGTCGGGGTGAACGCGGCCGGCGCGACGTCGCTCCCGGTGTTGGAGTTGCCATTCGAACCGTTGTTGCTGTTGTTTTCGTTAGACATGGGTAGACATTCCTTTTTCGACTTGGTTGTGTGATTGACTGGTGAGACGTGCTTGGGGCTCGTGTACGAGCGAATCGAACCCGAGCCGCGCCCCACCCCATGTGACCCCGTGTGACGCAGCGCGGCGCGAGTCCCCGTTGAGCCACTGTTTAGGAGAAACTGTCTGGATGAAGCGCGTTGTCCTGGAGCGCGTTTCCACGAGTTGCGGTTTCGTGAAGCGCGTTTCCCGGCGTGTGACGTTGGTTCGGTCCCTGATTTCCGCGGTTGCGCGGTGAGTGCGTTTTTTTCGCTTCGCGTTTATTCACCACGTCCCCGGTTCGGTACGCCCCTCGCCGGTAGCGTGCCTCCCGCTGCACTCTACGCAGGCGCGCCCACTCGTCTTCCAGGTGAGACGGCGCGTGACGGTCGTTTCACCAACCGTTGGGACTCGCGTCGGCGGTGAACGCGGGAATGGGGAGCACCGCGACGCGGTGCGTCGCGCGCGGTGCGGTGGTGGAACGGTGATGTTCGAACGGCGGTGGTGGAACGGTGATGTTCGAATGACGTTGCCGAACGACCGCGGGGTGAAACGGCGATGTGGCGGGCTGCGGGGTAATTGGCGGGGCGTCCGTTGAACGGCGGCAAGCAGCGCCGTGGTGGGATCGGCGCCGTTGAACGACTGAACTCGGGAAAGACGGCTGGGCCCAGAAACCGCCGAGCGGGACACGGTCGCGGTGAACGGGGGATCGCCAGCGGCATCGGCACGCACCGGCTGGGCGTCGACAAATGTTCGAAAGACACCGCGCGGTTTCGGCCGTCAGTGGTGGGCGGCGTGGCGGTGAGACCCAGCGGCCTGCAACCGAAATCGGGAGGAAGGGGTAGGGGGCTCAGCCGCTACCGCCGCGCGGTAATTCGCGCCACGCCGCAAATTCGCGAGTTCGATTCGAGGTGGTCGCCACCTTTTCGAGTACTCGGACTCCCCCTTCGAGGTGGCGAACACCTTCGCGACAACTCCGAGCTCGGGCCACAGCTGGTCACCAGCTTGCGACGAACTGCGAGTACTAGATCGACCTGGCGACCACCTCGAGGGGGGAGTCCGAGTTCGGCGTCGAGCTGGCGCGCACCTCT
>CBINDO010000350.1:0-8363 GCA_966249405.1 uncultured bacterium | reverse complement strand
GGCGAGGCGCAACAAGCGCCGGCCCCAAAAGGCTCGGAGCGCGTCTGGCTCGAGACCGGCGGTAAACCCAAGCCGGTGTTCGTCGAGGTGCTCGGGAGCGACGGCGTGAACTCCGCCGTCAAACCCATCAACGCTGCCGACGGCTTGACCGCGAACAGCCAAGTGCTCGTCGACGTCGTCGTCGAAACCGAATCGCGAGGGGGCTGAAACCGTGAGCGACATTCCCGTCGTCGAACTGCGCAACCTGCACAAGGTTTACGGCGTTGGCGACGCCGAGGTGCGCGCGCTCGACGGCGTCGACCTCCAAATCCACGCGGGCGAGTTCGTCGCCATCATGGGCGCGAGCGGCTCGGGCAAGTCCACGGCGATGAACATGATCGGCTGTCTGGACGCACCGACGTCGGGGGAATACTTGTTCCACGGCGTAGACGTCGCCGCGCTCGACAACCGCGGGCGCGCGCTGTTGCGCCGGCACTACATCGGGTTCGTGTTCCAGGGGTTCAATCTGCTGGCCAAGACCAGCGCCATCGAGAACGTCGAGCTCCCGCTCGTCTATCGCAAGGTCCCCAAAGCCGAGCGCCGCGAGCGTGCGCGTCGGGCGCTGGCCGCCGTCGGTCTCTCGAGCCGCGAGAAGCACGTGCCAAGTGAACTCTCCGGCGGGCAGCAACAGCGCGTCGCGATCGCGCGAGCCCTCGTGACCGAACCGTCTTTGCTCTTGGCGGACGAGCCCACGGGAAACCTCGATTCGAAGACCAAGGTCGAGATCATGAACCTGTTGGTCGACCTCAACCAACGAAGCGGCATCACCATCGCGATGGTGACTCACGAAGCCAACGTAGCCCAATACGTCAAACGCGTGATTTGGTTCACGGACGGCAAAGCGGTCCGTCAAGGGGCGCCGCGCGACGTCTTCGATGCCGTGCAGGGCGGCTCGAGTGGGGAGGTGCTGCTGTGATCTTCTCCGCGCTCTCGATGGCCCTCAAGGAGCTACGCCGCAACGCGACGCGTTCAGTGCTCACCATGCTCGGCATCGTGATCGGCGTGTGCGCGGTGATCGCCCTCGTCAACATCGGCGAGGGCACCACACAAAAAGTGAGCCAAGACATCGGCAAGCTGGGCGACAACCTGCTCATCATCAACCCCGGCGCCGGACGTCGCAGCGCGACGTTCGTGCAGGCACCCGCCTTCACTCAGGACGACGTGGAGGCCATTCGACGCGAGGTCACGAGCGTGTCCAAGATCGCGCCCACCGCTTCGAGCCAGCAGCTCTTGGTGTGGGGCAACCGCAACTTTCAAGCGGCGGTCACCGGCAGCAACAACGATTATCTGGGTGTACGCGGGTACACCTTGGCGAGCGGCCGCACCTTCGCGGCGTCGGAGCTGACGTCGGGGCGCGGCGTATGCATCCTCGGAGAGACGGTGCGCGCCGAGTTGTTCGGCGAGACGCCGGCCGTCGGTGAGACGGTACGCGTCGGCAAGGTGAGCTGCCTCGTCATCGGGCTACTCGAGGCCAAAGGGCAGTCGGGGATGGGTCAGGACCAGGACGCGGTCGTGCTCATGCCGCTACGCGCCGTGCAGCGGCGTATTCTTGGCAATACAGACATCAACGCGATCTTCGTGTCGGCAAAGAGCGCGGCCTTGACGACCTCGGCAGAGGGTCAGATCACGGGCCTTCTGCGCTCGCGGAGGCGCGTCCCAGCGGGCGCGGATCTCGACTTTTCGGTCCGCAACATGAAGGAGATCGCCGAGACGATGAGCGCCGCAACTGGCTCGCTCACGGCGTTGCTCGGGGCGATCGCAGCGGTGAGTTTGGTCGTCGGCGGCATCGGGATCATGAACATCATGCTCGTCAGCGTTACGGAGCGGACCCGCGAGATTGGGATTCGACTGGCGATCGGCGCGTTGGCGAGCGACGTGTTGATCCAGTTTCTGATCGAGGCCGTCGTGTTGTCGACGTTGGGCGGAGTGATCGGCATTGGTCTCGGCTTGGCGGTGAGCTTTAGCGTGACTAACGCGATGGGCGTGCCGTTCTTGATTCAACCCGGCGTGTTGTTGCTGGCGTTCGGCTTCTCGGCGGCGGTCGGAGTGTTGTTCGGGTACCTGCCAGCGCACAAAGCGGCCAAATTGAACCCGATCGAGGCGTTGCGTCATGAGTGAACGAAGAAACAAGCGGCTCGGAGTGAGAAACTCCCCGAACCAACCAGGCAGCACTCCACGCTCGAGAACCGCGCTCCGGCTAACGGCGCTACTTCTGACCGCAGGGCACGTGAGCGCCCAGCCCAGCGCGTCGACTGCAGAGGTCGGCCCAGCGCCGGCCCCCTCAGTGGCCGCCCCTCCTACCGGCACTAGCGGTGCGCCAATTCCCTCCGAAGCGCCGCGTGAAGGCGAGCCGCTGAGCTCCGAACGAGCCGTCGCTCGTGCTTTGGCCAACAACCCCTCGCTCAGCGCCACGCGAGAAGACTTGCGCGGCGCACGTGAGCAGGTGCGGGCAGAAAGGGGCCGTTATCCCTACGCCGTGTTGGCCGACGCCGGCTTTACGCGCTCACAGTCACCGCAGCTGCGCGCCGACGATAGCGTCGCCGCGAGCACGTCGCGCACCTTGGACGTGAGCTTGGCCGTGAAAAAGCCATTCGCTTTCGGCGGCAACGCCGAAGTGCGCGCCACCGAGCAACACTTCGACCGGGACAGCATCTTGGCGGTGACGGTCAGTCCGTTCTTGCCGGCCAACACGGGGCACGTCGCGACGCTCAAGGCAACGGTGACGCAGCCGTTCTTGCGCGGCTTTGGCACACAGGTCGGCGAGGTCGAGCTGCGCGCCGCCCAAAGCGCGTACGAAGGCGCACAACGAACCGTCGAGCGCACGCGCAGCGCCCTCGTGCGCGACGTGTTGAGCGCGTATTACGAGCTCTGGTACGCATCGCAAGCGCTCGAGATCGACCGCGCGTCACTCGAACTCGCGCGCCGTCAGGAGCGGCAAACCGCCGAGCGGGTGGAATTGGGTGAGCTCGCGTTGTCCGAAAACCTGACGTTCCAGACACGCAGCGCTGAGCTCGAGGAGAGCGTCGTCGCCTCGCTGCTCACCCGCCGGCAACGTTCAATCACGCTCGCTCTCCTGATGGGGGACAGCGATGCGCGCGCCGCCGAGTGGGTTCCAGCCGACGCACCCTCGGTGCCCGAAGACGAAGTGAGCCTTGCGGTCGTCGAACAAGCCATCGCCAACGAGTCGATCGAGCTTTCTGAGCTCGAGCTCCAGCTCCGAACGGCACAGGTGCGCGCCGAGGTAGCAGGTGACGCCGTGCGACCGCGCGTCGATGGTAGCGCCTACATCCAAACCAACGGCTTGAGCACGGAGTTGAGCAACGCTTGGGCGCGCGCTGGAAGCCTCGATTGGTGGTCTGCCTACGTCGGAGTGAGCGTCGAGCTGCCGACGGACATGTCGCGGCAATACGCGCTCGCCGCACAAGCGAACGCCAACGTCGCCTCGCTCCAGGCGCAGCTCGTCGCGCGTCGCAACCAGGTCGCATCGGACGCCTTGAACGCGCTGTCCACGGCTCGCGCCGCCCGTGAACGTCTCACCACTGCCGAACGCACGCTGGCGATAGCAGAGCGTTCCCAGGCCGCAGCCGCCGGACGCTTCGAGCTGGGCCAGGCCGCTGCGATCTCGGTTCAACAGGCGGAAGACGACTTGCGCCGGGCGCGCCTGCGCGTCGCTCGTGCGCGCGTGGACATCGCCCTTCAACGCGTCCAGCTGGACCACCTGTCCGGCGCGTTGGAGCGACGTTATCCGCTGTAACTGCGACTCTTCACCCGCCGACCTGCGCCAGTCGTTGCACGGTGGCTCGCATCGCGTTGAGGTTGCAGGCGATTTGGTCGACCGAGTGTCCGAGTCGCCGTGCGTTTTCGCCGAGTAGGTCGAGCGTATCGATGGCCTGATCGTAGCTGCTGAGCGCACCAGGCCGTCCGAAGATCTTCGCGACCACTTCGCCGGGCTCCACGCTCGGTTCGACCCCCAACATCATCTGCGTGCGGGACGCTTCGGCGATGAAGCAAGACATCACGGCGCGCGGTACTTGCTCGATTCGGGCGATCTCGCGGTGCTCTTCGGGTTCGTCAGGGTTGGGAATGCACAACACATGGCCCTGAGCTTGCCAGTCCAATATCCCACCCCGCAAACTGACCACGCCCGTGTAGCCGGCGGCATGCAACTTGCTCACCAACGATTGACTGCGTTTGCCCGAGAAACAGCACAACACGATCGTCGGCTCCTGCTCGAGCACCTCGTCCCAGGGAATGTCCATCACGTCCTCGAGCGTGAGTGGCACGGAGCGGGACCCGGGGATGTATCCGGGCTCGCCCCACCGCTCCTCACGCGGCCGCACGTCCCAGATCGGCGCGCCTCGGGTCTCAATCACTTGGTCCACCGTGAGCTCCACGGCGCACGTGGCGCGCATGGATTCGGGTGGTTTTGGGGGTACGTTGCTGCGGTCGAGCATTCCGGTCATTGGTTTACAACCTTCTTGAGTTCGCAGGCTTTCGTTACCGCACGGCATCGATCGCCGTGAGCTCACGGCTACGTTGACCGAGTTCGTCCCTCGCTCTCAGAAGCTGTACGCGTACGGCATCGTAAGCTTGAGATATCTGTCGCGTGCGCGCTATCATTTGCGCCAGCGCGGTCGCCACTTCTTCCTTCTCCGCACTTTCGAAGATCTGCCCGTCGAGTCCAACGCTGTTGACCGACGTGTGCAAAAGCTCGAAATCTCCGGCCGGCGACACCAGCAGTCGACTCACCTCGGGAGTGGTGCGCAGCAAGTGCAGCAGCGGGTCGGCCAATACGACGTGCAAGGGCCCGAACACGACTACCCACGGCAACGACACCTTGCCGGTGCTCAGCTCTTCGTACGCGAGGTCGCGGTCGGCATCGCCTAGCTGACGTACCTCCAACTGGCCGCGCAACTCGGACAATGCAGCGAGCAATCGCGAGCGGGCAATGCTGGGTTCGCCATCGAAAATCCAAACGGACGGCGGACGTTTGGACAGCAACTCGTTGCGGGCCACAGCCAAACGACGCTCACGATCGGTGGGCGTAGCCCCGAAGAAGTGCCGATCCCGTGCCAACACGTCGCCGCGAGTGGCGCTCGTCCAATCGACGCGTCGAAGCGCCTCCAGCATGGCTTTTGCCGTAGCAAACCTTCGGCTCGGATCCCTCTCGAGCGAACGATTGAGCAGGGCGGCGAGCCGCGGCTCGAGGTCCGTGATGAGTGAGCGCGAGGTGCGCGGTCCGCCGTAGATTGCTGCGTGGATGAGCTGACCTACCGCGTAGAGATCACTCTGAGTCGTAATGGCTGCCCCGGAAGGCTCGTGGTACGCGACGTCGTCGTCGAGGCGCGCCGCTGCGGGGGATGCCCAGTAGCCCAGGACACGCGCGCGGGTTGCTTCCGTGACCGTCGATCCTTCCAACAGGACGTGGCTCGGCGACAGCCTGCCGTGCACGAGACCTCGCTCGTGCGCCTCCGTCAGCGAGTCGAGCACCTGAGTACCGATGCGCAGAGCATCGGTGATGTCCAACGGGCCCGCCATCAACCGCTCTGCCAAGCTTTGCCCGACGACGTTCTCGCGAACGACGTAAGTGACCGGGGCCGCACCTTTGATGACGCCGACGTCGATGAGCCGCACCGTGTTGGGGTGGCGCAACAGCGCCGCGTGTGCAAACCGCTGCTGCACTTGCTCGTCGCGCAATTCGCCCGGCAGCAGCTGCACGGCGACTCGTCGCTGGGTCGCCTTGTCTTTCGTGACGAAGATCGGTGACGACGCCGAAATGCGCGTCTGCCCTTCGTATCCCTCGGGCAACGTCCAAGTGGGCTTGGGCGCCGAGTGCTGGACGTGACTGGGCAACGGTCGCTCGGTAGGAACCCGTGAGACCCGATCGGGCGCTTCGACCTGCGAAGCGGCGACGGCGGAGTTGACGGGTTGCGGAGGCTGAGGGGCCCGGCGCAACGGAGGAGGCGTGGGCCGCGGCAGCTTGCCCGCGACCCTGGGCGGCGCTGCGGGCGGCGGCGTAGACGGCTGACGTTTCACGGAGTTCGTCAGCAAGTTGCCCTCGGAGAGCAACCGTACCTTCTCTTCGATCACCGACTGCCTGCGCAGGCGATGCTCTTCGAAGCCGCGACTCAGGAACGACCCGAGTTCCCCGCGGGAATACATTCCACCGTTGGCCTTGGCGTAGTGCTCCAGCGCTACTTGGACCTGCTGAGCGGTCTCGTAGCGGTCACGGGCCGCCGGCGCGATACACTTGTTGCAGACCGCGACCAACTCCGCGGGTGGCGCGTTGAGCCCCGAAGGACGCAAGACCAACTTCGGTATGTCACCGGAGCGCAGCCGTTCGATGATCTTGTTCTCGGGGGTACCGTCCCAGAGCCTGCGCCCAGAGAGCGCCGAGTAGAGCATCACGCCGACGGAGAAGATGTCGGCGCGGCGATCCACCGGCAGGCCCAGCGCCTGCTCGCGCGCCATGTAGCCGATCTTGCCCTTGATCTCGCCTGCTTGTGAGACACCAGAGCTGATCAGCGTCTTGGCGATCCCGAAGTCGACCACTTTGACCTGGCCCGAATACGTCACGAAGACGTTCTGCGGACTCACGTCTCGATGCACCACGTCGAGTGGAGTGCCGTCGAGATCGCGGAGCTCGTGGGCGTGGTGCAACCCAGCGCACACTTCAGCGAGTATCGCGAGCGTCGCCGCCAACGGAACGGGCCCTTGGCGCTGGATCGCGTCCAACGGTTGACCGTCCAGGTACTCCATCACGATGAAGAACTCACCGTCCTGCTCGGCGACCTCGATGGTTTGAACGGTGTTTGGATGATTGAGCTTGGCAGCGAGGCGCGCCTCTTCGAGAAACATCTCCCGAACCCGAGCGTCCCGCGTGAACTCGGGACGTAGCTGCTTGACGACGACCAGCTTGCGAAACCCGCTCGCGCCGGTGCTGACTGCGAGCCAGACCCGCGCCATACCGCCGCGACCGAGCTCGAGCAGGCGATGGAGGCTACCTATGGATGACATGCCGTTGGCCACTTTCTCGGAACACCGCCGTATTGGGGGACCGCGTCTCGAAACACCTGCAACTCAGAACACCTGCAACTCAGATTACCGGTAGCTTAGAACACCATGGTCATCGCCGAACGTCGCGACAGCTCGATGTAGGTAGCCACGCCCGCAAACTCGATGTTCGGGAGATCCATGATGTCTCGCTTTTGGATACCCATGATCCCCATACTCATCGCGCAAACGATGAACTTGACGTCCTGCTCCGCAGCCGTGTTCATCAGCTCTTCCAAGGTGAGCACGTTGTTGCGCCGCATGAAGAACTGCATCATGCCCTTCCCCATGCCACCCATGTGCATCTTGCTCATCTTCTGACGGGCTGGGCCGCGAGGCATCATCCACTGCATCATCTTCTGCAGAACGCTCACCTTCTCCTTCTTCGCGTTGGGGCGCGGTCGCTCACCGCGCAATACGTTGACACCCCAGAAGGAGAAGAAGATGGACGTCTCCATACCTTGGGCGGCGGCGGTCGTGGCGCACATCATCGCGGCCATCAGAGATTCGAAGTCGTTCTTGATGATCAGGATCGTGCAGCGATTCTCGCGTGGAACGAGTTGCGTGCTCGCGTCGGCCCCCGGAGCCGCCATGCCAGCAAGAGCGGGCATCATCAGCGCCGCCGGGTTGAGCATCTCGACGCTGGGCATCGGCGCCAACGCCGCTGCGGGCACCGCTGCCGTTACGGGCGGCGCGGCGTGAGGCATGGCGATCACCGGGGCCGCGGCGCGCGGCAGTTCGGGAATGGTGGGTTTCACGCGAACGTCGTTGGCCGGCGGAGTAGCGTGTTGGGGCACGGACTTGACGTTCACCAGCGGCACGGCTGGCGCCTCGGGCGGCGGGGGAGGCACGAGCGCATGCGGCGGCACATTGCCGACCGCGACGATGGCTCGGATCTCACCATTCATCTGTTCGATGCTGACGATCTGCGCCTTGGAAGCGCGACACCACGCCTTGATGTCCGTCGGGAACTGTTCGTCCGTGGCGACTACGTCGAGCAGACCGCCTTCACGAGCGACTTGCTGCGCCTTCTTTGCAACGGCGAGGATCGGCGCCGGGCATTGCATCCCGCGGCAATCCACCGTGACCCGCGTCACGGCGGGGAGCGCCGGCGCTGCTTGCACCGCTGGTCGCTCGACTGGGGCCACGGCCGCTTGGTGTCCGGATGCCGTCGCGACCCGCGGGCCACTCGAGGGAGATGCCTCCTCGGCGCGGAGGTTCAAGCCGACATGAGCGATGAAGAGCCCTTCGTCCTCGACGATGCTCAAGAC
>CBINDO010000349.1:0-8418 GCA_966249405.1 uncultured bacterium | reverse complement strand
ATCAGCTTCCGGGCCGCGTTGAGCGCGGTATCGCTCAGCGTCGTGCTGTCCGTACGCATGTAGGTGATGAAGCCGGCTTCGTACAGGTTCTGAGCGGCACGCATCGCGCGCTGCGAGGAGAAGCGGAGCTTGCGGCCCGCCTCTTGCTGCAACGTCGAGGTCATGAACGGCGGGGCAGGCGAGCGGCGATTCGGTTTACGCTCGACTTGTTTCACCGTGAAAGCGGCCTTGCCGAGGTTACTCACGAGCGACTTCGCGCGCGCCTCGTCGAGCAGTACCACGTCACCCTTCTTGGTGAGTTTACCGTCGTCACCGAAGTCTTTGCCGGACGCGACGCGTTGCCCGTCCACCGTCGCCAAGTAGGCGGTCATCGACTCGCCGCGTGGCGTCGTGAACTTGCCTTCGACGTCCCAATAGCCCGCGCGCACGAACTTCAGACGCTCGTTCTCGCGTTCGACCACGATGCGCGTCGCGACGCTCTGCACGCGGCCGGCCGAGAGTTTCGGCATCACCTTCTTCCAGAGTACCGGCGAGACTTCGTAGCCGTACAGGCGATCGAGGATGCGGCGCGCCTCTTGCGCGTCGACCAAACGACGGTCGACGTCGCGCGGGCTCTCCATGGCCGCGAGGATCGCCTTCTTGGTGATCTCGTGGAACGCCATGCGCTTGACCGGGACCTTCGGTTTGAGCACCTCTAGCAAGTGCCACGCGATCGACTCTCCTTCGCGATCTTCATCGGTCGCGAGGTAGAGTTGGTCGACGCCCTTGAGCAGCTCTTTCAGTCGCTTGATGTGGTCGCGTTTCTGCGAGTCCACGACGTAGATCGGCTTGAAGTCGTGGTCGACGTCCACTCCCAAACGGCCCACGCTCGTGCCCTTGTATTCCGCGGGTACGTCGCTTGCACCTTTGGGCAAGTCGCGGATGTGGCCAATCGAGGATTCGACGATGAAGTCGGGCCCCAAGTAACCAGCGATGGTTTTGGCCTTGGCGGGCGACTCGACTATGACAAGAGACTTGGCGCTACTCACTGAGTTGGATTCCCAGACTATTACGGGCGATTCGGTACCTGCCGGGTCTTGTGCTGTCAATTGCCGGCCGATCCCTCGGGCCGAGGTGTATTGGCCCCGGATGACGGCGCCGTTAGTCCTCTTCTGCGGGTAGCAGTCAACTTTCCCGGTGCCCGCCGTCCCAAAACGGTCAGCCGGAACAGGCCTAAAAGGGCACACCGACAGCCGGCGCCGCGATACCTAAAAGGTCGCAACGATTGACCAATCACCGATTCCGGCGCCGTGGTGACGGGTTGCCGGAGGTTTTGGAGGCGGAGGTTCGCCGACCCGTGCTCCGGGGCCGAGGCAGTCGCGCGTGGGGACCGCCGCCGGGTCGCACCCGACCGCGCCGCCATCCCTCTAGGGCGCAACCCGGGGGACGGCTGGGGGGAGCCCGGGAAGATGGATTGCAGCGGGGCGGTGAGGCCGCTGGGTAGACCCGCGCCCAGCCCCCGTTTCGTTGCGCAATCGTCGCTGAAAACTGGGCCAAACGCGGCCTATCAACGTCCAATCGCCGTATGATGTTGGCCATCGTTGCAGCTGTCGTGCTCGTGGTTTGGGTGCTCAACCGCGCCACGGCATCGAACTCGGTGATTGGCACGGTCGTCGGCCGTCGCTGAGCGAGAAACGAGTTGGAACACGGCCTGCGGCGCGGTCTGGCCTGCCGCGGTTCGCTGACTGCCGTCATTGTCTCACGCCTGACGCGCCCGCGGGACGCGCGGTCGACGTGAGGCGGAAGCGGTCCCTGGCGTTGTTTTACGGGTTTGCGCCGAGGCTCCTGGTTTGGCTATAGCCCCACCGCACGATGAGCGCCGAACGGATCTTGGATCTCCGCAACCGAATCGCCAAAGCCAAGCAGGCCTATTACTACGGCGCCAAGCCGTTGATGAGCGACGCGGAATACGACGCGCTCGAAGAGCAGCTCGCGGCGCTTTCGCCGGATGACCCGATCTTGAAGACCGTGGGCGCGCCGGTCCCACCGGATGCGATTCTGACCAAGGCTGCACACCGGATCCCGATGGGGAGCCAGAACAAGGTCAACTCGGCGGCCGAGTTCAGGACTTGGTACGAAAAGAGCGCGCCGGGTGGAACGGTCGTGGCGAGCCTCAAGGGCGACGGCGCGAGCGCTGCGGCGTATTACGTCGAGGGCAAACTCGTGCAGGCCATCTCGCGCGGCGACGGCACCCTGGGTGAAGACATCACCGCCAATGCCGTCAAGTTCAAGGGGCTGCCGATATTCGTGTCGGATGAACGCGGACCGTTTACGGGTGCGGTGCGTTTCGAAGCGATCCTCACCGTCGCCGACTGGGGGATCTTGGACCCGGAGCGCCGCAAGAATCCGCGCAACGCGGGGAGCGGCATCATGGGCCGCAAAGACGGCGTAAACGCCGAGCTGATGAGCGTATACGCCTTCGATGTTGACGATACGCGCGTCGGCGTCTCGCTCCCGACCGAGTCGAGCAAGCTCGTTCACTTATCGAAGCTCGGGTTCACGGTGATCGATCACGAGGCGTGCCCCTCGGCCGAAGCGGCGATCGCCTATTTCGAGCGGATCCGTGAGACGCGCGACGAGTTGCCGTTCTGGATCGATGGGGTCGTGTTCAAGGTCGACGACCTGGCGCTCCAGCAGCGGCTCGGGGTTACCGCCAATCGTCCGAAAGGCCAGGTGGCCTGGAAGTTCGACAGCAAAGGCGCGGAGACGACGCTGCTCGCTTATACCGTCACCGTGGGCCACACCGGGGCACTGATCCCGACCGCGCAGCTCGCGCCCACCGAAATCGGCGGGACGACGGTCTCCAACGCGCTGCTCAACAATTGGGACGAGATCCGGCGCTTGGACGTCGCGGTGGGTGATCGCGTGTGGCTGATCAAGGCCAACGACATCATCCCCAAGATCATCCACGTCGTCGAACGTCCGGAAAACCGTGTCCCGATCCCCGAACCCACGGTCTGCCCAGTGTGCGGCGGAGCCGTCGCGCGGCGCCGGAACACCGGCGGCAACGAAGGCGCAATCATCGAGTGCACCAACGCCGAATGCGACGCCAAGGCGGCTGGAAAGATCAAACGTTGGGTCAAGGCGCTCGACATCGAAGGGCTCGGCGATAGCGTGCGGCTGGCGCTCGTCGAACAACTGCAGCTGCAAGACGTCGCCGACCTGTATCGGTTGAGGGACAACTCCGAGGCGCTCTCCAACCTGATCATCAACCCGGAGAAGAGCATCAAGCTCGGTCAGAAGCGGGCCACCACGATCCTGGAAGCGATCGAGAAGCGCCGTCACCTGACGCTGGTCGAGTTTTTGGGTTCGCTCGGTATCGATCGGTTGGGGCAGCGCCGAGTCGAGCTGATGATCGAACAAGCCAAGGGCCAATTGGACGCGCTGGGTGACTGGCGCCAAGGCAAGCTGCGCGATCCCGACTTTGCTGCGGCGGTGGGCGTGCCGGGCGTGGGTGCTGTATTGCAGGACACGATTGACCAGTTCGCCCCTGTGATCGACCGACTGCTTTCGGCCGGCGTGACGGTCACCGGAACCGGTGTCGTCGTCAAGGCGAACGACGGCCCGCACCTGACGGTGTGTATCTCGGGCAAGCTACCGAGCGGCAAGAAGAAGGGCGACTATGCCGAACCGCTAGCGGCGCGAGGTTACGAGCTCATCGACACGGTGACCAAGGACCTCACGTTCTTGGTGGTTGCAGATCCGGACTCGACGAGCTCCAAGGCCGAAAAGGCGAAGAAGTTGGGTGTAAAAGTGATCTCCGAAGATGAGCTGCGGAACCTAGTCGAAGGCACTTAACGTTCCAAGGGAAGAGCCCTGCTAGTCTGCAAGCATCAGTCCTCATCACGAGCGACTACTCGGAGTGACCTGAAAAAGCCCTACTTCACGACGTGTGAAGCTAGTGGCGCTGAAAAAATCTGCCTCACGGCGGCGCGTTCGCCGCTGCGCACGCATTTTCCGCCGCCTGGCCTGGGAACAGGGGTGGTATAGGGTTGCCCATCGTTATGGACGCGAGCGAACAATTTGCTTTCCCATCCCCACAACCCCAGGACTCCACCGAGGTGCGTGAAGCCATCGAACAAGCTGGGATCCTGTGGTCCGACGACCCAAAGGAGTCGCTGAAGTGGCTGCGCAAGGCCGCTGAATTTGCTTCGGACGCCGGGGACGACCTGCGCAGTCTGCAGTTGGCAAAGGTCAGCGCCGACCTGCGCAACCTCGCGAACATCTCACCGTCGGTGCCGCCTCCCACGACGTTGCCGCCGATTTCGCACCCCATGCCGCCAGCGACGGTGGCCGTCGGGGAGAGCACGGAAGCGGCGGCCGCATCGGTGGCTGCCGTGATGGTGGCGCCGATGGTGGCTGCCACGTCGGGTGAACAGCCGGGCGAAAGCGCGGCGGTCGTCGACGCCCCTGCGCCCGAGTCGGCCGGCATGTTCGCGTCGAACGAAAACACGATCCGCGACCAATTGGCCGTTGATTTGCCGCCCGCACCCGAAGTGGTAACCGCGAGCGACTCGGCGGCGACGCCGGCGGCGCCACCCGCCGAGCCCGTGGTCGCGATCCCGCAGTTCACGTACAGCAAGGATCCTGCGCAAACCGTGCCCGCGACGCCCGCCGCGAGTGCAGCTGCGGCGGCACTCGCGACCGCGCCGTCTAGTTATCAAGCCGTTCCCGCGGCTGCTGGTTCGGCACCGGGCGGCGCTACCAATGGCATCTCAGCGCTCGGCGCCAAACGGCCGCCGTTCGTAGGCCCCGGCGCAAACCCGGGCGGTCCGCGTCCGGAGCAGCCAACGTTGGTGGGGCGGCCGCTCACGAATGGTCCGCGCGGAGTGAACGACGAGACGCCGGCGGCCACCCCCGCCGCCATCCAGGCCGATTCGGTGGCTCCCGGGAGCACGACTCGCTTCGTGCAACACAAAGCGATCGCCGTGGCAATCAGCATGGCGCCCAACGCCAACGGCCACTTCGACCTTCACCCGCTGGCCGAGGGCGAAAATGTGGAGCCAGGCTTCCGGCGCGCCCTCCTCGTCGGGTTGGCCCCCGAAGACCGCTTGTTTCCTGGGCGCGGCTGATTCAGCTGCGGCTCGTCACACGTCGGTCGACGTGATCTGCTGCTGATATGACGCTATTCAAACCGTGCATCGATCTGCATCACGGAAAGGTGAAGCAGATCGTCGGCGGCTCGCTCCGTGACGGGGGCGACGCCACGGGCGGCACCGCAAAAGAGAACTTCGTCTCGGAGTTGCCAGCGGCTCACTATGCCGACTTGTACCGTCGTGATGGGCTCGTGGGCGGCCACGTCATTCAGCTCGGCGGCGGTAACGAGGAGGCCGCCATCGCCGCGCTCGCCGCTTGGCCCAAGGGGCTTCAGCTTGGCGGCGGTGTCACGCCAGAAAACGCGCGCCAGTGGCTCGAACGAGGCGCGGCCAAGGTGATTGTGACCAGCGCGCTGTTCGAAGGAGCGACGCTCTCGCAGGCGCGCCTGGAGGCGTTCGCCAAGGTGGTATCCCCCGACGAACTCGTGATCGATCTCAGCTGTCGAAAGAGAGGCACCGGCTATTGGGTGGCCACGAATCGTTGGCAGACCGTAACCGAAACCCCGGTAAACGGTGAGACGTTACAGCTTCTCAGCCGCTATTGCTCGGAGTTCCTGGTGCACGCCGCGGACGTCGAAGGTTTGTGTCAGGGCATAGAACGCGACGTGGTGCAGTTGCTGGGTCAGGAGTCGCCGCTCCCGTGCACCTACGCTGGCGGTGCCAAACAGCTCGAAGACCTCGACTTGGTCGCGACGTTGAGCGGTGGGCGCGTCGATCTGACGTTCGGCAGCGCCCTCGATTTGTTCGGAGGCAGCGGCGTGCGTTACGACGACTGCGTCGCCTACAACCGGCGTAACGGGCAGTCGGGTTGACGCCGCTCGACCGGTTGAGCCGTTGGCTGGTTAACCCTCAGGGGGCGGTCGGCGTCGCGGGAGGTTGGCCCTCCGCTGTCCCGTACTGGAGCCCGAAGCCGTAGGGGAAAAGCGGGTCGTATTCGGCGTCGCCGACGTTGATCGGTACCTGGTCGATGCTGCGTGGCCAGGAGTGGGGAAGAACGCCGACGAAGTCCTTGTCGCCGACCAGTACGTCGGCCACACCGGCGCCCTCCGTGCCCGGTAACCAAGCGGCCACCAGCGCGTCGATCTTGCCGAGCACCGGCGTCACGATCATCGGACGACCGGTGAACAACACGAGCACGACGCGTTTGCCTGCTTTGTGAAGAGCCTCGACGTCGGCGACGTCTTCGTCGGGGAGCTCGAGGTCCTGGTCGTCGCCTTTCATCTCGGCGTACGGCGGTTCACTGGCGACCACGATCGCCGTCGTCGCTTTCGCCGCCAATTGCGCGTCGTAGTGCCGGCTCGCGTGAACGTTGGTCGCCCCGAGACTGGCGGTCAAACCTTCGAGGAACGTGGTGCCGGGGGTTACGTCGCCGTTTTGTCCCTGCCAGGTTATCGTCCAGCCGCCGCACTGACGGCCCATGTCGTCGGCGCCACTGCCCGTGACGTAAACCGACGCGGTGCGGTCGAGAGGCAGCGTTCGGTTCTCGTTTTCGAGCAGCACCAGCGACTTTTGCACGGCTTCGCGAGCCAACGCGCGGTGAGCTTGCCCCCCGAACTCCGCAGCGATTTCGGCGTCTGGGCTCAAACGCCCGCCCCGGTCTCGAGCATAACGTCCCTCGTCGAACATGCCGAGCGCACACTTGATCGCCAAGATCCGGGTCACCGCGTCGTCGATGCGCGCCAGCGGGATCTGGTTCGGCACCAAGCCCTCCAAGACGTCGATGAAGCGGGTATGTCCCTGGGGCGCCATCACCATGTCGAGACCGGCGTTGATGGACGACGCGAGTTGTTCCGGGTAGCTCCCCGGTAGTTTCTCCACGGCCTGCCAATCGGAGATCAGAAAGCCCCGGAAGCCGAGGTCGGTCTTCAAGGTGTCGTTGAGCAGCGGCCCGTGACAATGCATTTTGGCGCCGTCGACGCTGCTGAACGACACCATCACCGAACCCACGCCGGCTTCGATCACCTTCTTGTACGCGGGAACGAGATCGCGCCGCACCTGCTCGAGGGTGAGCAGCGCGTTGCCCTGATCGACGCCGCCGCTCGTGTAGCCGTCTGCGATGAAGTGTTTTGCAGTCGCGAGCACCGCTTGGGGGTCGCCCAAGTTCGTGGTCTGCAGGCCGCGGACGAGCGCCGGACCCAACAGCTCGGCGAGCTCCTGCGTCTCACCGAACGCCTCGTACGTTCTGCCCCAGCGTTCGTCTCTTGCAGCCGTGACGACCGGCGCAAACGTCCAATCGATCTGCGTGGCGCGCACTTCACGCGCCGTGGCGCGGCCGATCCGTTCGACCAAGTTCGCGTCCCGGCTTGCACCGAGCCCGATGTTGTGCGGAAATAGTACCGCTCCGCGCACGTTGTTGTGGCCGTGCACCGCGTCGACTCCGTAGAGGACCGGGATCGCCGCGGGATGGGAGAGGGAAGCCAAGCGATAGTCAGCGACCATGTCGGACCAGTCGGTGGCGTCGTTACCCGTCGTTGGAGCCGACCCACCGCCGGACAACAAACTTCCATATCCGTACTCCCGCAGCTCGTCCAACGAGCGAACCGTTCCCCGATCGGGCTGCATCATCTGCGCCAACTTCTGACGCAACGTGAGCGTCGCGACGAGTTGGCGGGCCCGGTCGATACACGCGGCGCTGGGTACGTTACCCGTCGAGGCATCCCCGGCGGCGACCATCGCCATCGGTTTTTCGGGCGCGAGGCACTTGGCCTCTGGTCCCGTCGCGGGCTTGGAGACAGCGGCCTGGGATACCGGGAAGTGTTTGCCGCAACCAAACGCGAGCAGCGCGACGACGGCAGAGGTCTGGAGAGCAGGGAGCTGGAAAGATGAGCGACGGTTCATGATCGGGGGCGGCAAGTGTCTGTTTCGAAGACGCGCCAGCGCGACGAGTCAGCTCAATCGATCGACCCCTCGCGTCTCGCTCTTCGTCGAAGTCTACATCGCGAGTTTGGCGGCCTTGCGGATGTCACGGAGCGCGTTCCGGCCCGTCGGGAACAACGCGAGCGTAAGCCAGCAACCGACCCCACCGGCGCCGCCCGCGAGAACCGCGCTCAACAGAAAATGTTGCTCTGCCAGTTGCACGGCCGTGCCCCACGCCATCGCGGCGCCAGCGATGCCCGCGACACCAAACGACGAGACGCGGCGATACAAGTCGCGCTGGCGGATGGGTCCCTTGCGACACGTGTACCAAATGCTGGTCGGGATGCGTGCGACCTGACTGATGCTGTATGCCCAGGCCACTCCAAGCGGTCCCCATTGGGCGCCGAGTACGAACGAGAAGATGTTC
>CBINDO010000348.1:0-8444 GCA_966249405.1 uncultured bacterium | reverse complement strand
TGGTGCTCAACCAAGGCTACTGGCCGGAGAGCGGTATCACTGCCCCGGACGATCATGCGCTACGTCGCGACGTAGAGTTGGCCAAACTCATGGGTTTCAACGGCGTTCGGATGCACCAGAAGATCGAAGACCCTCGATACCTGTATTGGGCTGACCGCTTGGGGCTCTTGGTGTGGGAGGAAATGCCGAGCGCGTACCGCTTCACGAAGCGGTCCATCGAGCGTCTGGCTCGTGAGTGGACCAGCGCAGTCCTGCGGGACATCAGTCACCCGTGCATCGTAGTTTGGGTACCTTTCAACGAATCGTGGGGTGTTGCCAACTTGCCCAACAGCGCTGCGGAGAGACACTACGTCCAGGGGCTGTACCACCTGACCCGCAGCTTGGATCCCAATCGTCTGGTCGTAGGCAATGACGGCTGGGAGACGACCGCCACGGACATGGTGGGGATCCACGACTACGATGCGGATCCGGCGCGCCTCGCCAAACGCTACTACCTGGCAAACAACCCAGCGTTGCTACAGCGCGAACGTCCCGGCGGGCGCCTCTTGGTCTTGGAAGGCCACTCCGCAAACGATGCCCCAATGGTCCTCTCCGAGTTTGGAGGTATCGCGTTCAGTCCGGACGCCACCACCTGGGGCTACACAAAGTGTCAAACCCAGCACGAATTCGTTCGGCAATTCGGTGAGCTTATGCAAGTGGTAAACAACCTGGAGATGTTCACCGGCTACTGTTATACCCAGTTTAGTGACACGTATCAGGAGGCCAATGGGTTGCTCTACGCCGATCGTACGCCGAAAATGCCGTTGCAGGTGATCGCAAAGGCCGTTCGTGCCAGCCTGCTCGTCCAAGCCAGCGCCGTCGACCTGCACGACGCAGTGTTCAGCGATCAGCCGCCCAACACCGAAGTCACGCCAATGACGGTTACTGAAACCCAATGAGATGAGCGATGGGCGTAAGGCAACAGTGGTGGAACGACACCTGCGACCTCACAGTGACCGGGAGATTGAAATGAGCGCTGAGACATTGTTCCAACAAGCATTCGGCGCAGCGCCAACTACCGTCGCAAGCGCGCCTGGCCGGGTCAACCTAATTGGCGAACACACCGACTACAACGGCGGCTTCGCGATGCCTATCGCCATCACCCAGGCGACGACGGTCGCAGTGGCCAGGAACGGTCGCACGGAGCTGCGTGTTGCGAGTGAGCAGGTAGATGGTGGTGCCATTCAGACGTACGGCACCCCGGACGTGTCAGACCCCTTCGCTTCGTACATCCAGGGGGCCTTTTGGGCTCTGCAGCAGGCGGATATGCGGGTGCAACCCGTTGACGTCACCGTAAGTTCGGAGATCCCGATCGGGAGCGGGCTGTCGTCTAGTGCCGCGCTCCTCGTTGCAACCCTGCGTGCGTTCCGAGACGAGTTCGGACTCGAGCTTTCAGACTTGGAGCTAGCCAAACTGGCGTATCGCGCGGAGCGTGAATTCGTTGGGGTGCCCGTCGGCACCATGGACCAAATGGCCTGCAGCCTCGGTAGCCCTGCCTCGGCGCTGCTGCTGGACACGCGGACGTTGGGTTACGAACTCATCCCACTCCCGACCGACGCCGAGCTGGTGGTCGTAGACTCCGGCGTGCGCCATCGACACTCCGTTGGCGGGTACAAGGAGCGGCGGGCCCAGTGTGAGCGCGCCGCGGAGATTCTGGGCGTGAAATGGCTGTGTGACCTGCGCGAACCGCTCGAAGAGCTGGAGCTCAGCGACGCTTGGCAGCAACTCGAACCGGTGCTCCGGGACCGAGTTCGGCACGTTTTGACGGAGAACCAACGAGTCTTCGCCGCAGCGTTGGCGATGCGCAATGACGACGTCACGTCGTTGGGCGCGAGCCTCGACGCCTCTCACGCATCGTTGAGAGATTGGTTTGCAGTGTCGACCCCAGAGGTGGATGCGCTCGTGGAAGCATTGCGCCAACAGGACGGTTGTCTCGGCGCGAGGATGACCGGCGGAGGGTTCGGTGGAGCGGTTGTGGCGGTGACGCGTCGGGGCATGGCGGAGGACATCGCAGTCCGGGGAACGGCTCACTACGTGGCTCGATTCCGAGAGTTGACGCCAAAGGTGATCTGTCCAACGGTGAGAGGTGGCAGCTTATGAAGGACGTCGAATGGTGGGGTGGTGCCGAGTGCACCATCAATCGCGTCGGGGATACGTACCACGAGCAGTTGGTTCGGACGGGCCATGCGGACCGTCTGGAGGATCTCGACCACATCGCTTCGTTGGGCGTGCGGCGCGTTAGGTTTCCGTTGCTGTGGGAACAGCATTGGCGGGGCGGCAACGAGTACGACTTCTCGTGGGCTGACTCGCGGATGAGGCGACTGCACGCGCTGAACCTCGAGCCAATAATCGGGTTGGTTCACCATGGTAGCGGGCCAAACCATACCCACCTGCTCTGCGAGCAGTTTGCTCCCGGGTTGGCGCACTTCGCTAGCGCTGTGGCCAAGCGATATCCGTGGGTGAAGTCTTATACCCCCGTGAACGAGCCGCTGACCACAGCACGATTCAGCGCGCTCTACGGCCATTGGTACCCGCACGCGCGCGACCCCAAAAGTTTCGTGCGAGCCTTACTCACGCAAACCAGGGCCACGCAATCGGCCATGCAGGCTATCAGGGCAGTCAACCCCCTCGCGGAGCTGGTTCAAACCGAGGACGTCGGTACCATATTTTCGACGCCGAACATCGCCTACCAAGCCGAGTTCGAGAACCAGCGTCGTTGGCTGAGCTTGGACCTGCTTTGCGGTCGCGTTACCCGACAACACCCGCTATATCGATACCTCGTCGACGTGGGCGGGTGCAGTCGCGATGAGTTGCAGCACATCGCGCGGAGACCGTGCCCGCCGGATGTGATTGGTGTAAATTACTACGTGACGAGCGATCGTTTCCTGGATGAACGTGTCGAGCACTATCCAGAGTGCTGGCGAGGCGGTAACAGCCGCCATCGGTACGCAGACGTCGAGGCCGTTCGTGTCCTCGACGACGGCATCGTCGGTCACGAGCGAACTCTCGAGATGATCGCCAAACGTTACGAGCGTCCGCTCGCGATCACCGAAGTGCATTTGGGGTGCACCGAGGAAGAGCAGGTGCTGTGGTTGACGGAGGCCTGGACGGCGGCCCTCAGAGCGAGGAGCAAAGGTATCGACGTACGCGCGGTAACCGCTTGGTCGTTGTTCGGCGCATTCGACTGGAACAGTCTGGTAACTCGCTGCGCTGGCCACTACGAGCCCGGGGCCTTCGACGTGCGTTATTCGCCGCCGCGGGCGACGCTAGTTGCGGAAACGATCAGGCGCTATGCAATCGAGCGCGCGTTCCCGCTGGAAACGGGTGCAGGTTGGTGGCGGAGGCCCGAGCGGTTGTTGTACCCGCCTCATCGTTCGAGTTGCGTGGATGGATTAACAAGCGACGCCGCGTAGCGGAAAGGCTTCCACCTTGGTTGGAGGCCTATGACACCTGGCCCCTACCTGGCGGGCTCGAGGGACGCCACGGCTGCCATCGCCGCGTCCGAGGCCTCGAGGGTGCGCTCTACGTCCGACGAGCTGTGCGCCAGACTGGGAAACCACAAGTGGCGAGGGTGCAGCAGCACGCCCCGCGACAACACTTCACGGTAAAAGACGTCGGTTCGGCGCTTGCGCTCGGCGGGGTCAGGGTGAACGAACTTCATGAAAGGCATCGCTGCGATTGGTTCGGGGTAGGCCTCGATCTCGACGCCGTGCGCGCGGGAGAGCTCGGTCAAGCCCCGGATCAGCGAGGTGCCGACCAACTCGGCATGGCGCGCGGCACCCTCGCATTCGATCAGCTCTAGTGTCTTCAGAGACGCCGCCATCGCCGCCACGTCGCCGTGAAACGTGCCCGAAAGGTGCATCTCGTTGCCGTGCTCCATCACATCTCGCGTCCCCAACAGCGCCGCGACTGGCCAACCGTTACCCATCGCCTTGCTCAACGTGATGAGATCGGGTTCGACTCCGTACGCGGCACAAATCGAACCGTTGGGGCTTCGAAACCCAGTCTTCACCTCATCCATCACGAACACCGAGCCATGGTCTCTGGCCAATTTGGCGATTGCGTGGAGGCACTCTCCGGTGAGCGGCAAGATCATTTCCGGCGCGAGGACGACCGCCGCTACTTGCCCGGGATACCGTTCGAAGATTTGACGGAGCGTGGCGAGATCATTGGCGTTGAACTCCAAGATCTGCTCGTGTAGCCCGCTCGGCACGAAGTCTTCGAGAGGTAAACACCAGTCGTGCCAGCCGTGATAGCCGCAACGCGCGACGCGCCGGCGGCCGGTGGCGCGGCGGGCGATGCGCAGAGCGGCCGTCGTGGCCTCCGAACCGTTACGGAAGAAGCACCCCATCTGCGCCCACGGAAACAGCGTCAGCAGCGTCTCCACGAAATGCACATGCATCGGATGATTCAGAGACAACAAACGACCGTGTCGTGCCTGCGCTGCGGCAGCCAACTCGACCTCGGGCCTCGCGTAGCCCAAGAGGTAGGGTCCAAACGCCATCAGCCAATCAACGTAAATATGGCCGTCCACGTCGCGCACGTGTGCCCCAGACGCCCATTCGAAGTACGAGGGCGTCGTCTCGATGTCGACGAGTGCGCGTCCCGACAGATGATGTCCACCGGGGATGACACGACGCGCACGCCGTGCGAGCTCGACCGAACGTGGATAGCGGGTCACGAAAGGGCTTCGATTGGACACATGTTTCTCGCGGAAAGTGTGCACTGCACTCACGAGATTTGGCGCAGCTTGGGTCTCGACAACACGAGGCCACCAGCGATCAGCAATACGCCAAACGCCAAGAAGCTCACGTCCCAAACGGTCTCGTGCTCGCCGGGATGTACGTGGTGCAACCTCATGACGCTATGATCGATGAGGCCCTCGACCACATTGAACAACCCCCAACCGACCAGAGCACCACCCGCGACCACCCAGCCGACCATGGCTGCAGCGTACTTTGGTAGCTCGCGGGTCAAGATCACCACTGACGCAACCACCGTCAGCCAACTGAGGGTGTGGAAGATGCCGTCCCAGAACATGTTGAGTTTGCTCGTAATCAAATCCGTTGGCGGGTACGGCTCCGACACCATTGCGTGCCACTGGAGGACTTGATGCAGCAGAATGCCGTCGAGGAAGGCGCCCATCCCTGCTCCAAGAAGCATCGCTCCTGAGCCCAGCCACGCCGCACGCCCCATAGTCCGCGCCACCAACACGATAGCGCCCGCCACCAACGCGAACGCTGCCACCATCGTTGCGATGATCAAGGCAGGCTGGCTTTGCGCGATTTGCCACCTCACCTCGTTGGCGGTCGCGCAGCCGGGGCACGCATGTACGGTGTTCGTCGTCCCCAATAGCGCTGCAGCACCCAGCATGACCAAGAAACGTCGAGGCATCGAGCCATCCCTTCGCATGTTACTGCCGCTCACAGCAAATTGCGGACCTACGACTGTACCGCGGATTTTGCGGAGCCCCTGCACGTGTTATCCCGACTGCGCTACCGATCCTGCCTCATCGGGGCGGCTTTGCCCGCACCACCGCGGGCCCACATGGCCGAGTTTATCCCGTGCGGGTGGAACTCACCTCCGCCCTTTGATAGTGGAACCACGTTTTAACGGGCCGATGGTGAGACGCCGTGCGCCATCGCAGCGGTTACCGGCCGGAGCGACTGCTGAGCGCCTGACTGGTTCGCCTCTTGCACTGCACCCGCCGAAGTCGCGATTCGACTTCGACGCGTCATGTCACTCGTGGCGTGCGACACCACGGAGCAACCATGCAGGACCATATGACTCTCTCCCAAAATTCGCTGGCGGATTCCAGCCGTGTTACCCTTCGACGGCCAAACGATGCGGCAGAAAAGCGAGCGGTTGGACTGGGATGGTTCAGCCTCGGGTTGGGCTTGGCTCAGGTACTCGCGCCGAGAACCGTAGCGCGCTGGACGGGGACTTCCGACAGCCCGTTGGCGTGCATGGCCATGCGAGCTTTCGGAATCCGCGAGCTTGCCACGGGGTTGGGTATCCTCAAGCAACCGCGACCCAACGTCTTGTTGTGGCTGCGCGTCGCGGGTGACTTGGTCGACCTTGCGGTGTTGACGAACCAACTCACGACTCAACGGCGTAACCGGGGGCGGTTGGCGCTGGCAGCGGCAGCGGTGGTGACGACTACCGCAATCGACACCAAAGCCGCCCTCGACGCCACCCGCGCACGACGAGGCCAAGATATGGACGCAGACGGCATTCACGTCAAGCAGTCGATCACGATCCAGGCTACCCCAGGAGAGGTTTACAGTTTCTGGAAAGACCTCGAAAATCTGCCGCGCTTCATGTCTCACTTGGAGAGTGTGAAGGTATACAATGGGAAATCCGTGTGGCGCGCCAAGGCGCCGGCAGGGACCACCGTCGAGTGGGAAGCGGAGATCATGGCGGATCACCCGCAATCTCTCATTGCGTGGCGCTCACTGCCGGGCTCCACGATTCCCAACCAGGGCTCCGTAAGGTTTCGCACCGCCCCGGGTGACAGGGGCACCGAGGTGCATGTGCAATTAATCTATAAGCCGCCGGGCGGAGCTATCGGTGCAGCAATAGCAAAGCTGTTCGGTGAGGAGCCCAAGCAGCAGATCAAGGGTGACCTGCGACGATTGAAGCAAGTCATCGAGACGGGAGAAGTCCTGCACTCCGACGCGAGCATTCACCGCGGCACCCATCCCGCGCAGCCCTCGCAACACCCCCGGAAGATAGCCGCACGTCCGATACGGCCAGATGCCGACTTGTACCCGCGCATGGATTCAAACACCGAGTCGAGCGCGACTTCGCCAAGACCGCTTGCCGATGTCGCACCGCCCAAGCCGGCCGCGCGCGAGGGTAACGGCGATCAGCGAACCGAGAGCAGCGACGCACCCAACGACTCGATTCCGTTTACTCACTACACAAATCAAGGAATGGGGACCACCCGCGATGACGATGCGAGCTAACTGTTTTCACCACACGGGCAAGGTCCAAGTTATGGACGTTCCCGAACCCAAGATCCTCAACACTCACGACGCCATCTTGAAGGTCACGAGCACCGCGATTTGCGGTTCGGACTTGCACTTGTACAACGGCTTCATCCCCACCCTCGAGAAGGGGGACGTGCTCGGCCACGAGTTCATGGGGGAGGTCGTCGAGGTAGGTAGCAGTGTCAAAAACTTGAAGGTGGGCGACCGAGTCGTCGTGCCATTCCCGATCGCTTGCGGCAAATGCAACATGTGCCGTGCGCAGCTTTTCGCTTGTTGCGAGAACTCCAATCCGAATGCTTGGATTGCAGAGAAGCTGGTTGGTCATTCGCCGGCGGGGATGTTCGGATACACCCATATGATGGGTGGGTTCGCCGGCGGTCAAGCTGAATACGTGCGGGTACCATTTGCTGACGTTGGACCAATCAAGATCCCGGACGGTCTGACCGACGAACAGGTACTGTTCTTGTCGGATATCTTCCCCACCGGTTACATGGGCGCTGAGATGTGTGACATCCAGCGCGGCGACGTCGTCGCCGTGTGGGGTGCTGGCCCTGTGGGACAACTGGCGATCGCTAGCGCGAAACTTCTCGGGGCGGAGCGGATCATCGCAATCGACCGCTTCCCCTATCGTCTGGAGATGGCCAAGGAGCGAGCCGGTGCCACGGACATCATCAACTACGAACACTTGGACGTCCACACGGCGCTATTGGAGCTGACCGCTGGCAGAGGACCCGACAAGTGTATCGACGCCGTTGGCCTCGAGGCTCACAGCCACGGGGTGATGTACGCCGTGGACCGAGCGAAGCAGATGCTCAAAGTTCAACCGGACCGCCCTCTGGCGCTGCGCGAGGCGATCCGCGCCTGTCGCAACGGTGGGGTCGTCTCGGTCATCGGCGTGTATGCCGGCTTCATCGACATGTTTCCGATGGGAGCCATCGTCAACCGCGGGCTCACCCTGAGGGCGGGCCAGTGTCACGTACACCGTTACGCCAAACCCCTCCTCGAGCGCATTCAAAAAGGGGAGATCGACCCCAGTTTCGTCATCACCCACACCTTGCCTCTCTCCGAGGCATCCAACGGCTACGACATGTTCATGCACAAGCACGATAACTGCGAGAAGGTCGTTCTCAAAGCCGCGTGAACACTTTGCACTACGTAATGTACAACCAACGAGGAACCATGTTCAAAAACTCACGATACTCAGTTTGCGCCCTCATGCTGTCTGTTTTGCCGGCGGTTGCCTGCGAGCGAAACGACGAAGACGACCGTCCCGTTGTCGGCGCGAGCTCAGACGCGGCGCGAACTGGGGTAATGACCACGAGCCCGGTAGCTGGCAGCGCCGAATACCGAGCCGGTAGAACCGCCGATACCGCCGGCACGCCTCCGGAGGACATCGCCCGCCGTTTTCCCGGC
>CBINDO010000347.1:0-8490 GCA_966249405.1 uncultured bacterium | reverse complement strand
CTCGTTGCGCTCGAACACCGTGTCGCCGCCGCGATAGAAGCGAACGTCGCCCACGCCAGCGAGCGTGCCTTCCAGGTGATCGTCGTCGAGCGCGACGTCGAGTGACAAACCAGCGATCGCGTTGGCCTCGCACCCCGAAGCGTCACACCGGCAGGTTTGATAGGCGCATAAGGTCAAGTGACCGCAGTCGTCGGGGATCAGCTCCTCCTCGGTGTTGATGAAGCACTGCTCACCGTCGAAGCTCCAAGACCTGGCCGCAACGCAAGAGTACTCTTCCTCGGAGACCTGCACTGGCTCCTGCAACTGGCACCACTCTTCCCAGACTTGACCATTATTCGTCGTCAGCTGAACGCGGCGTTCGCTGATTTCGATAGTGGTCGCGGCGTAGGCGTACCCCTCGTAGGGACGCAACCAGGGGATCTCGTGAGCGGTGATGCCTTCCGGATAACCGACGTCGGGATCGGTCACGGGCGGAAGTGGCTCCCCTTCACCGAGAGTCAACGTCGCCGTGGGTGAACAGTCACCGGCGTGGATCTCCAACCGCACCACGTCACTACCGGAGTCGAACGAATAGTTCTCGACGTAACCGATCCAAACGCCGCTCAGCTCGCCGAGATCGTCTGGCCCGGTAGTGGACGGGGCGTCGGTCGAAGTCGGTGCCGTCTCGGGTGCGGTCGTCGTCGGAGGTGTCGTGTCCCCCAACTCTGTACACGTTCCGTCGAAGCAGATGGCGCCGTCACCACAATCTTCGTCTACCTCACACGCGGGAGCGGGGGAGATCTCACCCGGCTCATCGTCGTGGGTCCCTCGTGAACCGCACGCAACCAATACCAACAGAGCCGCAGGGCTCACTCTCATGAGTTTACGCATTTCTAGCCTCCTCTTTGAGTCCCGTGATTTGGGACCAGAGCAGGCTAACGCGCCGCTTCGGACGTAGCCAGAGTGGGCCAATGCGACTACACGGGAGTTGGTAACTTTAAGCGTTTACTGCACGACGACCGTGCGTCCGAGCGTCAATTCCAGCTCGGTGTCCGTTCCACCAAACTCACGTCGAGATTGTCGTGCGGAACGGCGCAGCGCGGACATTCAGCCGCGCCGCGCCGCGCCCTTCGAACGAGCCAGGGCGAACTGCCGCGTGGCGACCGTGTTCAGCCCGCGTCCGCCTCGTCGACGGGCGTCTCACCTGCGTCCGGGCCGAACAACTCGACGTCCGATTGCGGCGCCAAGTCTTCCTTGGAGTCCGTGCAGCTGACTTCGTCACCGAGCTCGGCCTCGTCGAACGCGCCGTCTTCGTCCGCGTCCTCGAACGTGTAGTTCTCGTTGCACGTGAGGTTCTTGCCGCCGATCTCGTAAGCTTTGCCGAAGCGATTCTGGGCGAGCACGGTGTTGACGCCCGCGATCTTCACGTTGCCGAGGATGACGCAGTCGGCGAACGTGGCGTTGTTACCGGTAATCGTGAGGTCACCCTCGATCACGCACATCGAAAACTGGGCGTTGTTCTTGGTCACACCGACATCGCCGCGGATGCGCACGCCGCGTACGATCGCGTTGTTCTTCGTGATCTTCAGTGTCCCACCGATGACGGAGACGTCGGCGCCCTCGCCCCAGACGGTGGCATTGTTGCCGCTGACTACGACGTCACCGGTCACGTCATCGCCGTCGTCCACGCCGTCCAGAACGAGTACCGTCTTGTTGCCGGCTTCGGCGCTGTCCACGCGATCGATGCTCACGGTCTCTACGACGACGTCCTGCTCGTAGCAGATGACGTCGGCCACCTCTCCGCGCTCGTCCAATACGACGTCCGCAGCCGCGTCGTCGCCGCATTCGTCGTCGACGGTCGAGCACTCGTCACCACAGGCTTCGAGCCGCTCGGGGCGCCCACCCAGGGCTTCTCCCAGTACCGTGATATCGCCGGGTTGATACGGAGTGGCGACGTCGGGCTCACTGCTGCAAGCAAAGGTCAGAAAAAGCGGGAAAATTGCGGTGCGTTTGGTCATGTGAACTCCTCGGTGCCCAAACAGTGGGACCACGCGCCGCGATTTATGAAACCTTCGCGTCCGCTCTTGGCCCCGCGTCCGTTCAGAGCGGTACAGCGCCGAGGAGCCCCTCTCATCCTCACGGGATCACTGCGTTTTCCCTCAGGAAGTCGCGCACGTCCTCGAACAGCTGCTGCGGCTGACTGACGGCCACCATGTGGCCCGCGACGTAGGTGGGCCAGCGCACTTTGCGTTCACCTGCGCCCTGTGGCGAATTGGCGTTGTAGGTGATCGTCCAGTGGCCCGGTCGCGCTTCCTCGGCCATCGGTTCCTTGGTCGCCACGATGTCGTCCACGAATGCGTTCGCTCCGAGCAACTGCTGGCACTTCATCATCGTGGTGGGCAGCGCGGGCGTATCCACCACCAGATCGGCATCGGCGTCGGTGACGAACGTCGCGACGCGCGCCAATACGCGCGCAAAGTAAACACAAGGGTACGGGTTGTCGTAGATGTCGCCGTTGAACTGCGCTTGGTTGAACGTGACGTGGTAGGCGTCCCAGGAGTTCAACACCCCAAACTCGTCGAAGAACTCGCTTTGTGTAGCGGTGATTTCGCTGTAGGAGAACCGGAACGCGCCGCTGCGTTCCGCCGCGCTCAAGCCAACGATGCCCCGCGGATCGACGCCCAGCAACGACTGCAGCGACTCGACCCGAGTGAGGTGCTCCGCCGCGACGGTGTCCAGCCAGTACGACCAGCCCTCGACCTCGTCGATGTTGTATGCGTCACGCACGTCTCGCAGTTGCTGACACGAAACACCGATCGAGTTTGCGACGGCCACCTCCTTGCTGCCCGGCAGGCAAGCGATTTCGGCCTGATCGGGAAACTGCGTGTGAGCAATGAACGGCTGAATGAGCACCTGCGCCGCGAACTGGTCGCGCGGGTCGACGAAACTGGCTCCGATGGCCGCGTAGTGGTCGGCGACTTCGTCGGCCAACGTCGGATCGTTGTACCAGGTGCCCGCCCGCAAATTGTCGTGTTCGAGCAAGAACTCGAGCATCAACGTGGCGCGCACGCCACCGAAACTCTCACCCACTAAAACGACCGGATTCTCCTGGACGCCGGGCGTCGCTGCCAAGACGCGCAGCATCACCCGTACGAGGTCGGCCGCGTCGAGGTAGTCGTTGAAGTTCGATGCCCGGTTCTCGAACTCTCGCGCGCCCACGTCCGAAGGGTCCGGCAGGGTGGAGTAAGAATACCCGGCCTGGCGTGTGTCGATGTAGAGCAAATTGCCGAGTTGCGTCCACGACCACGGGTTCGCTACGAGAGCGCTGCTGTCCTCCGGCGTACCAATCGTCATGGGGGCGGTACCCCGCGCCAACAAGCCCATGGTCGTGGCGTAGCCGGGACCACCGTTGAAGAACACGAACGTCGGGGCCAGGTGTGGGTCGGAATCAGCGGGTTGAAACGAATAGAACAAGCGCGCCGATGAACTCACGTCGGGCACGTTGTGTCTCACGTAGCTGATGGGCTCGATATCGATGAACCCACTCTTTGCGACAATAGGCGCTCCGACCCACGGAGCGAGACCGGAGTCGATGCCCGCGTCGAGGCTGCTCAGCGTTCCCGCATCTCCGAAGTAGCCGCGCAGCGACGAAGATGCGTCAATGTCCGCGCTGCCAGTAAACGCGCCCGCGTCCTCGAAGTCCGACGTGGATGCGCTCGTCACTCGAGTCTCGGTGCCGTAGACCGTTACCCCAGTGGAGATCTCGGAACGCTCTCGACTCACCAGGGCTTCGGATGTCGTAGGCAGTGACGTAGCTTCGAAGGAGTCCGTCGCGGCTACGTCGCTCGCCGTGGACGACTTTACGGGGTCCAACGACGACGCCTGACTCGACGTGAGATCGGTGTCTGGCGGAGGGTCGTCTTCGGTGACGCTCCCTGTGCCGCAGCCTGCAGCCAACAACCCAACGACGGCCGCGACGGTCCCAGCCGGCGCCCGCCAATCGATCGGCTGCCAACCGAGCTTGGAGTTCACCGGGCGAGCTCCGCGCCGAAACGAAAACCGTGCAACAGGTGTGTCTTGCTTCGACGTCGACAATACGCCCTCTCTCCACTTTCGTACGGACGGTCGTGCGTTACCCTGCCGTGAGCCCCGTGGCAAGCGCTCCAAATCCGAGAGTGGGGGTGGAAACGGTGGCACGCACCGCACGGGAACGGGTGGGAGGGAGCCGCGCCTAGTCGGAGAGACGCTGGGCCCAACCCTCAGGTCAAAACGCCGATCACACACGCGATCAGACACGTTGCCAAGAGTCCACCAAACATCGCGCGGACCGCGAGGCGGGTGATGTCGGGGGAGCGGTCGGGCGCGACGGTCGTGTAGGCTGCGACCTGAATTCCTACACTCCCGAAGTTGGCGAAGCCGCACAGGGCGTAGCTAGTGATCAGCCGGCCGCGTTGGCTCAGCCAGTTGGGGTCTTGGGCGAGGTTCGTCGCCAACTCGGAGTAGGCGATGAACTCGTTCATCACCGTCTTCTTGCCCAGCAACGCGGCGACCTTGCCGACCTCTTCCGGTGCGACCCCCAACAGCCATGCCAACGGGTAGAACGCGGCTTCGAACACGTCGTTCAAAGTGAACGGCGCACCGAGGCGCGTGGAAACCGCGAGGAGCGCGGCGTCGAACATCGCGGTAAGCGCCAAAAACACGACCACCATGGCCCCGATGTTGAGCGCCAAACCTAGACCGTCGACGGTGCCGCGGGTTACCGCGTCGATCGCGTTGGCGCTGGTGCGCGGGAGTGGCTCGGTCACGCCGCCACTCGTGACGGACGTCTCCGTCTCGGGCAACATCAACTTGGCCACGACAATCGAGGCGGGGGCGCCGAGCACACTCGCCGTCATCAAGTGGCCCGCGATGCCGGGCACTCTTTCAGACAGCATGAGTACGTATGCCGCGAGCACACCGCCTGCCGTCGTCGTGTAACCCGCGACCATACAGGCGTTGAACTCCGAGACCGTCATGCGAGGTACGTAAGGCTTGACGACGAGCGGCGCCTCGGCTTGACCGATGAACACGTCGGCCACGGTGGATAGGCTCTCGGCACCGCTAATCCCCAACACGCGCGACAACCACTTGCCGCACCCTTGCACGATCCACGGCATGACACGCACATGGTAGAGCAACGACATCAACGCCGAGACGAAGATGATGGTCGGGAGCACTTGGAAGGCAAAGATGAAGCCGAACCGATCACTGCGCGCCACCAGATCGCCAAACACGAAGCGCGACCCCTCGGCGGTGAACCCGAGCAGCGCCTCGACGACTTGATTGGCGAAGGTAAACAGCGCGCGCAATGGCGTCTTGAGCAGCAGCGCGGCGATGACGCACAACAGCAGGAACGCGCCGAGCACTGGTCTCACGACCACCCGACGTCGTGCCGTGGCCGGAGCCAAGAGCCACGCCAACAGCAGGATGACGGCGATACCGAGGGCGCTTTGAGCGCGCTGTGCCCACATGCCCGGAGGATATCACGTCTGGGCTCACAACAGGTTCGCGCGTTCACACATCCGCAACGAAACGCGCAGCTGTGGCCACAGCTACACACGCGACGGTGCGTCCCAAAGCTGGCCACCGAGGAGAACCGAGCCCTCGCCACGTGCTCGTCCGGCGCTGGTGTGGGCCGCGACGCCGCTCAGCTGCCGCGATCACGCGACTGCAGTCTGATTGGACTAAAGGCGCCCCCCCTCGCGTCCGTTTGTTAGAGGGTGCATTGGAGCAAAGTCGAATGGTGACGAGGCTGGTTTCAAGTACACACCGGGTCGGCGGCGGTGCAAAACACCTCGAACCGATACGTCCACCCGCCATAGAGACCTCTCCGTCGACGCGGATTAACGAGCACACCGCCTGGCTGGGGCGGCGTCTGCGGGCCCTGTAGTGAACGGATTCCAAGGAGTGACTGGTGTGCTTACATTAGCTGACCCCGTAACTACTTCGCTCGAGCTCGACGTTGGGCCCGCCGCGGACATGACCCTCGCGACGCGCATTCGCGAGTTCTTGTCCAACACTTATGGTCCGTTGCTTGCCGACACGCGCGCCGAATCCGTGATCACGCTGGCTGCCCACGAGCTCGTCGAGAACATCATCAAGTACGGGACGGACGGTCCGCGCAGCATCACCGTGCAGCTCGACACCCGCAAACGAGAAGTCCGGATGGTGACGGAGAACGCCGCGACGTCGTCGCAGATCTCCAAGCTGCGCTCCAAGCTCGATCGCATCTGCCAGAGTGATACGCCGGAGGCGTTGTACGACGAACTCGTAGCCGAGACGGCGGATGCCGACTCGGACGAGTCCGGGTTGGGCCTGATCCGCATCCGCGCGGAAGCCGACATGGATCTCTCGTACGAGGTCGAAGGCAACATCGTGCGCATCCGCGCGATCTTGCACTTGCCCGCGCCAAACCCGTCGTCCAAGACCGCCTGAAATCGCCTCCGCGCTCGGGCTACGCGCGCGTCGCTCGCACGACGGGCACCTCCGTCGGCCGGTTACGGCGCGGCAACGACAGGATCGACGTAGAAGTCGACCGTTCGTAGGTTGGTGACGGGGCCGTTCCAGATCTCGAAGCCTACCGCGACGCTCAACACGTGGGTGCCCGGGATCTCCAAGCTGCGTGCTCGAGCGTCGCGGATGAAGTCCATCATGTCGAACTCGAGCTCGAACGTGTCGTCGCGCTCCGCACGCGCGTAGTTGATGATCGGGGCGTCGTTCACTTCTCCCGTCCAAATGTCCCACACACCCGGCACGTTGGCGACGCTTATCCCGCGGTGAATGGTACGGCTGCCCGCGGGCTGTTGTCCCGGCGGTTCGCGCAACCAAACCATGAAGAAGCCGGAGAAGTCCGCTCGCTCTGGTCCGTTGGCGAGCCATACGTCGTAAGCGGCGTTGTACTGTTGATTGCTGCTGGGGTCCGCTGGCGCCCAACTCCAACCGGTCTTCAAAGAGGTCAATTGGTCGAGCTGCGCGGGCAGACCGCACTCCTTCGACGCCGAGTCCGAATACACACCGCAAAACACCGTCGGGTACGTCGCGGGCTCGAATCCTCCACCTTGGCGGCCTTGTAAATCTACGACCGTAAATGCGGTACCATTCCACGTGATCGTGTGGGATTCGAAGTTGGGCCCCCACCCGTTCGCCATCAAGAAGTAGTTCTTGTCGTCGCGAGTCACGTCCGCCTTCTCGTAACGTTCCATCGTTTCGCCCGAACCGCCCATCACCGGTGACCCGAAGGTCATCGGCGGGCGAGTCGGCATCGGGGGCGGTTCCACGGGTACTGGCGGAAGTGCGCTGCCGATCGGCCCACCGCCAGAGATTGGCTCCGCCGTTCCCGAAGAGCAGCCGGCGAGCGCGACCAAGGCAACCGGAACGACGGCACGACGCGCCGCCGTAAACGATGGCGACGCCGGAGCGCGGCGCGCTGCCGTGTCGACGGCACTGCGGCTACGCGCAGGCGTGGTCTCGACGAGTGGTGAGATGTGAGATCGGTGAAGCGAAGCGACCATGATGTCAGTATCGCAAGACGCGCGCCACGGCCGCAACGGCTCATGTACCACGCTTGGCCATGCCGCGGGCAGACCTGCGAGCATTGCTGGCTTGGACGTCCCCACACCGACGGAGGTTGCAGCCGCGGACCTGCGTCGAACCGAAATGTCGTACCCGTCCGCTCCTCGACGTCGGCAGTTTTGCCCCGCATTTGCGTTGCGTGCGATCGCGCGTGAGGTAACCTAACACGTTCCTTCGAGGGTTGGCTTTTTGGGTTGGGCCCAGCACCTCCAAGAACGTTCACGGCTCACGCCCACCGCTTCGTCATGCGTCACCTCCGCTGCACTCTGGTCCTGTCGTCCGTGG
Source organism: uncultured bacterium (assembly GCA_966249405.1). Lineage (GTDB taxonomy): Bacteria > Myxococcota_A > Polyangia > Polyangiales > Polyangiaceae > SZUA-265. Next base: position 615 of record CBINDO010000347.1, on the reverse strand, counting down.
CTCTCACTTGGTCCGTGATCGGGTGTTCCGGTGGGTCCGAAGAGGATCCGGAAACCACGACTCCCAGCGGCGAGACACCAAATACTCCACCACCGGTCACGCCCGGCAACAATCCGCCGGTGACCCCGAACAACCCAACGCCGCCAGCGCCAAACCCGGGTCCAAACGGCATCCCTGCGGTCGGGGCCTGCCGCATTTTTCCGGCCGACAACGCGTGGAACCGCGACGTATCGACGCTGCCCGTTCACCCCAACTCCGACAACTTCATCGACGCGATCGGTCGCGATGTAAACCTGCATCCCGACTTCGGCACGGTGTGGGACGGTGAGCCAATCGGCATTCCGTACACCGTGGTCGATGCCTCGCAACCGAAAGTCGCGATCGAATACGTCGCGTACGGCGACGAGAGCGACCCCGGGCCGATGCCGTTCCCCCTGGACGCGCCGATCGAAGGCGGGCCCGACGGAGACGGCGACCGTCACTCGATCGTGATCGACGAGAGCACGTGCACGCTGTACGAACTGTATCGGGCGTTCCCCGCGGGTAGTGGATTCGAGGCTGAATCCGGCACGGTCTGGGATCTCGGGGTCAACGAGAACCACCTCGTGAAGGTCG
>CBINDO010000346.1:0-8514 GCA_966249405.1 uncultured bacterium | reverse complement strand
GGTGGTGTGGCAGGGGTCGTTGGGGATTCTCCCAACGCCCCTATGCCGATTGTGGGTCGGATTCACCGCGAGCTGTTTGGCATGCACAAGGTGGTTGGATGAGCCTCGCGAGCGAAGGTGCGCTGGAATCGACCTGTATCCGTGAACGCGGCAACGTGGAAAGCGGACGCTTCGGGGTCGCGCGAGAGGACGACCACGCCTCGGCTTCAAACGTCGCTGAGACGCGTTATCTCGCCGTTCGAGGCGCGACCGTGGCGCTCCTCGAGGGCGTCAGCGACGAGGACGCGCAAGTGCAGTCGATGCCCGACGCCAGTCCCGCGAAGTGGCATCTGGCGCATACGACCTGGTTCTTCGAGACGTTCGTCTTGGCGGGTGTGCCGGGGTATCGAGTCGTCGATCCCGCTTATGGCTACTTGTTCAACTCCTACTACGAAGCGGTCGGTGCTCGCGTCGAGCGGGCACAACGAGGCCTGCTCACCAGACCGAGTTTACGCGACGTGCTCGAGTATCGACGGATCGTCGATGAACAAGTCGTATCGGTGCTGGAACGGAGCCCGAGTAGTGACGTCAGACGTTTCGTGGAGTTGGGTCTGCATCACGAGCAGCAACACCAAGAGTTACTCTTGATGGACCTGAAACATTTGTTCGGGCATCAGCCGTTGTTGCCAGCCTACCGTTCTTCACCCGCGCCGCCGGGCGCTGAAGACACGCGAGCTTCCATGCCTGGAGAAGCAGGCCCTCAAAGCCGCAAATACGAGCGCCGCGAGGGCGGCCTCATCACCGTTGGATGCGACGGCCCCGGCTTCTACTTCGACAACGAGAGCCCGAGGCACCGCGCCTTCGTCCCGTCGTTCGAGCTCATGACCCGGCTCGTGACCAACGGCGAGTATCAGCAGTTCATCTCCGACCGCGGCTACGAGCGACCGGAGCTCTGGCTATCGGATGGATTTCGGTGGGTAAACGAGCACCGGATTCGTGGGCCAATGTACTGGCAAGGGGACAGCACGGCGGGAGGTGCCGGCGTGTTCACCTTAGACGGCGTGTGTGAGATCGACCCGGACGAGCCCGTATGCCACGTGACCTACTACGAGGCGGACGCCTTTGCGCGCTGGGCCGGCGCGCGCCTGCCGACGGAATCGGAGTGGGAACATGCCGCTCGCACCGAGCCCGTCGAAGGGACTTTCCTCGAGTCACGGCACTTGCGACCGACCCAGGCTCGAGGTCGCTCGCAGATGTTCGGGGACGTCTGGGAGTGGACGCAGAGCGCTTATGCGCCGTATCCCGGCTACCGACCGACGGCGGGAGCGCTCGGCGAGTACAACGGTAAGTTCATGTGCAATCAGATGGTGCTCAGGGGTGGGTCCTGCGTTACTCCGCAGGGCCACGTGCGTGCCAGCTACCGCAACTTCTTTCCGCCCCACTGTCGTTGGCAGTTCGCGGGCATTCGATTGGCGAGGGACTGATGAATCGTAGCGCGTTGATTAATCCACAGACCGACGTTCCGACCACGGCGGCGTCTCACGAGGCTGAACAGGTGCTGGAAGGGCTCTTGGGTACGCCGAAGCGGTTGCCCTGCCAGCTCCTCTACGACGAACTCGGTTCCCGGCTCTTCGAGGAGATCTGCGATACGCCGGAGTATTACCCAGCGCGCACGGAGCGCGTCATACTCGAGGCCTACGCGCGTGAGATCACGAGGTCGGTCGGGCCTGGTTCGACACTCGTGGAATGGGGCAGTGGCGCCTCCGTCAAGACGCGCATCGTGCTCGACGCGTTGGCGAAGCCCAGCATTTACGTTCCCATCGACATATCGCGTGAGATACTGATGCGCGCTACGCGTGAAATGCGGCGGGACTATCCCGACCTAGACGTGCGGCCGCTGGTAGCAGATTACCTTCTACCCTTGGAATTGCCCCTGTCGGACGCGGAGCGGGCCCGACCGATCGTGACCTTCTTTCCCGGCTCTACGCTTGGCAACTTCGAACCCGGTGCGGCGACCGAGTTTCTGGCGTCGGTGCGGAGGGCCGGCGGCAAACGACAGCACTTCATCTTGGGCACGGATCTACCCAAGCCCGCACGTTTGCTCGAGGCCGCCTACGACGACGCCGCCGGTGTGACCGCACGCTTCAACAAGAACATCCTCAACGTCGTCAACGTCCGGTTCGAAGGCAACTTCGACCCGTCGACGTTCATTCATCGCGCGGTCTACGACACCGACGAGCGTCGCGTGGAAATGCACCTCGTGAGCTGCAAACGGCAAGAAGTTACCGTTTTGGGTCGGAAGATCGGCTTCGAGCACGGGGAGCCCATCGTCACCGAACATTGTTACAAGTACTCGTTCCCCGAGTTGGAGGCGATGGCGAGTAGGGCTGGGTTTGCCGTGGCCGACACGTGGACCGACCCGGAACGGCGATTTGCCGTACACTTGTGGCGGCCAGCCTGAGAGGCGGTCAGACGCCGGAAGGGTAGGTATCCGGCAGCTCCGACGACGGCCATTCACCCTCAGCGTCCAACGGCGTCAACGCCGTGGAGACGTCGATGTGAGCGACGAAGTCGAACTGCCGGCACACGTCGGCGTGGAAATAGTGACTGCTGAGCTCCGTCTGGGGCTGATACACGACGCCGACGGCGCGTTGGAGGCGCGGTTTGGCGAGCAGCGCCTGTGCTTCGCGGGAGCAGAGGTGGCGGGTCCGCCAAACCATATCGGAGTAGGACGCGGACTCGACGTGTACGCGATGAAACAGGTCCTCGTAGCTTCCCGGATGGCCGTTCACCAGGCGTTGCGACACGGCAGGGCCTCCCCACACGGTCGCTGCGGTCACTGTGCCCGTATACGTGGTGAAGCCGACCAGCAGGGCGCGACCCGGGTGGCGTTCTCGCGCGAGTTGCCCGAGCGTGAGCTCCCCGTGCAGTCCTAGGTCCGTCCACCTGGCGTCACCGACGTGAGAGTTGTGAGCCCACACGACTACGCGCGGATGGGGAGCGCGTCGTTCGAGGTGCGTGAGCAGCGCGTCGAGGGTATCGGCCATGTGCGTGTCCCGAAGGTTCCAGGTCTCGACGTAGCCTCCAAACATCGAACGATAATAACGCTCGGCATCCTGCACGACGCGCGCGTTCTGTTCAGCGAAGAAGTGTTCATCTTCCGCTGCATAGTCCGCGCCGCGCAGGGCGCCGGCACGCTGTTGTTGCAGCTCGAGCAGCTGGGTCGTCACGGCGCGTTCACAGCCGGGCGTCAGCCCGAACCCCGTGGCGCGCGCGTATTCTTCGGGCGTTGCAGCCAGGCCCTCGAAACAGCCATAGCGCTCACGTGCCCGCTGTGCCGCCTCGGGCTCGTTCGAGTCGAGATATGTGAGCACCGACTCGATTGACGCATGAAGGCTGTAGAGGTCTAGGCCGTAGAACCCCACGTGGTGCTCCTGCTGTCGAGCACCATTGAACTCGCGCAGCCACTCGACGAAACGCAGGACCTCGGTGTTGCGCCACATCCAACTCGGGAAACGCCGAAAGTCACTCAGGGCCTCGTCTGCGTCACGGTCGGTGGAAGCCCCGCGAACGAACCGATTGACGCGGTAAGCGTCCGGCCAATCCGCTTCTGCGGCCACGGCAGTGAAGCCATGAGTGGTGAGCAACCGCTGCGTGAGCAGAGCTCGTAGCCGATAAAACTCCGCCGTGCCGTGAGTCGACTCACCGAGCAACACGACCCGCGCGTCCCCGACGCCGGCGAGAATTGCGTCCAGACGGTTCTCGTCGATCGGGTCTGCCCAGCGCACCAACGAGGCCAACGTGGCGGTCGCCATGCCGGAACCTCAACCCGCCAGTGCATGTGGACGGCCGGGGGACGGCATTGCAGAATATTCGCGCGCCGCCGTTGCGAGCAGCCGCTGCACCTCGCCGTCCGTCGTCTGATCGAAGTCGTCATACCAATCACTCACCGCGCGTAGCGGTGATGGGGTAACCGCGCAGACGGACTCATCGGCCACTTGTGACATCTCGAGGCAGGTGTTCGGGTCGCCGACGGGGACCGCTACGACGATGCGCGCCGGGTGGTATTCGCGGAGGGCCAAAACGGCAACCCTCATCGTCGTTCCGGTGGCTAGCCCGTCGTCGACGAGGATCACGGTTTTTCCGGTGAGTGATAGACCTTGCTGAGAGCCACGGTACAGAGACTCGCGCCGCATGAGCTCCGCCTGCTCCTGTGCAATGATTCGATTGAGCGAGGTGTTGGTGACTCCCCACGCCCGCACGGTGTCCCAGTTGATGAGCTGCTTGGCGAGGATCGCAGGGCCCGCCGCGATTGCACCCATCGCCAACTCCTCGTGCCCGGGGATGCCAAGCTTACGCACGATGAAGACGTCGAGCGGCAGGTTCAATGCACGAGCGACTTCGTACGCGACGGGGACGCCACCCCGCGGTAATGCCACGACGCACGTCGCCGTCCGCCGAGCGTATTCGCCCAGGTGTTTAGCTAAAACCTGTCCGGCCTGTCTGCGGTCACGATATTTTGCCATGCGTGCATCTAAAGCAATGCCTAGGCCAACCCTGGGGTCGAGCCTAGCGCGGCCGAGGCCCGCCCCGTCTCGCCAATACGCGCAAAGCGGGGCTCGTCGAACTTGGGGCACCGCGCCTCGACCGAGCGCGACCCAAGCACAACTGCCACGCGTCAAGCGACTGGACACCAATACCAGGCGCTTCCGAGGTGGACTTCTCGAGCTGCGGTGCGTCCTGGGTCGCGCACCGAGTTCGGCACGCGGCATGCAATCGCACTCCTTCGCCCGAGCCGAGATACGCAAACTCGAACGCTGCGCGGACGCGCAGTAAGATGGCTTGGTGCGGCTAGTGAGGTAACACTATATGGCGCAGAGCATCTGGACAGGAAGCATTGGTTTCGGTCTCGTTCAAATCCCCGTTTCTTTGCATGCCGCGGAGGAGCACCACGATCTCGACATGACGTTGCTGGACAAGAGCGATCTGTCACCCGTCGGGTACAAGCGTTTCAACAAGACGACTGAGCGCGAGGTGTCCTGGGGCGACATCGTGAAAGGATACGAGCACGCCAAAGGTGAGTACGTAGTGCTCACTCCCGCGGACTTCGAGTCGGCAAACGTGAAGGCAACGAAGCAGGTAGATATCCTCGCGTTCGTCGACTTTTCTGAAATTGACCCTCGCTACATCGAGCGCCCGTACTATCTGGCCCCGCAGAAGGGCGGTACGAAGGCGTACGCATTGTTACGTGAGACGCTGCGCGAGACCGGCAAGGCGGGGATTGGCAAGATCGTCATCCGCACCCGCCAGCGTTTGGCGGCCGTCGTTGCACACGAAGAGGCCTTGCTGCTCGTACTGCTTCGATTCCACGACGAGCTTCGCGGTACCTCGGAGCTGACCCTTCCGGAGACGGATCTGACCGACCTGGGCGTCAGCGAAAAGGAGGTCAAGATGGCCCGGCACTTGGTCGAGGCTCTGGTCGAACCGTTCGAACCCGAGAAGTATACGGACGAATACCGTCATGACATCATGCAGTTGATAGAACAGAAGGTTGCAGCGGGTGAGGTAAACACCATTCCGGAAGGACCACAAAAGAAGGCGGCGACGCCGCGGCCGAAATCGATCGACCTCGCCGAGCTGCTGGCACGAAGCGTGGAAGGCTTGGGTGGGAGCAGCCCGGCCAACGAGGTTAGTCCTGCTATTGAGCCCAAACGCAACCTCAAGAAAACGAAACCGAAAGACGAGGAGGACGTTGCCAAGACGGCGACTGGGCGCACCACTCGTCGCACGGCCCGGCAAAAGAAGTCGGCTTGAGGACCCAAGGTGAACCATGAGTGACCTGACCGACTACCACTCGCGCAGAGACTTCACGCAAACCGCCGAGCCGCGCGGGCGAGCGGCCAAGCGGTCTTCGCGCTCCAAGGAGCCGACGACGCAAAGCTATGTCATTCAAAAGCACGCTGCGCGACGTTTGCACTATGACTTTCGGCTCGAACTGAACGGAGTATTGTTGAGTTGGGCCGTCCCCAAAGGACCAAGCCTCGATCCCGACGTCAAACGCCTCGCGGTGGAGGTCGAGCCGCACCCTGTCGAGTACGGCGAATTCGAAGGCGAAATAGCCAAGGGTCAATACGGCGCCGGCTCGGTGATGGTTTGGGACGCGGGTACATGGCAGCCGTTGGACGACAATCCTACGGCAGCCTATCACAAGGGGCACCTGACGTTTGCTCTGATGGGTCACAAGCTGAAGGGGATCTGGCATTTGGTCCGCACGGCTCGGGGTGAGAAGCAGAAGAGCTGGTTGCTGTTCAAGGGCCACGATGAACACGCGAACCCAACGACGGACATCGTGGCCGCTGCACCAAACAGCGTCGTCAGCGGGCTGAGCATCGAGGCCCTTGCAGCGCGGGGTGGAACACAACCAAGCGTGTCCGAGAACGACGGAACTGACGGCCACGCAGCATCGAGTCCCGGCCGCGCGCGGAAACCACGACTGGGCGCGGGCGCCGCGGCCAGCGCGCGCGCGCCGTCCCGAGGCAAGAAGGCGCCGAACAAAACGTCGAGCCGGGTTTCGAACGGAGCGTCGCAAATATCAGTTCGGTTGGATCAGTTGTCCACTCAACCAAACGTCACGCGCACGCCTCAACCTGCATCGGTTGACGTGCAGTTGGCCACGCTGGTCGAACAAGCGCCGACCGGAGAGGACTGGCTGCACGAGATCAAGTTCGATGGTTACAGAGTGCTGGTAAAGGTGACCGGCGGCGAGGTCCAGCTGCTCACGCGGAAGGCGCTCGACTGGACGAAGAAGATGCCTAGACTGGCGAGGGCGATCGGCACGTTGTCGTTGCCAGATGTGATCATCGATGGAGAGTTCGTCGCGTTGGAAGACAACGGCGTCAGCAACTTCCAGAAGTTGCAGAACTCACTCGGGGAAGACGCCGAGAACCTGGTCTACTACGCGTTCGACCTGTTGCTCTACGAGCAGTTCGACTTGCGACCATTGCCGCTCGTCGAACGCAAGGCGTTGCTGGTCGAGCTGCTTGGTCGCCGTCTCGCCGACGGGCCCGAGAAGAAGCCCTCGGTGATCCGCGTGAGCGAACACGTCCGGGGCAACGGCGCTGCCTTTTATGAACAGGCGTGCAAGCTCGGTCTCGAAGGCGTCGTCTCCAAGCGGGCTGGCGGGACGTACACCGGGACGCGGAGCCGCGACTGGCTCAAGATCAAATGCGGCAAACGACAGGAGTTCGTCATCGTCGGTTACACGGAACCAGCCGGATCACGGGCGCACTTTGGGGCGCTGTTAGTCGCCTACTACGAAGGACCGTCCCTGGTGTACTGTGGCAGGGTTGGAACTGGGTTTACGGTTGCATCGCTTGCGGCGTTGGAGGCAAAGCTGCGGCCGCTCCAGCTGGAGCACCAGCAGCCGCAAGAGTTGAAGTTAAAGAACGCTCCGAAAGGAGCACACGCGCGCGGCGTGCATTGGGTAGCCCCTAAGCTGGTCGCGGAGGTGTCCTACCTAGGCTTCACCGAGGACGGTGTGTTGCGGCACCCGACGTTTCAGGGTTTGCGCGACGACAAGAAAGCAACCGAAGTCCGTCGCGAGGTCCCGACCCCGACGCCGGTTCCACGGGACGACGCGGCGCCGAGTGTCGCGCCCGCGACCGGCAAGGGGCGCCGCAAGACCAAACCCTCCGACTCTGCGCCCCAAGCTAGCGCGCCCAAGCCGATCGACACTAGCCATTTCAAGTTGAGTAACCCCACGAAGGTGCTTTACCCGAGCGTCGGCGTGACCAAGCGAGAGCTCCTGGATTATGCGGCGCTCGTCGCCCCGCGACTGCTTCCGCACGTCGTCAATCGCCCGCTCACGTTGGTTCGTTGTCCCAACGGCGAGAGCAAGCAGTGCTTCTTCCAGAAGCATCCTGGCGTCAGCGCCTCGGGCCTGCGGGCAGTTGGGATAAGGGAAAAAGAAGGCAAGGCGGATTATGCCGTCATCGACGACGCGGACGGACTGTTTGGCCTCGTCCAACTGGGTGTCCTCGAAATTCACACTTCCGGCGCCCACGCGGACGACTTCGAGCATCCTGACATCTTGGTCTTCGACCTGGACCCAGATCCGAGCGTGGGGTTCGGCGAGGTCGTCCGTTGCGCGTTCCGTCTCAAAGAGATCTTCGAAACTGCCGAGCTAGAGAGCTTCGTCAAGACCACCGGTGGCAAGGGTTTGCACGTGTGTATCCCCATCGAACCGAAGTTGACGTGGCCGCAAGCCAAAGCCTTCACCCAACACGTAGCCGCTGCGCTGGTTAGAGAAGAGCCCACGCGATACATCGCGACCCAATCCAAAGCTCAGCGTGTCGGTAAGATCTTCATCGACTACTTGCGCAACGGACGCGGCGCGACCTTCGTAGCTCCCTACTCTACCCGAGCGCGGCCAACGGCACCGGTCGCCGCGCCGTTGTTCTGGGATGAATTGACCGAGAAATCGCGACCGGACCAATACACGGTGCGTAACATGTTGGAACGTCTGTCCAAGTTGGC
>CBINDO010000345.1:0-8524 GCA_966249405.1 uncultured bacterium | reverse complement strand
CGATGCCGAGGCCAAGTTCTTCCTGACGGCTTCGACGCGAGCCCGCGCCGAACGGCGCCATTCCGAGCTCGCGCAACGCGGCACGGCCGTCTCACTGGACACGGTAGAAAACGAGGTCATCGAGCGTGACCGTCGTGACTCGACGCGGCCCGTCGCGCCGCTCATTCAGGCGCACGACGCTGTCGTCGTCGACAGCACCAACCGCACCATCGACGAGGTCGTGGACTCGATCGTGGCACACGTCCGGAGCGTGGAGAATCGTCTCCGCGCGGGGACGTGAGGCTTCGCAGCGGGTATCAGCGATGAACGACGTAAAGAAGCCAACTGCCGCGGACGAGCGTAGACCGGTGTCTCACCGCGCCGTGTGGGTCGGTCTGGTCGCTCTGGCGCTCGTGATCTTGGCGGTCTTTGGCGGCGGCTATTGGCTGCTCGTGAAGTACGAGCCCAGGGCCGCGCGCCACATACCGGCCAACGCGCTCGCCGCCGTTCGCGTCGACGTCGAGCAGGTCGTATTGTACGAGCCGCTTCGCCGGCACCTGTTCCCGGTATTGAACGGCGGGGAGGGCGGGGACCGGCTCAGACGCTTCAAAGCGCTTTCGAGCGTCAACCTCGGCATGGACCTGCGGGAGGTGGTGGTTTCGGTGCTTCCCGAAGGCCAAGTTGCCATCGCCGTCGGAGGCTTGTTCCCGTCGGTTGGGCTCGTGGCCGCGATGTACGAAGTGACCCGCGGCGATGCCGGTGCCGAGAAGTGTTCGCTCGAGGGGGCAACCCTGCGGTGTGGCAGCGCACTGTTTCGCCAAGCCGACGACGGAACGCTGGTGGTCGCCACGAGTGCGTCGGTGCTGGACGCCGCCGCGGCTGCGAGTGACTGGGCCCAAACCAACGGTTTGCCTGCCGCCCCCCTGGCGGTGGTCGTGAAGGCGCCGGGTCGGGGGCCGCTGCCGGCGCCCAGCTCGTTCGGCCAACTGGGTTGGCTGTCTGCCGTCGAGCGTCTCACCGGCTGGGCGGACCTCGGTGATCCGCTGCAGGTCGAGCTTGCCTTCGACGGGTTGAGCGCGGACAGGGTTGGGGAGGTGCGGACCGCCGTGGCGGCAATGCAGGCGCTGGCGGCCTTGAATCCGGGTTCGGACGTCGCCGGTGAACGTGAGGTGCTGTCCAAGGTGAAGGCGGACGTGGCGGCTGGCCGGCCCGTGGTTCGGTCCACCTGGTCACGGAGTGACGTCGACCGTGGGGTGCGCGCAGTGGCGGATTTGGTGGCCGCGCTGATGCGTCCGTTCCAGCCGTCCTGACGCGCGTCAGGAATCGGCAAACGCCTCAATAACGTGTTTGACGCGGCCGGCCAACCGCGCTACGGACCGCCCTCCTTTTTGCTGGCAGGGGTGCGTTTACTCCCCGGCGGAGCTTGTTCCGCCGAGCTACCTGGCGAGAAGAATCCAACCAAACCCAATGAATCCATCCACCAGCACCCACAGCGAGTCCTTCGATAGCTTTGCAGCACTCTTCGAGTCCAGCAGCGAAGCTAGCGGCTCACCCGAGTCTACCGGCGAGGGCAACATCATCAAGGGACTTGTTGTCCAAGTCACCCGCGACGCCGTCGTCATCGACATCGGCGGTAAGAGCGAAGGCCTGATCCCCAAGGAAGAGTTCCTTGATGCATCGGGCAATGTCACGGTCAAGGCCGGTGACACCGTCGACGTGTTCGTCGAAAGCCGCGAGAGCGACGAAGGCCTCATCAGTCTGTCCAAGGAAAAGGCAGACAAGATGAAGGTGTGGGACGAGATCTCCAGCGCTTGCGAGCGCGACGAAATCATCGAGGGCACCATCAGCCAGCGCGTCAAGGGCGGCCTCTCGGTCACCATCAAGGGCGGCGTCAAGGCGTTCCTCCCCGGCTCACAAGTGGACCTGCGCCCAGTGCGCAACCTCGACAAGCTGATCGGCCAGACCTACGAGTTCAAGGTCATCAAGTTCAACAAGAAGCGCGGCAACATCGTGTTGTCTCGCCGTGTTCTCCTCGAGCGCGAGCGCGACGAAATGAAGCAGCGCACCCTCGAGACGTTGGAGGAGGGTCAAGTCCTCGACGGTACCATCAAGAACCTCACCGAGTACGGCGCGTTCGTCGACCTCGGCGGTATCGATGGTCTGCTCCACATCACGGACATGTCCTGGGGTCGCGTCAATCACCCGAGCGAAGTGTTCAAGGTCGGCGACAAGGTCACCGTCAAGGTCCTCAAGTACAACGCCGAGACCGAGCGCGTCAGCTTGGGCATGAAGCAGACCCAAGAGGATCCGTGGAACCACGTGCAAGAGGCCTACCCGCTGGGCAAGAAGGTCAGCGGTAAGGTCATGAGCATCACCGACTACGGCGCGTTCGTCGAACTCGAGCCGGGCGTCGAAGGTCTGATCCACGTCAGCGAGATGAGCTGGACCAAGAAGATCAAGCACCCCTCCAAGATGCTCGAAGTGGGCCACGAGGTGGAGTGCCAGGTGCTCGAGGTCGACTCGCGCGCCAAGCGTATCAGCCTCGGCCTCAAGCAGCTCGAGCCCGATCCCTGGAGCTTGTTCACCGAGAAGTACAAGCCCGGTGACAAGGTCGAGGGCAAGGTCCGTTCGATCACCGATTACGGCGTGTTCGTCGGCATCGAAGAGGGCGTCGACGGCATGGTTCACAAGACCGACCTGTCTTGGACGGCCAAGGTCAATCACCCCCAGGACATGTTCCAGAAGGGCGATGACGTCGAGGCGATCATCCTCTCGATCAACCACGACGAGAAGAAGGTCAGCCTGGGCATCAAGCAGATCTGGGACGATCCTTGGGGCGACATCCTGAGCCGCTTCGCACCGGGCAGCGTGGTCCCCGAGGCCGAGGTGGTGAGCGTCGCCGAGTACGGCGTGTTCGTTCGTCTCGCTCCGGGCATCGAGGGTCTCATCCCGAACAACGAGCTGCCCGATGACGCCAAGCCCCGCAAGGGTGAGGTCGTCAAGGCAGAGGTCGCCAACGTCGACTCGATGGATCGCCGTCTCACCTTGACGATGCGCGACGTCGGCCAGACGCCGGCAGCCGAGCAGCTCACGACCATGAAGCGCGAGAGCAGCAACGCCGCTCGCGGCAGCACCCTCGGCGACCTGTTCCGCGAGAAGTTCGGCGACCAGCTGAAGAACCTCACGGGCGGCGGCAACAGCGACAACTGATCCAAATTGGGGTGGCGCCAGACCCACGGCGCCGTCCCAAACCGGGACCAAATCCCGAGTTCGAGCGGGGCTACGTGCGATCCACGTTGCCCCGCTCGGCGTTTGTGGGGCGGAGGTGCCCTCGCGGTAAACACGCGCTTCCGGTGTTACGGCATGGCGCGTGGCGGCTCTTGCTCGGGGTGGCGCGGCTGACTATAGGGGCCGTACCGTGACTTCCGACTCCCGCCAGATCCGCCGTGCCCAAAAGGGCTCCGTCCGTCCGAGTGCCGCTACTGCGCCCACGCCTCAGGACGCCCTTCAGCCCGAAGCGTTGCGCGCGATGGCTCTGCGGGTGGGGCTGATCGTGGCAGCGGTGTGGGTTGGTCTCGGCATGGTGGCGGGTTTCTCTCAGTCGACGACGACCAAGGTCGTGAGTCTTTCGATCGCGGCCGTGCTCACGCTAGCGCTCGTGGGCGTCGTGATCTGGGCGTTGTCTCGCGCCAAGAAGGCGCGCGGCGTCGCGGCGATCTTGGCGGGGGTCGAGTCCGACGCCGACCGTGAGAAGGCAATCGCGCAGCTGGACACGCAGTTCAAGGCCGGTGATCCGGCAGCAGTGTTCGCCAAGGCGCAGCTCCAGATGCAGAGCGATCCGCAGCAGGCGCTGACGACGCTGGAACAGCTCGACCTCGGCAAACTCAATCCGACGGTTGCCGACGAGGCCCGCGCGCAGCGCGGCATGATTCACCTGATGTTGGGCGACGTCTCACGAGCGCGCGACCTGGCCGACGGAATCGATCTGACGCGTCACCAGGATTCGCGCAGCAAGGCGATGATGAGCAGCGTGATCGCCGAGGCTTGGGCGCGCACGGGTCAAGCCAAGAAGGCGCAGGGCGTGCTCGAAGTGTTCAACCCCGAGGACGAAGCGTTCGCGCAATTGCGTCCGCAGCTGTACCGCGCACGGGCGTTTACCTATGCCTATACGGGTGACGTCAAAGGTATGAAAAAGGCGGTGCGCCGCCTGACCGAGATCGACGCGCGTCTGCTCGGCGGTTTCTTGACCAAGAAGACGCACCCGATGCTGCAAAAGGAAGCCAAACAGGCTCTCGAGCGGAGCGGGCAGATGCCGCGTCGCATGCAGATGATGCGTCAATGACGCGTCGCAGGCGTTCGGACGTGACGAACCCGAGGTTCGCCGTCTGCCGTGCCTTTGGTTTTTTGAGGGCGACCGGGCACGGCGTGTGCACTCGACGCAAGCGCGAGTTGTCTCGCCGTGGGGCACGGCGCGTGCGCTCGACGTAAGCGCGAGTTGTCTCGCCGTGAGGCACGGCGCGTGCACTCGACGTAAGCGCGAGTTGTCTCGCCGTGAGGCACGGCGTGTGCACTCGACGTCATCAAAGGTTGCGAATCGTCGCGGTCGCGGCAGGCTTGACGGACACCTCCGGGAGCAGCTCCGAGTAGGAGAGCACGCGGAGCCAAGGTAGCTCCGTCTCGATTAGCTTACGCACGAAGCGCCGCACGTCGGGTTGCGTCACGATCACGACTTGGGACGATACGGCTGCAGCTTGCTCGACGGCGCGCCGCACCGCCTTGACGATATCGCGCGCCGCGGACGGCGCCAGCGTCAGAAAGCTGCCCGCGCTCGTACGGCTGATCGCGCCCCGGACCGCCTCTTCGATGTCCGACGAGAGCAACAACGCCGAAACCGAACCCGTGCCGCCCGTGGCTTCGAACGTCAATGCGCGGCGCATCTGTGACCGCACGTGTTCTGCGAGAGTGAGGGGGTCTTTGTCGGCGGTTGCCGCCTGAGAGAGCGCCTCCAGGATCCCTTTGAGATCGCGCACGCACACGTTCTCTTCCACCAAACGCCGGAGGACGTCGGCGAGCAGCGGCAAGCTAACGGGTTTTGGTGTGACCTGCCGCACGGTGGCCGGCGCGATTTGCTCGAGGCGCTCGAGGAGCACCTGGGTTTCCGCGATCCCCAGATAGTCCGCGGCGCGTTTGCGGAACACCGGGAGCACGCGTTCGAGGATGCCTTCCGCAACGTCGCCGTCGTTGACGGAGGCGGGCAAGTCGAACTCCAACGCGGGTACTTCGAACAACGAGAGCACGAGGTGTCGAGGCGGCAAACCGTCGTTGACTTGGACGAGGCACGCGGGGAGGGGCACCCCGAGATCTCGGAACAAGAGCTCTCGGACGGCGCCCGTTGCGGCCTTGATGCCCGGTCGGACGATGCGATCGCCCTTTCGCTCGTCGTCGAGGAGCGGCCCGAGGTCCTTGGCTACGTGTAGCGACCAGGGGACCAGAACCGGCACGAACCGCGCGTCACGCTGCCCACCACCTTCGCGCTGGACGGGCTCCGCGGGCGTCAGCGTCTCCGAGTTCGAGTCTTCCCTCTTGTTGGGCAACCGGGAGATCAAGAACAACGCGCCGCCAATGACGAACAGCGGCAGCATGGGGAGCCCAGGTACGAGGCCGAGGCCCCCAATGAAGTAACCCGCGACGGCCAGCGCCTTGGGATTTTGCAGTAACTGAGCTCCCATCTCGGCGCCCAGCGCGCTGTTCTCTTGCTCGCTGGCGACGCGCGTCACGAGGATGCCAGCGGCGGTCGACAGGACGAGTGCCGGAATTTGCGAAACCAAGCCGTCCCCGATGGTGAGCAAGCCGTACTTCTTGAGCGCGTCGACCGCTGGCATGTGGCGTTGGCCCACGCCAATCGCCAAGCCACCAAAGATGTTGATCAGCGTCATGATGAACGAGGCGATCACGTCACCTTTGACGAACTTCATCGCGCCGTCCATCGCGCCGTAAAATTGACTCTCCCGAGCGAGCTGGCGGCGACGCCGCTTGGCTTCGTTGCCGTCGATGCCGCCTGCACGCAGTTCGGCATCGATCGCCATCTGCTTGCCGGGCATCGCGTCGAGTGTAAATCGAGCACCAACCTCCGCGACGCGTTCACTGCCTTTGGCAATCACTACGAACTGGATGATCGAAAGGATGAGAAAAATCACGGCGCCGACCACGTAGTTGCCACGCACCACGAAGTTGCCGAACGCAGAGATCATCGCGCCCGCATCCGCTTGGAGGAGGATCAATCGCGTGGACGAGACGTTGAGCGCGAGTCGGATCAGCGTGGTGATCAGCAGTAGGGAAGGGAACGCCGCGATCTTGAGCGCGTCCGTGACGTAAAGCGTCACGAGCAGCACCGTGACCGAGAGCGCCAGGTTGCCAGCGATCAATAGATCGAGCAGCCACGTGGGTAGCGGGACGATCATGAGCCCCACCACACCAATCACCAGTGCCGCCAATACGCCATCGGCGGCGCCGAAACGTTTGACCGGGGCTCGTTGTAAGAGGACGTCTTTGGCGTTGGCACTCATGAGCGGCGGGGATTTTAACACCGCCGAGCGAACGAGCGCGCAACAAACGTGACCGTGCGGCGGGCGTTTCTCCGCGTGGCCACGCGGTGCTAACTCGGCGCCGAAAACAGCGCTAGGACTCCGGTATAGATCTGAAACGCCGGAGCGTCGGCGAACGGCGCGATCTCGAACGCCGAATGAAACCCGGCGAACGGCACGCCGGGGAAGCGCTCGCGTAGGATCCGAGTGTCGACGCTCGCGCTCGCGTGCAGGTTGCGTCCGCGCCCACTGCAGTTGAAGTACAGACCGAAGCGCGCGGCCGCCCCGTGCAGTTCACCTACCGCCGCCCGGCAGCGACGTTCGAGGTCGTCTCGAGCGGCCATCGAGTCTTTGACGGCAAAGGTCATCCGCATCCCTTCGCGAAGCTCGTGGGAGATCAACAAGGCGCGGCGCGCCGGGTCGATGCCCTGGATCCCGCGGACCAGCCACGCCTGCGGCGCGAGGTCGTCGTCGGGACCGTCACACAACACGGTAAACAAGAGCGGGCGCCCCGACAGTCGCGCTCCCAAACGTTCGAGCACCGTTAGCGCAGCCTCGCCTCCGAGTTCGAACACCGTCGACCCCTCGCAGCGCGTGATGGGGAGCGGCGTGCTGAGCAGCCGACAGGAGTGCGTCGTTTGCACCTTGGCTCGACCGATACCGCGCGTGTGCACGGCGACCGCGGAGGCGGTGCGTATACCGAACTCGTCGCACACGACGATGCCGGGGTTGCCGTGAGTTGCGGCGCCGAACAAGGCAGGCACCCCCTGAGCGCGGAGCTGGCTGGTGATGAACAGGTCGGGCTTGAAGTGCTCGGAGCGTACGAACAGGCAGCTCGGCGCGAAGCCAGACGCCGGGTTGGTAGTCAGGCAGCGCAGTCCGTGTTGGCTCAGTGAATCGTGAGACGCGGTGCGAAATTGGACGCTGCCTCCAGTCCAAACGATCCCCGTGGACGCGTCTTGCCCTTCGAGCTCTCCGTGATCGGACAACACACCTGGTCCGCTCAGCAACAGCTTGGGCAACTTCGGGAGGCGCTGTTCGAGGAGACGAGCGACCTCGTCGAGTACCAACGCGTGTTTGCCGGAGCTGAACACCCACAAGCAGGCGGGCTTCTGGACGCTTTGCACGGCTCTTGCCGCAGCGCCGGCGATGGTCGCGGGAGTAGCGTCCTTGACCTCGAAACTCGCCGCCGGCACTCCCATGGCCGCGACCGTATTTGGACTTACGCTTCCAAGCAAGCGCGACGCGGTCGTCGCGATGAGGCAACACCACCGTCCGACGTGTAGCGCCGGCGGCTAGCGGCTCCCGGCGCGACGGCATCCGGGTCCGACGCAGACCCGCGTTGCGATGCAGGGCTTCGACCAACTGTGCGGCTGAAATCAGACAAATTGTGTTGCAATGCGTTCCGGTGCTCACTAGAACACGCGCCTCCTGTTCGTCCCTATCGTCTAGTCCGGCCCAGGACGTGGCCCTTTCAAGGCTAAAACACGGGTTCGAATCCCGTTGGGGACGCAAGTAAAACGCTCACTGGGCACCAAGAAACCCCGCCGAACTCGGCGGGGTTTCTTGCGTTTGTGGCGACGACCCGTGTCGCGCGGCCCGTGGAGCTCGGCCACGGTCGGTTTCGCTACCGAAATTCGCGGTCCCGACGGGCGGACGAGTGGCTTAAAATTGGCTTGTCTGGCGTTGCGCGCCTCAGTACTGATTGCGCGTCTATGCGAATCAACCTCGAAGGAAAACGTGCATTTGTCGCCGGCGTTGCGGACGACGTTGGATTTGGTTTTGCGATTGCCAAGGCCATGGCCGAGGCGGGCGCGAATGTCACCATTGGCATATGGCCGCCTGCGATGAACATCTTCGAGACGCTGCTTCGTCGCGGAAAAATCGACGAATCGCGACAATTGGCTCGGGGTGGGCTGCTCGACTTCGAGCGCATGTACCCGCTCGACGCGTTGTACGAT
>CBINDO010000344.1:0-8525 GCA_966249405.1 uncultured bacterium | reverse complement strand
GGTGAGAAGCGGCGGTGAGAAGCGGCGGTGAGAAGCGGCGGTGAGAAGCGGCGGTAAAAACCGGCGTGCGGCTTTTCACCGGGCATGGCGTTTGATTGCGCAATTCCGGGTTGCTACGGTCGATAGGTGACCATGGCAATCAGCGTTGGGCGCCCAAACGGGCGTGGGGTAGATGGGCAAGGCGGGCGGCCTGTGATCATCACGGGCGGTCCTGTGCGCGTCTGGGGAGGGGCTCATGCCTAGGACTGCGCCAGCGCCGAATATCCCGGCAATTCCAGGCATGTGCCCTGGCATCATCGTCGCTGCCGGGGGTGGCGGAGGCGGCGGTAGTGGCGCGGGAGGGGGCAAGGGCAAGGGCGGCAAGAAGGGCGCCGGTACGGGGAACGGGGAGGAGAATGCAACGGCCGACAGCAAGTCCGCCGCTCAGTGCGGGACCGGCTCGACCGATGGCGGTGGCTGTCCGAACGACCACGGGCACGGCGCCAGCGGAACGATTACCAAAGGCGACCCCGTCGACGTGGTTACCGGGCGGGTGACGGTCGGTCCTTTGACGGACTTATTTCTCCCTGGTCCGTTGCCCTTGCTGATAACCCGCGGCTATTCGAGCTTCTCGCGCCAGAACGACGTTGGCTTTGGTTGGGGGTGGAGTAGTTCGCTCCGTTGGCGGTTAGAGGTCAAGCGAAGGCAGTGCCTGGTCCTGGACGCAAGCGGCGTGTTGCACACGTTTCCGACGCCTGACGACGGCGAAGCATCACTGGGTCCTCAAGGCTGGCTCCTTCACAAGGAGGATGGTACGTATTTGTTGGACCGTCAGGATGGTCGGCGACTGTGCTTCGCGCAGAGTGTTTCGGGTGAATGGTCGCTCGTGGCGATCGAAGGCGACCACGGCAATCATATCGATATCGACTATCAGCGCGCGGACTCCGTCACCGTTACCGACTCAGTGGGACGCGTCCTATCGCTGCTCACGGATAGGGCCGGTCATGTGACGTCAATCGTCGGGGCCGATGAGTCCAACGGTTGTCAACGAGTGCCGTTCTTCTCGTTCGAGTACGACGTCAACGGATGTCTGGTTCGCGCCACTGACGGAGACGGCGGCGCGACCACCTACCATTACGACTCGGAGCGGCGACTTACCGCGTACACGGATGCCAACGGTTTGACCTTTTACTTCACCTACGACTCACAAGGGCGCTGCACGGAGACCTGGGGGCGATATTCCTTCGACGATCCGGCGCTTTCGCCGTCGGTGGGGGCGACATTGGCGGACTCGCGGTTTCGAGCGAAAGGGATCTACCATACGGTCATCGAATTCGAGGACGGAGGATACTCGGAAGTCACGGACTCCCTGACCACGCACCGCTACTTCGGCAACGAAAACGGCACTGTCGACAAGGCAGTCAGTGTCGGTGGCGTCTACGAACGGAAGTTCGACGAGAATGGCAGCTTGATCGAGCTGATCGACGCCATGGGGGCGATCACCCGATGGGAGCGGGACGAATTCGGGCGTGAACTAAGCGTGACCAACGCGCTGGGACACACTACCAGCATCGCGCGCTCGGGCGATGGTGAGATCGACCGAGTGACTTACCCTGACGGCTCGATGACCCAAGTGTATCGCGGCGAGTCGACCCTAACGATCGTGGACCCCAAGAACTCCGCGATGACGATTCACTACGACGAGCGCGGACAAGAAATTGAAACACGCTTTGACGATGGATCGTTCGAGCGCCTCGAACGTGATGCCCACGGCAATGTTGTCACCAGGACTCGGCGCAACGGCACCCAAGAAGACGCGCGGTACGACTACTGGGGACGGTGCGTTCAGGTCAAACACGACACTGGAGTGACGACCGACTACCGTCACTCCATAGCGGGTAAGCTCTTGGAAGTCGGCGAGTACGACGGCGTGACTCGCTACCAGTACGATGGCGTCGGAAACCTCACGACGATCGTCGACCCACTGGGGTACGTCACGCGCCTCGAATATGGGGGTCTTCGCAAGTTGTGCCGCGTCGTGATGCCCAATGGGCGCATCACACAAATGAAGTACAATCGAGAAGGAATGCTCGATTGCGTGATTAACTCCAAGGGTGAGGTACACCGTTTCGAGCGGAACGTATGGGGTTGGGTAACGGAGGAACGATTCTTCGACGGTAGAGCAGTTCGCTATGAGCACGATGCAATGGGACGGCGGACGCGAGTAACCGATGCTCGCGGCTCGACGGAAATCGAGCGAGATCTGCTCGGTCGCGTGGTCCGACGGGCTTACGCCGACGGCATCGAGGAGCGTTTTGCTTACGACGTCAGGGGCAAGATGTCGAGCGCCGAGGACTCCGGGTGCCGGATTGAATTCGAGCGAGACGTGCTCGGTGAAATCATTGCTGAAGTTCAGTACGTCGGCTCAGACGTCGTCCGGGTCACGCGGGAAGTGGATGCTAGAGGTGAGACACGGAGGTTGCGTTCGTCGGTGGGATATGACTTGGAGTGGCAGCGGGAGCGGCAGGCCAACGAATCGCTGCTGATGATGAACGGACGCGCCGTTGCCCGCAGTAGTTACGACCGCGAGGGCCGGGAGCTGATCCGGGACTTACTCGGAGGCAGCGCGATCCAAAGGACGTTCACGTGGGATGGGCGTCTTGTCTCGCAGAGGGTGAGTGACTCCGCTTCTAGAGGAACGCCGGGCGTCTCGGCGGAGCAGTCCTTTGGTTACGACGTCAACGGATTGCTCGCGGATTGCACGACCGAGTTGGCTCAGGCGCGTTTGAGTCAGGTGTTCGAGTACGACGGGATCGGGCAGCTCGCTGGCGTCACCGATCAAACGGGCAGCACGCGGCACCATGCTTACGACCACGACGGCAATCGAGTGGACCCAGGGGGGGCGCGCTACTACACGGGTGATCGGTTGGTCCAAGACGCAGGCTTCGACTACGTGTACGATGACTGCGCGCAGCTGTGCTCCACCGTGGACCGCAGGCATGGCGCAAAGACGGAACACGTGTGGAACGGGCGAGGTCAGCTAGCGGTAACGCGGACGCCCGACGGCCAGACGGTGTATTATTCGTATGACCCGTTGGGGCGCCGCCTCGTCAAGCGCGCGACCTGGAACGACGAGGGGGGCGCGTTGCGCGAGCGAACGACGAGGTACGTTTGGGATGGCCACGCGCTCCTTCACGAAACCACGACCACAACGGCGGAACCCGACGTCACGCGACGTCGAACCTACGTGTTCGAAGCGCGTCGTACCGTGCCGATGATGCACTGTGACGAGGAGATGCGGGGAGACGCGTTGGCAACGTCAACCTGGTGGCACTATCTCAACGACGATTCTGGAGCTCCTGAGCTACTCGTCGCCCCGGACGGTCGCGTTGTGCGCGTCGCAAAGTCCGCCTGGGGTGACGTGGCACGGAGTGACGCAGCAGTCACGACCCCGTTTCGCTTCCGCGGTCAGTACTCCGACGACGAGACGGGCCTCTCCTACAATCGGCACCGATACTACGACCCCAGGGCTGGTCGATACATCAGCGCAGACCCGATCGGTTTGATCGGCGGCATCAACGCCTTTGTCTACGCCAACAACTGCCCCACCTCGGCCATAGACGTCGAGGGGCTGATGTACTCCGTCATCAGGGACGGAAGCGGGAAGGTGGTGGCGGAAGGTCACAACCTCGCCGAAGGAGGTGGGGTTGGCAGTCCGCAATTTGGTCGAGGATCCTGCGCAGAAACAACCGCGCTCCACGACCTGATGGCGAAAAAGGGGATCGGGAAGGGAGATATCGCCAAGCTGTTCAACGAAGAGGGGTACACCATCGAAACGTACGAAGGGAGGAAGGGTGATGAGACATTGGCTGCCAACCCGTGCCCAAACTGTGCTGAGATGTTTCGAACGGAGTTGGGTATTACTGCCGGAGTCAAGGCGCACAATCGCAAAGCAAAGGACAAGCCGCCCGGAGATTGGGACGGGTCAAGTGAGTATGTGCCGACCTCGAAGGCGCAAATGCAGGATTCGAAAAAGAAGGGGCGGCGACGTCGCTAGTCAGTTGGCAGAGTGTGGCGTAGGCTGATCGCGATGGGCAGTGTTTCGATGGTAAAGTCGCTGATTGGGAAGCCGGAGTCCGCGGCAGCCGTTGACGTCGGGTTGCTGGAATTCTGGAGCGAATGGCGGAGCGCAGCGAGAAGTGAACCCGCTGCCCCAACGACACTTGCCGCCCTAGATGAGTGGTTCGAACGAGGTAACGCCAGGTGTTTGCTTTCTCGCCCCAGAAGTGAGTGTTACTCCGTAGTCGCAACTTGGGTGCAGTCGCTGGTCGCGCGGCAGCCCGACGTCGAGGTGCTGTACTTGCCGGTCAGCAGGCGACTAGGGACAGCCTCTGAACGCAAGGCGCTTCAGTTGTTGTATGGACAACTCGATCAACAGGTGCGGTTCTTCTCGAACCCTCGATCAATGGACGAGCTGCGCTCGGCGTTTGGCTTGTGCCTGGGGAGAGACGAAGAGGGCCCCATGTTGTTGGTGGTGATCGACGCGCTAGAGCACGCAGTCGGTTGGGGTGCGTCAGAGTTAGGGTGGTGGGTGCGGAACGCGGGCGAAGGAGTGCGTATACTGGTTGTTGCTGACGTCGAAGTCGGCTTGAATGTTCCGGGCGGGGTCGAGCCTTACCTGGAGGAGCTGGATTGGGAGAGAGACTCTACCGACGTCATCGGACATCGCTTGGAAGCAGGGCCGCAAACCAGCCGCGCGAACGAAGTCGAACCCCGTCTCACGCATCTACGGTTCGTCCTACAACCACTTTCCGCCGCGCTGGCTCCGATCTTGACGCAAGAGCTCGAGCGATATTTTTCGGTGGATCTCGTAGCCCTGCGGGGGGTTGATACGAACGCCGAAGCGTGGCGCTCCAGTGTCCACAGTCTCGAGTCAGGGCAATTGTTGCTGAGCAGCGACTGCCTTCAAGCGCGCCTCCTCGAGAAGTGGGGCACTCAGGCGCTTGATGCTGCCCTGGTTGCTCGAGTGCGAGAAGATGTCGAGCACGGCAGGTCAGATACGCTGACCGAATATGCTGTGCGTACGACTTGCCTGCACATGTCGCGTCTCGGGGAACCGTATCAGGGGTGGCGGTTCGTGGTGAGCGCGGGGTGGCTCTCCGCGTGGTCGAAGTTCGACGACGCACTGTCAGGATATCTCGGTGACCTGGAACTGGCGCGCAAGGCCGCGGAAGAAGAGATCTGGAAGCAGTGCGAGACCGAGGGCACAGGAACGAACGATGCACTCGTCGATGCCATCGGTTTGTACGCACGCATCGTGGCGTGTCAGGCAGTGCTGCTCGAAAAGGAGGGAAGCCGTCACGACAAACCGAGCTTCGAAGGCCCGTACACCCAACCGAGGTTGAAGCTTACCGCACCAACCAAACTGCGTTCGATGGCGGCCGCACTCTTGCTTGGTTTGGAGCAAGAGGCTCCCGAACGAGCTCACGAGCTTCAGCATCTACTCGAAAGTGTACCAGCCGCTTGTGGGAAACCCGTGCCGGTGCCACCCAAGGCTTTCTGGAGGAGCGTGTGTGAGCGGCGAATCACGGCCGAAGATATCGAAGTGATTCGGGCTGCAGGGAACGCTTATACACTCGGGTGGCCACCTTTGCGCGGCGCGGGGGCGGCGTTTCTGGCGTTCGGAGAAGAGCGAGCTTGGGAACTCGCAGAAGCCACGACGGGAGCACATCGGGCCGAGTCGTTTGCAGACTTGGCCAGGTACGCTTCGCCCGCGAAACAGCACCAGGCTGTGGTGGCGGCGATGGATGCTTACTTCGATCATGGTGATAGCGGTTCAAGACCTTGGATCTTCTCGTGTGCGGCATGGATGAGCCGAAACGACGCGGCCCTGCTGATGGGACTCACCTTGGGGAGAGACCCCGAGGCCGACTTGGAACGCACCTTCATCGGTCCCGGCGGTATTCTTGATTGTGCCGCTCTCATCATGCGCATCGGGGGCCCGGGTGCGGTAGTGGCTGTGGCTGAACAGGTGTGCGAGGTGGTTCACTGGCTTGGCGAAGAAGATGTGGGCGAGTGAGGGGAGAAGGGCGGACACGTAGCCGCGGAGTGGGGCTCGAAACTTCGCTTGCCACGTTTCCGGTTTAGAACGGCGACTATCCGTTGCTCGAAGAGCTCGACCGAGCGGCTATCCCAAGACCTTGATTCCGAGGCAGCTTTGGAGCCAATTCAAGTCGAGTGACCTTCCCCCGCCCGGCGGACAAACCTCTTCGCTCAGTCGTTGGAGTGTTTGCTCCAACTTACCCTCAAACACCTTTTTCAAGCGATCGAAGCCACCTCTGGTCGCAAATTGGCCTTCGTCTAGGGCGGCGCGACCGACGACCTTTTCTTTCGTGACTTGTTTACCGATGCGTTCGAGCCAGTTGCGTGCGGGTCACCAATCGCGGCTTGGCGAATGAATCCGAGAACGGTCGCCGCGATGTCTTGGTTGGTCTTTTCTCGCCACCCGTCTGTAAACCGCGTTCGCTGAACCCTTTGGTGTCGAGCAGCAGCGCCACTTCTCTGAGCTGGGCGCGCGTCAACTATTGTGGTCGTTGGGCGACGACGATGAATGCCGAGAATTGGTTCAAGTTCTCGCGCACGAAACGCTGGAAGGCCTCGAGATGGTCCTCCGGCTTGTTGCCCTTGCGGTACCGCGACTCACTCGCAAGAGTTCGTCGTGATGGTCCCAAACGAATTGCGTCTGCGGCTCCATCGTCCGTCCAATGCGTCAAGGACACCTGGGTGCCCCTTTCGAAATGAATCCCTTCTTCGGCCAACTTGGTGACGAGGTTCACCGGCGGCGCGTCGTCGATGAGGTGCCCGTCAATCACCGCCTCGCGGTGCCGTCCTGGAACGTGGGTTTGCCGAAAATCTCCGTCGTGTGCGCGGCGGGGGTCGCGGTGAGACCAATCTTCAACTCCGGAGCCTAGGCGAGAGAACGCAACTTTCGTAGCTCGGGGGCACATCGCTAAGTGAACACCTCGCCGGAGCCGACCAGCTTCGCCGGAGGCGACCGCGTTGTTTCATTCTGAGCCAGCAACGCGGAGGGGGCGGCGCGTGAGCTCAGCGCGTGGCGGCTAAGGCCTTCGTTCAGGGCCGACTCCGGGCAACTCGGGCCTCGTGTTTTGACTCGCTCCCCCAAAACCGTGTCAAGTCGCCACGTTGGGAGCCTTGGTCTCAGTCGTTCCCGCTAGCCCTCCGGATGACATTCAATGTCCGCTAGTGACTCGGGTCGCGCCGTTCACAGGTGCCATGACGGCACCCACCGTGTATCGTTCGACGCCATGGCAAGCAGACGCAAGGTCGACCTGGCCGAACAACTGGAGGCGGCCGTCGCGAGTGCACGGACTCTTCTCGAGGCGAAGGGCATGGCCACGGGTGCACAGCTTGGTGCTGCTGCTGTCAGACCACAGGTGGTGCAACGACTGTGCGGCGAGGGGTATGAACCGACGTCGAAGGGTGTTCGCGTCGCGTTGGCGGTTCAATTCGGGAAATTGTCGGCGCAGGGTCGGCCAATACCGGTGGCCGATTTGAAGAAGCGACTCAAAGGCGCGAGTGCCAAAGACCTGCAAGAGTTCGTTGCCGAACTCCGCCGAACATCCAAAGTCAAACTCGTACTGCGAGGTAAGCAGCCGTGTCTGGTGAGCACGAGTGAGCACGTGGTCGAACCCCGCGCACTCGAGACGATCGCCAAGAAGCTGAAGGCTACTGTCCTTTGGCTCGAAAAAGCGCGTAAAGATAAACTCGCGCTCAGTGTGCTCGATGCCGATCTGGCGGCGGAACTCGACACCGTCAAGAGTTTGCTGGGCAAGGGGCGCAGCAAAGAGGCTGAGCCGTTGGTTCCGCTGCCCGTGGCCCTGCGGGGGGCGATCTTGGCCCTGCGTGACGAAGATTCACGGCTGGCGAGCATTCCAGAGGTGAGCCGACGTTTGCGCGAGCGGGCGACTTCGAATGAAGTGATCGAAGTTTTGCTTTCGGAGTTTCGCCGAGGGGCGCTCGAATTGCGCCCCGAAGGCGGGCTTGGGCGTTTGAGTGCCGAAGACGCGGCATTGTGTCCGAGGGGAGCGGGCGGAGTGCCGCTCAGTTGGGTCCTTTTGCTGGAGGAGTGAGACATGGAGGAGAGTTTCCTAGGAGCGTTACATGCCGATCCCTGGGTGGCGGCTGTCGTCGACTTGCCGGAGCTCAATCAAGCGGCAAGTTCGTTGATCGAGACACGAATCGCGGGCATCAGGGAGGTCGCGAGCGCCAAGGCCGCGCAGCTGCGGTCGGAATCGCTCGTGTTATTGGGTCCGCCAGGTACAGGCAAAACTCACCTCTTTTCGCGAGTGCGCTGGCGACTGGGACCACGCGCCGTCTTCGTTCACATTCGGCCTCTTCTACACGCGGGACTCACGCCGAGTTACGTCTTGGGTCAGGCGGTCCAGCAACTCGCGCAGCCGTCTTACGGACGGACCGAGCCTCAGGCCGACATGCTCGTGGGGTCGCTGATCGGGTACCTCGAGGAC
>CBINDO010000343.1:0-8621 GCA_966249405.1 uncultured bacterium | reverse complement strand
TCCGTGGAAGGTCGCACCGACCGGCGAAGGTTCCTGAGTCTCGTCCGTTCGCGCTCTGCAACGAGCGTTCGAACCGCGTGCTCTTTCAAAGGGCGCGCCAGTGGTGGGAGGGAGCCGTGTCACGACGTGTGGTGCTGGGCCCAACCCCAAGCTGGTTCGCGGCGTCACGTCGAGCTCACCCTGCGTGCGAGAGCCGCGCCGCGCCTGGCCCCGGGGGCGTTTGGTGATTGCACCCGCGCTGTGCAATTCTTCTCTGCTGCGACGGCCCCGACGATCGTTGCATCACCACGACCAACGTTGCGTTCGTCATCCGTCTGATGGAGCTCGCTCCGCGGTCGAGCTTTTCGCTGGCATCTTCGCATCGTCGCCACGAAAAGAATCGAAAGACGGCGAGAAGTCGCGATCGACGCTGCGAGGTTTCGCATAAGGTCACATGGTTCGAGCTTTCAAGAGGTTCGGTGCACCGGGGCTACTCCTCGGTTGGGGGGTGGTTGGGTGTTCTTCGGGTGAACAGAGTCAGCAATCCCAGTCACCGCTCGATCCTTCTGCATCGGTGAGCTTCACCCCAAGCACCAACCCCGGAGCGTCGGTCACGCCGCAGGGGGCGCCGAGCGGAACGCCGACATCTCAGACGCCGCCCCCCGGCGCCACGTCCATGCCCGGTAACCCAGTGACGCCAATCGTCCCGGGCGTCCCCAGCGTTACGCCGGGAGGAGTGACGCCGCCTTCCAACACGAGCGGCCCCACGTCATCCAATACCGTGGGCCAACCGCCGGCACCGCCCCCACCAGCGCCCCCGGTCGACTGCGGCGCGATAGTTGAAGCGGGTTATCAGGTGTGCAGTGAGACCGCGAACGGTTGTGGCGTCGTGTTTACGGACGGGAGTGGGTGTTCGGAGGTGTGCGCCGCGGCGAACTTGCGCTGCGCGGCGGCGTACGAAGACGTAGAGGGCCAATGCGCCGCGGACGCCGAGCGTCCCGCCGTCGAATGCGATTCCGGCCATCAATCAGACTATTGTCGGTGCGAGCGCGACCCATCGCAATCTCCACCCGAGCCGACATCGCCCGATCCTACTCAACCACCGGTAACTAGTGAGCCGCCCGAGACTACCGACCCGGCCACGACCAGCGACGACACCAGCACCGTACCAGTCATGCCGGGAGATGCGCCTTGTGCCGTGCCCGAGTACATCTTCACGGACACCGCGCCCATCGGTTGGGCGGCGGAGGGCGGCGGCACGACCGGCGGTGGCGACGGCGAAGCCGTGCTCGTGACGTCTCTGTCCGAGCTCAACGCGGCGGTTCGCGACGCGACGCCGCGGGTCGTTTACGTGCAAGGGGAGTTGACCCCTGGTGCAATCGACGTCGGCTCCAACAAGACGATCATCGGCTGCTCGAGCGGCGCGCACGTGCAGGGCTCGATCAGCATTGGCTCGGGCTCGTCCAACGTCATCATGCGTAACCTCACGATCTCGGGGTACGGCGTGGGGAACTGCTCCAAAGATCCGGCCTTCGACGCTGGCGAAGGCTGCTCGTCGGGTAGCGACGCGGTCGGCGTCAATGGGGACGCACATCACGTCTGGGTCGACCACTGCTCCGTCAAAGACGGCACCGACGGCAACCTCGACATCACCAACGACGCCAACTTCGTCACCGTTTCGTGGACCAAGTTCTCCTATACTCCACGCACCGACGACGTTGGCAGCGACTCTACGGGGGCTTCCGGACACCGCTTCAGCAACCTCGTCGGTGGGACGGACTCGGAGCCGACGGGCTGGCCCGGGACGCGACCGTTGAACGTCACTTGGCACCACAACTGGTGGGCCGACAACGTCGTCGAGCGGCAGCCGCGCGTGCGTTACGGCCGCAATCACCTGTTCAACAACTACTACAACTCGAGCGCGTCGAACTACTGCGTGCGCGCGGGCATCGAAGCTTCGATCTTGCTGCAAGCCAACGCCTTCGACGGGGTCGACAGTCCGCACCAGTTCAACAACGACTCCAACGAGGAGACGGCCTTCATCGAGTTGGGCACTGGCTCGATGGCGAACGTGTACACCAACGTCAGCGGCGATCGGGCCGAGGGCGGCGGTGGCGCCAGCTTCGACCCGCCGTATGCCTTCGAGGTGGACCCCGTCGACGGTGTGCCTGCGGCGGTCAAAAGCGGGGCAGGCCCGCATTGAAAGACGGCCAAGTGGGCTGTTAGCCGCGTTGAGCGTCCGTCGTCGCGCACGACGCCGCTGGTTTTGCGTCCGTGCGCCGAATTTCTTTCTGTCCTGCGCGTCGCGAGTGTAAACGGCACAACATGTGGGATAGATTCTTGCGAGCGTGTTGGCGAAAGCCCGTGGACCGCACTCCCGTGTGGTTCATGCGTCAAGCGGGCCGGTACATGCCCGAATACATGAAGGTGCGCGAGAAGTACTCGCTGCTCGAGATCTGCGCGCGTCCCGAGGTCGCCTGCGAGGTGACGCTGCAACCCGTCATCGCGCACAAGGTCGACGCGGCCATCTTGTTTGCCGACATCTTGTTGCCCCTCGAGCCCATGGGTGCGCCCTTCGAGTTCGCCAAAGGTGAGGGGCCCATCGTGCACAAGCCGGTGCGGTCGGCGGCCGACGTCGCTGCGCTCCGACCGGTGGACCCCGAGGAGAGCCTGGGTCACGTGCTCGAGGCCATCCGTCTCATCCGTCGTGAGCTCGACGGCAAGACGCCGCTGATCGGGTTTGCAGGCGCGCCGTTCACGTTGGCCAGTTATCTAATCGAAGGCGGCAAGAGTGATCACTACATCAAGACCAAAGGCTTGATGTACGGTGAACCGTTGGTGTGGGGCTCGTTGATGGAGAAGCTCAGCGAAGTGATCCGTCGTTATTTGCGCGCACAAATCGAGGCGGGCGCTCAGGCGGTTCAGATCTTCGATTCTTGGATCGGCGACCTATCACCCACGGACTACGTCGAGTTCATTCAGCCGTATCTCAAACCGGTGTTCGATGACTTGGCCACCACGGGCGTCCCGGTGATACATTTTGGTACCGGCACGGGATCGTTGCTCGAATTGCAGCGCGACACCGGCGGTCACGTGATCGGCGTTGATTGGCGCACTCCGCTCGACGTGGCGCGTGCTCGCTTGGGTGATTCGGTAGCGGTGCAGGGGAACCTGGATCCGCACCTGCTGGCTGCACCTCGACCCTTGCTCGAACGGCGGGTTCGAGAGGTCATCGACCGCGCTGGGCCGAAGCCGGGCCACATCTTCAATCTTGGTCACGGCGTCATGCCCCACATCCCTCCGGCAAACGTCACGTACGTTCGCGAACTGGTTCACGAGCTCACCGCCAAGTGAAGGGGCACTCGCGCCAAAGAGCGAGTGGCTACAAAATACGAGAAGGGAGGAGTCTTACTCACAATCGACTCCTCCCCAATGCCTGGTGACCGGGTGTTCCCAGGCAACTATCGGATTACTCGCTTACTTGCACTGGAACATACGCGGGTTGAACGCCGTCTGGCGCAACGAACCGTAGACGCTGTTGACGGTGCAGCAGCTGCCTGCGACGTTGGTCGTGCTGTAGACGGTCGCTCCACTGTAGCAGGCGCCGCTGCTCGACGATGAACCGCCGTCAACCACCGTGCCCATCGGGTCGATGCTGACAGTGGTCGCGTCCGACTTGAACATCAGGTACTTGTTCTCGTGCTCGCCAGCGAACTTCAGCTGTGACCAGAGGGTTGCTGGCGACACCGACGACGAGGTCGTCGTCACGCTGCTCGAACTCGACGAGCCGACGGCTAGACCGGTAGCTTGGAACGTCTGATTCGCTCCGCCATGGCAGCTGTAGAGCTGCGCGCGCTGGCCGTCCGAGTAGCCGCCACCTTGGATGTCGACGCATTTGCCGCTGTTCACGTTCTTCAATTCGAACGAGCCGTTGCCCTTGCTGTTCAGCTGGAACAGTTGGGAGTTGCTGGCTCCGCAACTGCGTTGCTCGAGCAAGGCGCCGTCGTTGGTCGCGTTGTTCACGACCCCCAGGCACTTGCCCGAGTGGTTGGCCTTGAGTCGGTACGCCGATCCGGACGCCTCGACCGTGAACCGCTGATTGCCGCCGCCGCCACAGGAGTACTGCTGGATCTGAGCGCCATCGTTGCCGCTGATCCCAACGACGTCCAAACACTTGTATCCGCTCGTCGCCTTGAACTCCGAAGAGCCGCTGACGGCGGAAGTAGTGGTCGTCGTGGTGGACGTGGTAGCGCCCTCGACCTCGAAGGTGTAGCGAAGGCCGCATAGGTCGGGCTCCGTGCCGACGAACGTGAGCGCATGGGCAGGCGCCGGTGACCCCTTCTGGCGGTCGTAGAAGGCGACCATGTATTGACGGAGCAGCAGCGGGTCGTGCCGCGCCACGGTCGCGGTCTCGAGGTTCTGCATCTGCAGAATCGCCGAAACGTTGGGGCACCCCGTTGGGTTACAGCGGGCCAAGCCCTCTGAGCTGAGCAGGATGCGGGGGTTGTTGTAGGTGTTCTCCTTGTAGAAATCCTTGGCCGCGTTCCAACGACCGAGTTCCTTCGCGGTCGCCACGGCTAGCCCCGAGAGGTAGCGCCAGTGGTCGTATTGGTTATCGTCGCAGGCCGTGATTTCTTGTTCGACTTCGTCGATGCTGCTCATTGCGTCATCGGAAGCGACGTTGCCTTCCGAGAGTTGTGAGCCGTCGTTCATTTCGGCGCCGCCGCACGCCGAGAGCAATGCACCTAGTGAGAACGTCACTAGGTTGGAGGCGATGGACCAGTGTTTCATTGTTGTTTATCCTTGTGCGTGTGTGATGTGAGACATTTAGAGTCTTGCCTCACACGTTATCCTAGCCAAGTAACAACCCGAGAGCCGGTCGGACCTGAATGAAATGCGATCGAATGGTGGTGTGCGCGCCTACATCTTCGACTGTTTTGTTTTGTGCCGGAACCCTTAGGTGAAACATGGTGGCGTGCGCATAATTTGCGGCACAGTTCACGTTCACTACCGATGGATGTGAACGGATGAGGTAGGTGTCTTCGCTCTGTTTCGAGGCGCTGGCGCACATTGCCTCGTTGACGCACCGGCGAACCGTGCTGGGACGTATCTACGTCTCTCGGAACACCTGCAGACGTGAACGTCCTCAGATGTACTCATTTCCCATGACGCACAAAACGGAAAGGAGCCGGTCTTTCGACCGGCTCCTTTCCGTTCAGCTCAACGTTTCAGACGTCCGTGATTAGTTAGTCCTACACGTGAACATCTTGGTGTTGAACGAACTCTGGGCCAACGTGCCGTAGACGCTGTTGACCGTACAGCAAGAGCCAGCGATGTTCGTGGTGCTGTACACAGTTGCGCCTGTGTAGCAAGCGCCGCTGCTCGAACCCGAGCCGCCGTCGACTACGGTACCCATGGGGTCGATGCTGACGGTGGTCGCATCGGACCTGAACATGAGGTACTTGTTGTCGACCTCACCCGCGAACTTCAGTTGATTCCAAAGCGTCGAGGGATTGACGGAGCTCGTGGTAGACGTACCGCTGCTGAAACCCGTTGCCTGGATGGTTTGGTTTGCACCGCCGTGGCACGAGTAGAGCTGCGCGCGTTGGCCGTCCGAGGTGCCGCCGCCCTGAATGTCGATGCACTTACCGCTTTGGACGTTCTTGATCTCGAACGCGCCGTTCCCCTTGCTGGTCAGGTTGAACAGCTGGGAATTGTTGGCGCCGCAGGAGCGCTGCTCGAGCAACGCTCCGTCGTTGCTTGCATTGTTCGCGACGCCCAGGCATTTGCCGGAGTTGTTCGCCTTCAAGCGGTAATTCGAACCGACAGCCTCGATAGTGAACTTCTGGTTGGCACCACCGCTGCAGGAATACTGCTGAACTTGAGCGCCATCGTTCGAGGTGTTACCGACGATGTCCATGCACTTGTAGGCGCTCGTCGCTTTGAGCTCCGAGGTTCCACTAATGCCGGTCGTCGTCGACGTGCCGCCACCAACCGTAAAGTAGTAACGCAACCCGCACAGGTCGGGTTCGCTACGCAGGAAGGTGAGCGTGTGGTTCGGGGACGCACCACCATTCAGCACTTGGCGAGTGTGGTACGTGACCATGTATTGACGAAGCAACAATGGATCGTGGCGGCCCACGTAAGCGGTCTCCATGTTCTGCATCTGTAGAATTGCGGAGACGTTCGGGCAACCAGTGGGATTACAGCGAGCCAGGCCCTCCGCGCTCAAGAAAATGCGGGGGTTGACGTTGGTGTTCTCCTTGTAAAAGTCCTTGGCGGCATTCCAACGACCCAGCTCCTTCGCAGCTGCCACAGCGAGGCCCGAGAGGTACCTCCAGTGATCGTATTGGGTGTCGTCGCAGACGGTGACCTCTTGGTCGACCTCGTCGAAGCTACCCACCATCTCTTCAGAGTCGAAGTTATCCTCGCTCGAGAGTTGTGAGCCGTCGTTCATTTCGGCGCCGCCGCACGCCGTGAGAAATGCGCCCAGCGACAGTGCCACTAGGTTGGAGGCGATGGACCCGGTCTTCATGGTATTTGCTGTTATCCTTTTGTGTTGAATGGTTGAGATGATTGTGAGCCTCAACCCGAAACAGCCTAGCGAATCGACAACCCACGAGCCTCCGCAAGTTAAGGGTATTCGTATAAATGGTAGCGGCTCACCCACCACCCACCCACACGACTGGGGCGGTTTTGTTTCACGGTGAAACGTAGCGGAGCTCCACAGCACTGCGGCGAAAGAGTCACTGTTTCTCAATGAGCTGTAGGTGCACGGCTAGCATCTCTCACCTTGGCCCAAGGCCACCTGCAGCGCCGCGTGACGTCGCCCAAACGGACGGCGCCGAGCCGCCGTCGCCGTCTGTTTCCGCGGGCGAGAGGGCGGGGGAGGGTCACGACGCGGCCGAGCTCGCGGCTCGTCTCGACTCCAACGCGGCCAGCCCGACGATTGTTCCCGGTCCGCCGCGCCACGGCCCACATGGACGACCCTTCACCAGAGCATTGGGACGTCGCAAAGCGAAACACCGCAGATGCGGCTTCGACGGGGGCTACGCGGGTTTAGGCAGGATGCCCGCGTATCACTCCCCGTCTATTGGACGCCTTGTTCCGGCGCGTGGACTCGAACCACGATTCAGGGATTCAAAGTCCCTTGTCCTGCCATTAGACGACACCGGAAGAATTTTCGGGCAGGCTACCTACCAAACCAACGTAGAAGGCAGCAATGCAGGAGTGCCAGTGCCCTCCATTTTTCTTCGTCGCCGCCGGCTGGAGCCGCCCCAGCGGGCTCCGTACGCGTCCCGAGCCGGCGCGCGGGCCAGACAAATGGAGATTTCCTCGTTGGTTCAGAACTGCCATCGGGCGGCTCCGTCCAACCGACTAAAGACTACATTCGGCTCCCGCACGTCACTCGACTCGGGTAACTACTCCTCCGACCTCAGTAGTCGTCAAAGAAAGAACAGAGAGCATGTCCGCCAAGTACCTCACCACCGTTGTCTCCGTCGTTGCAGTAGCCGTCGCCATGGGCGCGGGTTTCGCCAATACGCGGTCCGCCCAAGCTCAGGGCGGCGCCGTTCACGTGCGCGCGGTGGATCTCGATGCCGTCATTCAGAAGTCGAGCAGCGCCAAGGCCGTGCTCACCGACTTCCAGAACTTCCAGAAGTCCAAGCAGGCCGAGCTCCAGAAGGAACAAGCCAGCTTGGAACAGGCACAACGTCAACTCGGCCCGTCGGCGACCCAAGAAGAGATGCAGGCATACGGCCAGCGCGTGCAGGCGATTGGCCGCAAGCTCCAAGAGGCCGAGTTAGAGGCTCAGAAGCGCTTCGCCGGCACCCAGCAGAAGGTGCTGCAGACCTTGGCGCCCACCTTCCAATCCTACGCCCGCGAGACCGGCGTCGGCATGCTCGTCGATTCGAAGACAGGCGGCGTCCTGTACGTCGACCCCGCGTGGGACGTCACCCAAGCCGTCCTCGGTCGCGTCAAGTAACGTCAGTTTCGTTTCCGACCGTCCCAGGGGCCCGCTTCAGCACGGGCCCACGACACTTTGCTCTCGAGCTGGCCTGCGTCGCGATGCACCTGCCAGCGTTCGTGTCGGTGCGTCGCGCTTTCCTAACGCGTGGTACGGCGAGTTTCGCCCAACGACCTCCCATCCGCCGCGTCAGTCGACGGCAGTCCGTCGGAGCACATCCAGAACGACGTCCGGGTCGTGCTGCACGACGTACCTGAAGTACAAGCAGACGTTCCCTTCCTGATGTTCACACTCGGCCACCCCGCGCGGGCGCCAGGACACCATCTTTGGGGCGGCCCATTGTTGCGCGATCACCGCGATCGGTCGCCCAGACGTGACACACCAAGTAGCGCGACCGCCTTGAATGTTCGGCAGCGGGAACACGGCCAGTACGCTAGCCACCAAGCGCTCGAGGTCGGCTTCGTCGGGCACCACGACCCACCGCGCATGCGAATCGATGTCGTCCGCTGCGCAAACGCTGTCCCTGTCTACGTGTATTTTCATGGACGGTCCAACGGTGTCCGGGTCATCCGCAGCCAGCCGAGCCGCGTGACGTCGGGTCCCAGCACCTCGGAAAGATCCGGTCCGCCGCGGTCGACGCGGGCGCTAGCGCCCCCCGGTTCTTGGCTTAACCTGA